>NZ_CAJPRT010000016.1 GCF_905373215.1 uncultured Campylobacter sp.
TTCCAAGAATTCCAAGAATTCCAAGAATTCCAAGAATTACGCTCAGCTCAAAAAATCATAGTTAAAATTTAGCAAACTCAGGACCCGATTGCTAAAATTTTATAAAATTTATATAAAAACCTTGACATCCCACCACTCAATGTTGTATAATACTGGCAATCTTACCGAAAGAGTGCTAAAAGTGAAAACGAATAAACGTGATATGATCCTGGAATCCATCATTTCCGCCTATCTCGATAGCAACACCCCGATCGGATCTTCCGAGCTGGGTGAGCGTATGGGCGTAGCGATGTCAGCGTCTAGTATCCGAATTTATTTTAAGCGCTTAAGCGACGAGGGGGCTTTGACGCAGCTTCATGTAAGCGGTGGTAGAATTCCGACGGTTGCGACGATGCAGGATTACTGGCGCGCTAGACTTAGCTTCGACGATGAGTTAAAAATAGACGATGCTCGCGAGCTAGAAGCGGTGCTTGAGGATTTTGAAATTTACTGTATGATTTTCAACGCCGAAAACGAAGCCCTAAGCGAAGTCATCAATCACGATGATCGCTTCATAATCCTTGCATTTAGAAAAGACGAGATTATCTTAAAATACGATTTTAGAGTTTTTAAATTCCTATCAAATTTAATAGGAATTTCACTCGGAGATTTGGAGCTAGCTTCGATGCAGATCGGTCTACGCGAGCTTAGCACCAAAATTAAAGAGCTAAAAAATTCTAAAATCGAATTTCTTTGTAACGAGGTCGTGGCGTATAAAATTTTCAAAGACGAGCGGTTTAAAATTTTACTTAACCCCTCGATCGCCGTAAATTTTACTAAAAATTTGATCTTCGCGCCCTACTTCGAGCACGGATTTATGGGGATCAAACGCCCCGTGAAATTCGAAGGCGAGGACGCTACGATGATCTGCGCAGGCAGCGTTTACGAGAATTACGAGAAATTTTTTAACTACGCTAAAGGAGTAGCATGAGCCATAAATTTAAAGAGCACGGCGATAAAAACGCAGCGTGCAATAGTGAAGAAAAAGAGGTTTGCGAGCAGTGCGCGTCAGAGGCTAGCGAGCCGCAAGAGGCGCAGACATGCGACGATACCGATGCGCAGATACAAAAGCTTCAAAACGAGCTAAGTGAGATCACCGATAAATTTTACCGCGCCAATGCGGATTTTGAAAATCTCAAAAAACGTTTGGAAAAGGAAAAAGATAGCGCTGTTGCTTACGCTAGCGAGAGCTTTGCAAAAGATCTACTGCCGATAATCGACGCGCTTGAGGAGGCCGCCAAAATTGATGTGGAAGGTAATGAGCTTGCAGATAAAATCGAAGTCGGCGTAAAACAATGTCTAAGCCTTTTTACAAAGACTTTTGAAAAATACGGTATCGTTCCGATAGCGACGGATGCGGGATTCGATCCTAGCGTGCATAACGCCATCTCGATGATTGAAGCCGAAGGCGCTAAAAAAGGCGATATCGTTCAAGTATATCAAAAAGGCTATATGTATAAGCAGCGCGTTTTGCGCGCCGCTATGGTAGTAGTGGCGAAATAATCGTCCAAATTTTAAAATTTTAAATTCAACACAAAGGATAACAAATGGCAAAAGTCATAGGCATCGACCTAGGAACAACAAACTCGTGCGTAAGCATATTCGAGCGCGGCGAGAGCAAGATCATACCGAACAAAGAGGGCAAAAACACCACTCCGTCGGTAGTCGCTTTCACCGACAAAGGCGAGGTTTTAGTAGGCGACAGCGCCAAGCGCCAAGCAGTAACTAACCCGGAAAAGACGATCTACTCGATCAAGCGAATCATGGGTCTTATGATGAATGAGAAAAACGCGCAGGAGGCTAAAAAGCGCCTGCCGTATAAGATCATCGACCGAAACGGCGCGTGCGCGGTAGAGATCGCGGGCAAGGTCTATACGCCGCAAGAAATTTCAGCTAAGGTGCTAATCAAGCTAAAAGAGGATGCTGAGGCGTTTTTGGGCGAGCCGGTTGTCGATGCGGTCATAACCGTGCCTGCGTATTTCAACGACAGCCAAAGAAAGGCGACGAAAGAAGCAGGAACAATCGCGGGCCTAAACGTGCTTCGTATCATCAACGAGCCGACCGCGGCGGCACTTGCGTATGGACTGGATAAAAAAGAATCTGAAAAGATCGTCGTTTACGATCTAGGCGGTGGTACGTTCGACGTAACTGTGCTAGAAACTGGCGATAGCGTTGTAGAAGTTTTAGCTACCGGCGGTAATGCATTTTTGGGCGGCGATGATTTCGATAACAAGCTGATCGACTTTTTAACCTCGGAATTTCAATCTGAAACAGGCATCGACTTGCGCGGCGATGTAATGGCTATGCAACGCCTAAAAGAGGCTGCGGAAAACGCCAAAAAAGAGCTAAGCAGTGCGATGGAAACGACGGTAAATTTACCTTTCATTACCGCTGACGCTACGGGTCCTAAACACCTGATGAAAACCATCACTAGAGCTAAATTTGAAAGTATGATCGATTCTTTGGTAGATGAGACCATAAGCACTCTCAAAAAGGTCGTAAGCGATGCAGGGCTAAGCATGAACGATATAAAAGAGGTCGTCATGGTGGGCGGCTCGACGCGTGTGCCTTTAGTGCAAGAGGAGGTCAAAAAGGCTTTCGGCAAGGAGCTAAATAAGAGCGTAAACCCTGACGAAGTCGTAGCGATCGGTGCAGCGATCCAAGGCGCGGTCATCAAAGGCGACGTAAAAGACGTGCTACTGCTCGACGTCACTCCGCTAAGCCTCGGCATCGAAACCCTGGGTGGCGTGATGACCAAGATCATCGAAAAGGGAACTACGATACCTACGAAAAAATCTCAAACCTTCTCGACAGCAGAGGATAATCAAAGCGCCGTTACGATCAACGTCTTGCAGGGCGAGCGCGAGTTCGCGAAGGACAATAAATCGCTAGGAAATTTCAATCTTGAAGGTATCATGCCCGCTCCTCGCGGCGTACCGCAGATCGAGGTGGAATTTAACATCGACGCGAACGGAATTTTAACCGTTTCGGCAAAAGACAAAGCCACCGGCAAGGCAACCGACATCCGCATCACCGGCTCAAGCGGTTTAAGCGATGCCGAGATCGATAAGATGGTAAAGGACGCCGAGCTTCACAAAGAGGAAGACAACAAGCGCAAAGAGACCGTCGAAGCGCGCAACCAAGCCGACAGCATCGCACATCAAACCGAAAAGAGCCTAAGCGAGATGGGCGAGAAGGTGCCGGGCGATCTACGTGCTAAGATCGAGGGCGCGCTAAATGATCTAAAAGCCGTGCTAAAGGATGAAAACGCGAGCAAGGAAACGATAAACTCTAAAGTAGAAGCCCTAAGCAAGGTCGCCGAGGATCTATACAAGGCTGCCAGCGCAAATCAGGGCGCGCAAGGCGGATCGCAAAGCTCCGGCTCAAACGGCGGTAAAAAAGACGACGATGTCATCGACGCCGAAGTCGAATAGCTCGCTAACGCAAAGTGAAATTTTATAGCCGCGCGCTCGGTAATTTTGCTAGAGCTTGAAAGGCAATTTTATCAGCGCGTGACAAAGCAGGCTTTGTAACCGCGCATAAAATTTCATAGCTTCACACGCTCGGGCGTTTTTCATACGCCCGAGCTTAACCGCAACTTCAAATTAAATTCCCAACAAACTAAAATTTAGAGCCACACGTAAATACTACTAAATTTTACGCTGTATAAATATCGCTAGACATTAAAACATATCCGAACGCGATCGAAATTTCCCCGCACCGATCTCAAATATAGCTGTAATTTTAAGCCTATCACCTACAAACAAAGCTGCGATAAATTTAAACGCATGGCTAGAAAGTAAAAAATGTATCGCAAAAAGACGCAGAAAAACGCCTGCTAAATTTAAAGGCGCGCAGATTGATTTATGAAAAAGCGAAGGCCCAAAGACGGCGATTCGCCTTTGGGCTTCAAATTTAGCCTTATTTAGCTAGAGCTAATTCTTGCGAGTATTCGCATCAGGGGTGAAAAGCGGCTTATTTAACAGCTTGAAATCGCCTACGAACTTCTGCCCCTTCTCGCTAGTGATCCATTTAATGAAGCGCTGCGCATTTTCGTAGTCGGCTTTTGGGCAGTGCTTTGGATTGACCGCGATTACGGAGTAAAAATTCTTCAGATCGTTATCGCCTTCGTTGATGATAACCATATCGGGATTGCCCTTTTTATTATCCTCGTATTTGATGTAAGTGCCGCGATCGGTGAAGGTCACGCCTTTTTGCTCGGCGGCTGCGTTAATCGTAGCGATCATGCCTTGACCGGTTTGGTTATACCACGCCTCATTTTCAGGCACGGCGCCCTCAACCTTTTTCCAAATACCTTTCTCTTTGTTATCGGTGCCCGATTTATCGCCGCGAGAGAAAAATTTAATCTTCTCCGCCTTGATTAGCTCAAACGAGCCCTTAAGATCCTTGCCTTTAAATTTAGGCGCGATGGATTTATCGGCGATGAGGATAAAATCATTATACATAACGGGCGTGCGGTCAACGCCGAAGCCTTTTTCTACGAATTCTTTCTCGACTTTCGGCGAATGCACGAAAAGTATGTCCGCATCGCAGTTCTCGCCAAGCTTTAGAGCAGCACCCGTACCTACCGCCGTCCATTTGATATCGACGCCGGTTTCCGCCTTATACGCAGGATAGATCGCGTCTAGCAAGCCCGTATTATCGGTGCTCGTTGTGGTTGCCATTACCAAATCGTTATCGGCGGCAAAAAGGCTCGCACTAAGAGCGAGCGAAACAAAAAATATTTTTTTCATGTTATCTCCTTTAAAAAATATGCTATTATAGCATATAAATTTGCCAGAATAGAACATTTAGGACACAATCTTGGACTTTATTTTAGAAGGAATTTTAAGCGCATTCGGACTGCTTTTTAGCGGCGATGCGGAGACCTTTTCGGCGATTAAAGCGACGCTTTATACTTCGAGCATCTCGATACTTTTTGCGATTTTAATCGGCTTTCCGATAGGATTTATCCTCGGATTTTATGAATTTCGCGCTCGCAGAACGCTTAGGCTTTTAAGCGACGTAGCGCTTGCGATGCCCACGGTGGCGATAGGACTGATCCTTTACGCTTTCATCTCCAGAAACGGCCCCCTGGGCGAGCTTGGGCTACTTTTTACGCTTAAAGCCGTGATGCTCGGGCAGTTTGTGCTGGCGCTTCCCATCATCGTCTCGCTAAGCGCCAGCGTCATCGAAAATATGGACAAAAAACACTATCTAAACATTATGAACTACCGCCTAAGCCCGCTAAATTTAATCCTTTGCGTGCTTTACGAGCTGCGCTATGCCCTGCTAGTCGTCATCGCTACCGCTTACGGGCGGATCGTCGCCGAGGTAGGCGTAGCGATGATGATCGGTGGCAATATCAAATATTTCACCCGCACGATCACCACGGCGATCTCGCTTGAGACCAACAAGGGCGAGTTTGCGATGGGTATAGCGCTCGCGCTGGTGCTGATTTTAATAGCGTTTGCGGTAAATTTAGCCATCCACGCGCTAAAAAGGCTAGATCGATGAATACAGATAAGCAAACGTGCCCGAGCGAAAATTTCACGGATAAAAACCGAGCGGAGCGGGAATGCGAAAATTTTATGAGCGAAAATTTCAAGGGCACAAATTCTATAGGAGAGAATTCTACGAGCGCAAATTCTGCCGCCAATAATTCTGCGAGTGAAAATTCTACGAATGAAAATTTCGTGAATGAAAATTTCGCGACCGAGAATTTCGCAAGTGAGAATTCCGCAGCGCGATCTGTACCCAATAGTGAGCTGATCTCGGTTCGGGATCTAGTGCTGCGCTACGGACGGAGCGAAATTTTAAATATCCCTAGCCTCGATCTAAATACGAGCGGCATCACGGCGCTTTTGGGTTCCAACGGCAGCGGCAAATCCACGCTACTGCGGATTTTATCCTTTTTGCAGCGTCCGAGCGGCGGCAGCGTGGAGCTTTGGGGGCAGCAGGCGCCCTCTTTGCAGACGTTGCGGCAGACCTGCTTGCTGCTGCCCGAGCCCGTGCTTTTAAAACGCAGCGTGGAGCAAAATTTTAAATTTGCGCTCAAAAGTCGCGGCGCACTTGCAGAATTTGACGAGCGAGTGGATGAGGCGCTCGGCCTAACGGGGCTTGATAGGAGTTTTTTATCAAAGAAGCATTTCGAGCTTAGCTCGGGGCAGACGCAGCGCATCGCGTTTGCGCTCGCTCTGGCGCAGCGCGCGAAGCTCTATCTGCTCGACGAGCCGACCAACAGCCTCGATCTTGCCGCCTCCAAGCTCTTTGCGCGCGCGATTTTATTTATGCGAAGTCGCTACGGCTGCGGCTTTATCATCGCCAGCCACGATGAGAAATGGCTCAGCGCGATCGCGCAAAGAAGCGTATTTCTGCATCGCGGCAAGATATGCGAGTTTGAATACAAAAACATCTTTGACGTGCAAAACGGAGTTTTAAAATTTTCGGATGAAATTTCGCTGCGCCTTGAAGATGGGCTCGCACGCGCCCGCAAAATCGCGATAAATCCGAGTAAAATTTTATTATCTCAAAGCCCGTTTGAGCGCTGCTTCGCGGGGATTTTGCACTCGGTTTCGCTTCAGTACGGCTCCTCGCTACTCATCAAGATCAAGGCGGGCGACGTGCTGCTAAAATGCGTCACGGCGCAGGATGAGCAGCGCTGGAGCGCGGGCGAGAGGGTCTATTTCGGATTTGAAGACGGCGCGTTTTTAGGGCTGGAGTAATTCTGCGCGAAGTGCGGATAAACTTTATTTTGCTTTTAGAATTTTATTCGCGCGACACTAATATTATTTTCAAATTTTTACTGCGAACCATCTATCGCGGCGTACCCTGCGAAACAGAGCATAAAAATTTGCGCCTTTAAATTTTGAAATTTACAAGCATGCCTTTACCGAGCAGCACAGCGTGAAATTTTAAAATTCCATTGCTAAGAAATTTTAAAGCTTAGCCGCGAATACAGCTAACGGGATTTTGAAATTCCACAATTTCTAGGCGCGGAATTTAAAATTCTAAATTTTAACTCCGCGGAATTTGCCCGCAAATTTACGAACGAAATTATATGTTCCTCCGAGGAACACGCCGTTTGCCTACAGTGCAAAAGCGGAACGATAGTAAGAATTCTATGGCGTAAAACTCGCGTAAAATTCTAAAGAGACGGCATGGAATTTCGATAAATTTTAAAAACGGTGCGGGATTTTATAAAATTTCACGAGCTTAAAAAGCGGCAAAGCCCTAACCTCACGCCGCTTAAATTTTCCCGCCGAACATCTCATACATCGCCTTTTCCTCGCCCCAAAGCTCGCGGTGCTTTTTGATGCAGGATTTTATCGCGCCTACTAGATAGAGCACGTCTTGCTCGGTGTGCGTGTAGTGCAGGCTCGCGCGCACGAAGCCGGGCTTGGCTTCTGGCATGCGCCCCTCCTTGATACCCAGCAGATCGTGAGCGTACGGCCCCGCGCACATCACGCCCGCGCGCGTCTGGATACCGAAGTCGTTGCTAAGGCTCGCGGCAAAATCATACGCCGAGACGCCGCGCACGTTAAAGGAAAATATCGGCAGCCGCGGCGCGTCCTTTGGAGCGTAGTTTATGATCTCGTCAATACCTGCTAGCTCGCTCTCAAAAAGCCGCGCGAGCTCGTCCTCGGCGCTTTTTATTTGCTCGAAGCCCACCTCGTTTCGCAGCGCATAAGCCAAATTTGCCCGCATAAGCCCGATGATAGGCGGCGTACCGCCCTCCTCTAGCTGCTCGGGATTTTTCAAAAACACGTGCCCTTCGCGGCTAGCGTAGGCGACCGTCCCGCCTGCGGCAAAGGTCGGCACATCGCTGTTAAGCAGCTCCTTTTTGATCGCCAAAAGCCCGCAGCTAGCAGGTCCACCGAGTAACTTATGCGGCGAGAGGAAAATCGCGTCGAAGTAATCGCAGTCTAAATTTGCGTGCGCGCTCAGCGCCGCGCAGTCAAAGGCCACGATCCCGCCCACCGCTCTGATTAGCTCGCTGATTTTTTTGTAGTCGCTGACGACGCCCGTGACGTTTGAGGCGGCGCTAAACGAGCCGATGATGCGGCGTCCCGCATTTAGCTTTAGGATGCGCTCAAGCGCAATCAGATCGATCTCGCCCGATTCGCTAAGAGGTACGCGCAAGTAGTCGCAAAGCCCCTCGCGAAAGCTAAGCTCGTTTGAATGGTGTTCGTATGGCGAAACGAGCACGAGCGGAAGCTGCGCGGCGCGTAGATTTGCCTCGCCGATCGCGCTTCTGGTCGCAGGCGGCAGGTAGATGCCGAGCAGCTCCTGAAATTTCTTGATAGCGGCCGTCGCGCCCTGCCCGCAGGCGATGAGACAAAACCGCTCGTCAAGCCCAAGTAGCTTTTTTAGGCGCTCTCGCGCGCCCTCGTAGCGCCGCTGCGTGATGATGGCGCTGGAGCTGCTGTCGGAGTGGGTGTTGGCGTAAGTTTTGAGAGTCTCCGCTATCTCGCGCTCTACGGGCTCGTAAGCAAGTCCCGAAGCCGCGAAATCAAAATAGTGCACGCCCGGTTTTAGGATGATATTTTTTCGAATTTCGTCTAAGCTTAGCATTTGCGGCCTTTAAAAATTTAAGTGGTTAATTATAGTAAAATTTGGATTAATTTAAGGCTTTACGGCCTGGCAGGAAGGAATTTTAATGAGAATTTAGAAAAGCTTTGCCCACTATATCACTTAATTTCTGATGCTATATAGTTTTACTCCTTCAAATTTATTGATTACTATCTAGTTTTTTAGCTGCTTCTTGTCTTAGAATTTCGGCATAATCTTTTATATCTATCTTCTCGCCGTTATGTAGAATTTTCACTTTCGCTTCCTCTAACATTTCCTCAAAATTTAAATATTTAAAAAATGTCTCAATATCGAATGCCTCAGTACTATTTTTATCTTTTAGGCTGCTTTTTTGCAAAATCTCTTCATCGCTTAGCCCATTGCCGCAAAGAGCTTTATATCTATCTATTTTCATATTATAGAAATTTAATATTTTAATATCCGGTTCTAGCTTGGTACATTTTTTATCATTTGGCATATAGCCGAAAAATTTTATAAAATCTTTTTCTTTCCAGTATCTATCGGTTCCTTTTTCCCTCTCTTCGTTATGTTTTACCGACCATCTACCCCGAAGAGCCCAATCATATGATTCTAAAATCTTTTCTCCATAGCAGTAATCATTCATATGGTTTATGTAAGACTCCTTCTCTTTTATAGACATGGCTGTATTATTCAGACAATTGTTGCGGGCTACAATAAAGTCATCTTTATCAGGCAAGCCATCTATATTATGTTTTATTAATAATTTTAATTTATCTTTATACATCATATCCCGCGGAAGAAAAGTATAAATAGATCTTTTAAATATTTCTTTTCGCTGAAATGGAATGCTGCTATTACTTAAATAATACAAAGGACCTTCATATGCTTTCGGTTTCATACCTTTTTGTAGCATCATATCGGCAATTTCTATTAAATTACTATATATTGCATAGTTTAATGGATAAACAGGATCTTTTGAGTGATCGTGATTGATTAGACACTCAGCACGTAATTTTATATCTATATTGTTGCCAACTATGATTTCGGTGTCGTCAGAATATCTAGGGCAAACTATATAGCCCTGCACCATTTTGACTTCTTCAAATTTAACCCCGTTGTCTAAAAGCAGTCTTACCGCTTTAGTAGCATTATTTTCTATAGCATAAGCCATAGCGGATAGCTTGTATTCGTCTTTTTTGTGTATATCCGCACCTAGTTTTATAAGCTCTTGGGTAGTATTTGTATCATCCCAAAAGCTAGAATACATCACGGGCGTTACCCCTCCGTGCATAGTATGATCGACGGATAGATTATTATCTTTCATAAATTTTAAAATTTCATCAGTTTGCTTGCTTTTTAAAAGCTTTTTTAGTTCTACGTCTATAGCGGGCTCTTTAAATACGTTTTTTGGATTTGAATTGTAATCTATATCCCAGTAGCGAAACGCAAAACTTTCAACTTCTTCTTGAGTTACGTATTTGCTAAGACCGGGCACTTTTGAGACATTTGTATCGGCAGTGACGGTAAAATGAGTTTGTTTGCGCTCCGTAAGACCCGATCTTTCGCCTAGCAGATACAGCGCGCATGCGACTACCACGCAGATAGCGTAAATAAACCGAAGCTTGAAGCTTTTCAAATCATCCCCTTAGAATTTTGCTCGCGACTATACCCAATGAGTACTTAATAAAATATAAATACTATATAGGCGAAATAGGCAAAGCTAGCTTAGAAATGCGGTTAAGCCGGGTTTGAATGATGAAATCTTTCGAGTAGATTTAGCAAACGAATGTCCTCATAGACCATATTTGCGTAGCTGTGTCTTCTATTTGCACGCTATGCTAGGCTCCATATCCGAAGCTCGTTCGCCGTAAATTTACCGCAACATCTTTGCGTAGACTCTTCTTAAAAGCACAGACCACCAAAAATTATCGTCGTGCTAATGAGCGGCAAGCCGCTACCGCATCACAAAGAGCCGCTATTTTCGGATTTGTTCTCAAGCTGCTCGCGCGGCTATGAAGTGCGCTTTGCGGCTATTTGCCGATAAAATTTTTCTGCAGCCACTCCATCGCTTTTTCTTCGCTTTCAAATCTGCCGCTTTTGGCGACTTGAAACTGCCCCTCATAGAAGCGAATTCTGATACCGTCTTGGACGCTATCTACCTTAATGCGCGTAATCCTGTCTTTATTTAGATAGGTTCGTTCGTTTAGCTTTACAAACATTGTTTCTCCTTTAAATTTAATGGTTTTTATCTTTCGCTTTACTTGCGTCTTTCTCGCCCTCTTTCTTCAAAAACAGCTCCTTAAAGCGCTCGTTTGCGTAGTTTTCTATATCGCTTTGCAGCTGCTTATACGCGGCGATCAGCTCATAGGCGCGTGCATTTAGCGTCGTACCCGCGGCATTGCCGCCGCCTTGCTTGGTACTAAAGAGCTCCTCTTGCAAATTTTTTTGTAAAATTTGCAGATGACTCCAGCACTTTTTATAGTTCATCCCCAAAACCTCGGCGGCCTTAGAGATGGAGCCCGTTTGAGCGATCACGTCCAGCACTTCGGTTTT
Organism: uncultured Campylobacter sp.; assembly: GCF_905373215.1. GTDB lineage: Bacteria > Campylobacterota > Campylobacteria > Campylobacterales > Campylobacteraceae > Campylobacter_B. The sequence continues at coordinate 11,146 of NZ_CAJPRT010000016.1, forward strand.
GCCCTTGCCGAAAATGAGCTCGCCCTGCGCATTTTCGATCCAAGTTTTTGTTTTTACCCTCATTCTTTTGCCTTTCTTCTCCTTAAAGCAGCCCAGCTGACAATATTTCACGTCTATGGCGTGCTCCTTAAGCGTAGAGCGCACGGTATCAAACCCTACTCCGCCGCTAGCTGCGGCGCGGGCGTCGCGGCAAAAAATCCGCCTTTTCTCATCCAAAAATGGATTTAGCTTCTGCAGAGCCTTTATGCTGCCTCCGCTACATTGCAGCTTGCCGAACTGTCCGAGTTCGCAGCGATCTATCCGTATCCCTTCGCGTGCCGCGAGATCTCCTACGACGCTCGCGTCCACGCCTAATTTAGCGGCGATCTTAAATGCCGCGCCGCAATCAAGCTTGCCGCCTGGATTTAGTAAATTTAAAATCAGCCTTTTGATCTCGCTTGCTTTTTTATCGTCTATCTTGATATCTATCTCCATGCCGCCCTCTTAATTCAAAATTCTCTCTTCGCCGCTATAGACGTTTAAATTTTCGCCGCGCGCGAAGCCGCAAAGGGTAAGATCAAATTTACGCGCGATCACGACGCCGAGACTCGTAGGAGCCGTACGCGAAACAAGCGCGCTAACGCCGCTCATCACGGCTTTGGCGACCATTTCGGAGCTTAGCCTACCGCTTACTAAAAGAAGCGAGCCCTGCGTATCGCGCCCCGCCAAAACCGCCTTGCCGACCGATTTATCGATGGTATTGTGCTGGGCGATATCCTCGCCGATAAAATACTCGCCGCCCGCGGTAAAGAGCTTTGCGGTATGCACGCAACCCGTCATCTCATAAAGCTCGCACTGCGTGTAAAACTCGCTCATCAAATTTAAAATTTCATTCTTATGAAACTTAGCGTCCGAGCGGACTTTGCGCGCCGCCATCGCTGCAGGATCGATATTTGCGGTAGAGCTGCGCCCGCAGCCGCTGATGATGACCTTTTCGGCATCGAAGCTATTTAGTCGCTTTTCGTTTATCTCGCCGCAGACATTCACGCTAAGTCCGTCAGGCGCGAGCTCGATGCTTTTTATACCGCTTGGATCCGAGATCAAATTTTCGCTCAGCAAATATCCTACCGCAAGCTCCTTTAAATCGCTCGGAGTCGCCATTAGCGCGCCGAAACGCTTGTCGTTTAGTAAAATTTCAAGCTTGATCTCGCGAACCAAGATATCGCTTACGATCCTTCTTTCATCCCCTTTAAATTTAACTATCTCCGCCCTATAAATCGGCTCCATAGACCTTCCTTATTTTAATTTCGCCCGTATCGTAGTGAAATTTTGCTTAAATAGCCTTAATTCGCCGAAGTAAAGCCGTAGTACTGAAGCAGCGTGCGCAAATTTAAATTGCTCGCATTTTTGAATTTAAAAAATCGCGTGGAAAATTCCACGAGCCGCTTGCAAATTGCAAGCGACCTTGAAGCGCCCGCAAAGATGAAATCTAATCAAATTTAGCCGCAGCCGCGATTAAATTTCATCCTCGCAAAGCGGGCGGAGTTTACCGCCCAAACTACCTATGCACTGGCGATAGATAAGGTTTCTCGGAGTGCATCGACATCTCATTTTGTCTTCTGAACTCAATAAACTCGCTCTCGCTAAGCTTTCTGATATTTGCGATCGTCATCTTTAGCGGTGGGATGCCAGATAGCGGATCCAGATCGCCTGCATGCACGAGCTCGTTGCCGTCGGCCTCGCTGTAATGGAAGGTCGTAAATATCGTACCCTCTTTCAGATCCGGATTTATGCGAAGCTTCGCAGCGATCTGACCGCGCTTATTTTTGACGAGCGCGTAGCAGCCTTCGGTAAGCTCGCGTTCGCGTGCGATGTCGGGGCTTACCTCGATGAGCGCGCCTTCTGCGCCCGCGCCGTACTCTAGCGCGCGACACTCTCTCGTCATCGTGCCGGTATGGTAGTGATAAACCTTACGCCCAGTCGTAAATAAGCATGGATAAATTTCATCCGGAATCTCGCTAAGCGCACCGCTTCCCACCGGATAATCATCCGGGATTTTCATCTTGGCTCTGAAATCCGCCTCAGCTTTAGCGCGCTCCTCTTTATCATCCACGTAAAGCACCGGCACCATTCTAAATTTACCATCAGGCAGCATCGATTTATGATCTGCGTAAAGAACCGGTGTGCCCGGATGATCTTCATCAGGACATGGCCAGCTTATGCCGCCTAGCTTATCTAACCTATAGTAGCTAATACCGCCGAAAAATTTAGGCATTAACGCACGCACTTCGTTCCAAATTTCTTCTGCGCTTAAAAAATCAAACCCTTCAAGTCTCATTCTTTGTGCGATATTGCAAACGACCTTCCAATCAGGCTCTACGCCAGGAGCCGGCTCGCTTGCCTTGCGCGTGCGCTGAACGCGGCGGGAAGTGTTTAAAAAGGTGCCGTCCTTCTCACCCCAGCCCGCCGCAGGTAGTACGACGTCGGCCTTCTGTGCGCTCTCGGTAAAGAAAAGATCCTGCACGATAAAGCAATCCAGATGGTGCGTTGCGTGCACGAAGTGTTCCGTCCAAGGATCGCTCATTACGGGGTTTTCACCGTAAACATAAAGCAGCTTCAGCTCGCCGCTATCCATCTTATCGGGTGCGACCGTAAGCTTAAAGCCCGGAGTCGGATTTAGCTCGAAGTGCCATACTCTGCGCGCCTGCTCCTGGGCATAAGCGGAATTTACTGCACCTGCCGGGATGACGTTAGGTAGCGCGCCCATATCGCATGCGCCCTGGACGTTGTTTTGACCGCGCAAAGGATTTACGCCTGCGCCTCGTTTGCCTAAATTCCCCGTCAAAATGGCTAAATTTGAAAGCGAAAATACGTTTGATGTGCCGTCGCTAAACTGCGTGATACCCATCGTGTAGCAGATCGCCGCTGCGCCTGCTTTAGCATACATTCTAGCAGCTTCGATTACGAGTTCTTTTTTCACGCCGGTCTCGCGCTCGAATCGCTCAGGCGTAAAGTCCTTGACCGCTTCTTTTAGATACTCGTAACCGTGAGCGTAGTTTTTTATAAACTCGTCATCTTGCAAATTTTCGGCAATGATAACATTCATAATGGTATTTAGCGTCTTAATGTTCGCGCCCACTGGGATTTGCAGATAGATATCGGCTTTTTTCGCCATATCTGTGCGCTTCGGATCTACTACGATCATCTTGGCGCCGCGCTGAAGCCCGCGCTGCATCTGCATAGCGATGATCGGGTGACACTCGCTCGTGTTGGTGCCGATGAGTAAAAATACGTCCGTATCGGTAGCGAATTCTACCAAATCGTTCGTCATCGTTCCGTTTCCTAGCGTATTGGCAAGACCTGCCACTGTAGGAGCGTGTCAAAGACGGGCGCAGTGATCGACGTTGTTGCTACCCTGAGCTCGGAAAAATTTCTGAAAAACGTAGTTGTCTTCGTTATTTGAGCGCGCAGAGCTAAAACCCATTATTGAGCTTGGACCATATTTGGCGACGGTCTCTTTAAATTTAGTCGCTACAAAATCATAAGCCTCTTCAAAGCTTACCTCCTCAAGCTTGCCACTTCTATCAAATACTCCGTTTTTCTTACGGATCATAGGTTTGGCAAGGCGTTTTGGAGAGTTTACAAACTCCCAGCCAAACATCCCTTTTAAGCATAGCTCGCCGTCATTTACGTGGTGAGCCTGCGTAGGGCGTGCGTTTACGATCCTGCCGTCTTTTACGATAAGATCGATACCACAGCCGGTGCCGCAGTAAGGACAAGTCGTTTTGACAATCTTTTCTCTGGATTGCATAATATTCCTTTCAAGAATTTTGGTTTGCACGGCTATTATACTTTCTAGATTATAAAAGAATTTTTAAATTAGTGAATTTTTTTAAGCAAAATTTAAGCAATATGCAAATATCGCATATTAAATTGAATAGATAAATTTTATGCTTTTGCCTCGACAAAGACGGTATTTGCGCGTAAAATTTATCGCTTATCGCAAAAGACGCTTTTTAAGCTAAGTTTTATAATTTTAACAGAATTTTGAAATTCTATTACGCTCTGTTTTATTTCAAAGCACAATTAAATTTTGATGAAATTTTAATGCTAATTTATCGGTATATTATATTAATTTAATTAAATGAAAATCTATATTAAAATTTATCAAAAACTCGCTGTCCTGATAAAATTTAAGCCACTAAATTTAAAATTTATAAAATTATTATTTTATATCTGAAATTCATGCAGAAAAAACCTTGATTTTAATCTAGACTAAGCCGTTTTTTTATGCTATTATCCAAAACATTAATAGAAATTTACATTCTATAACGAAAGGTTAATCTCATGGATAGACGAGACTTTATAAAAAGCTCTGCAGCAGCGGCTGCCTGTAGCGTTGCGGGCATCAGCTTGCCTAGCAGTCTTAGTGCTGCGGACGAAGCTGAAAAAGGCTGGCGCTGGGACAAGGCGGCCTGTCGCTTCTGCGGCACCGGCTGTGGCATCATGGTAGCCACCAAAGAGGGTAAGATCGTAGCGGTCAAAGGCGATCCGCTAGCCCCAGTAAATCGCGGTCTAAACTGCATCAAAGGCTACTTCAACGCCAAGATCATGTACGGCGCCGATCGCATTACCAAGCCTCTTTTGCGCGTAAATTCCAAGGGCGAATTCGACAAAAAGGGAAAATTTATCGAGATAAGCTGGCAAAGAGCGTTCGACGAAATGGAGAAGCATTTCAGACGCGCCTATAACGAAGGCGGTCCTGAGGGCTTTGCTGTACTTGGCAGCGGTCAATACACGATCCCCGAGGGCTATGCCGCAGCAAAGCTAGTAAAGGCGGGCTTTCGCTCCAATAATCTCGATCCTAATGCTCGCCAGTGCATGGCTAGTGCGGTCGTAGGCTTTATGCAAACCTTCGGCATCGACGAGCCTGCGGGCGTTTTCGACGATATCGAACTAACTGATACCATCATCGCCTGGGGCGCGAATATGGCTGAGATGCACCCGATTCTTTGGTCTCGCGTCTCCGACCACAAGCTTCGCAACCCGGACCGCGTAAAAGTTATAAATCTCTCGACCTACTCTAGCCGCACTTCAAACATCGCCGATATCGAAATTATATTCCGTCCGAATACCGATCTTGCGATATGGAACTACATAGCAAGGGAGATCGTCTACAACCATCCGGATATGATAGATGAGAAATTTATTAAAGAGCACTGCGTATTCGCTACCGGTCCAGTAGATATCGGCTACGGCTTGCGAGAAGATATAAATCATAAAAAATACCGCAAGACCGAACTTGATACCGCGGCTAAGCAAAAATCCAAAATTTTAAGCAAATCCGAGGGCATTACCTTAGCATATCTTGGTATGAAAGAGGGCGACGTACTCGAAAACAAACACTCTAACAAATCGGACGCTCACTGGCTCATAAGCTTCGAAGAATTTAAAAAAGCACTGGAGCCTTACACGCTAGATTTCGTAGCGCCTTTGGCCAAGGGTGACGAAAGTGAGGATTTAGAGGCATTCAAAACCAAACTTAAGCAGTTGGCAGATTATTACATAGAAAAAGATCGCAAAGTAGTAAGCTTTTGGACGATGGGCTTTAATCAGCACTCAAGAGGAACTTGGGTCAATGAGCAAAGCTACATGGTGCATTTCCTTCTTGGCAAGCAAGCCAAGCCCGGCTGCGGAGCGTTTTCGCTTACCGGTCAGCCTAGCGCTTGCGGCACGGCTAGAGAGGTGGGCACGTTTTCTCACCGCCTACCTGCTGATATGGTCGTGGCAAATCCTGCGCACAGAAAGGTTTCCGAAAAAATTTGGAAGCTCCCCGAGGGTACGATAAATCCAAAACCGGGCGCACATTATGTACAGGCTCTGCGCAATCTCGAAGACGGCAAGATAAAATGGCTATGGGTGCAGGTAAATAACCCATGGCAGCAGATCGCCAACGCAAATCACTGGATCGCAGCGGCGCGCGAGATGGACAACTTCATCGTAGTAAGCGAGCCATATCCGGGACTAAGCGCGAAAGTAGCCGATCTAATCCTGCCAACCGCAATGATCTATGAAAAATGGGGCGCATACGGCAATGCCGAGCGTAGAACGCAGTGGTGGAGACAGCAGGTCCTTCCTGTGGGCGACGCGATGAGCGATACGTGGCAGATGCTAGAGTTTTCCAAGCGCTTCAAACTCAAGGATTTTTGGGGCGAGGTTAAAGTAAATGATAAGCTTACGCTTCCAAACGTTTTAGATAAAATTTCAGAATTCGGCTATACGCCAGAGACTACGCTATTTGATGTACTTTTTGCAAACAAAGACGCTCAGGCTTTCGCTGCAAAAGATCCGATTATGGCAAGCTTCGATAACTCCGAAGTAAACGGCGACTCACGCGGCGTAATCGGCAGCGACGGTAAAGAATTTAAAGGCTATGGCTTTTTCGTCCAAAAATATCTCTGGGAAGAATACCGTAAATTTGGCACCGGTCACGGACACGACCTAGCCGATTTCGATACATATCACCGAGTGCGCGGTCTTAGATGGCCGGTCGTAGACGGCAAAGAAACACTTTGGCGCTTTAACGCTCAATACGATCCTTATGCTAAAAAAGCGGCTCCGGATAGCGACTTTGCCTTCTATGGCAACGCCAAAGCGGCGCTTCCTAGCGGCGATCTAAAATCCGCTACTTCTGGCGGAGAAAAAACAAGCCTTGCCAATAAAGCTAAAATTTTCTTCCGTCCATATATGGATCCTGTAGAAGTGCCAAGCGAGGAATATCCTTTCTGGCTATGTACGGGTCGCGTGCTGGAGCACTGGCATACGGGCACTATGACTATGCGCGTGCCGGAGCTTTATCGCGCTGTACCGGAAGCAAGATGCTATATGAACGAAGCCGACGGCGCCAAAATCGGCGTACAACAAAACGAAATCGTCTGGATCGAGTCGCGCCGCGGCAAAGTCAAAGCGCGCGTGGACTTCCACGGACGTAACGTTCCGCCGAAAGGGCTTATTTTTGTGCCGTTTTTTGACGAGAAGGTTTATATCAACCGCGTCACGCTCGATCATACCTGTCCGCTTTCAAAAGAGACCGACTACAAAAAATGCGCGGTTAAAATTTACAAGGCGTAAATTATGGATAGGCGTGAGGTCTTAGGCATTCTTTCTTTAGCTGCGGGCGTAGGCGTTCTGGGACTCGGAGTCGCAAACTCCAGCGAGCACGCCAGACTCCGCCCGCCCGGAGCTATAAGCGAGAAAGAATTTCTTAGCAAATGCCTAAGGTGCGGACTTTGTGTCGAGGCGTGTCCCTTTGATACGCTTAAGCTTGCGAGCTTTTGCGATCATGCTATTGCAAACGGCACGCCGTTTTTTATCCCGCGCGAAATTCCGTGCTATATGTGCGACGACATACCTTGCGTCGCAGCCTGTCCTAGCGACGCACTAGATAAAAGCCTGGTAAGCGAAGACTCCAAGCTTAACGTGCGTCTATCCAAAATGGGCGTTGCGGTCATAGATACCGAGCATTGCATCGCTTACGCCGGTATCCAATGCGACGCGTGCGTGCGAAGCTGCCCCGTAATGGATAAGGCGCTTAGGATCGATTACCGCCACAACAACCGCACCGAAAAGCACGCCCTGCTCGTACCCGTCGTAGATAGCGACTACTGCACGGGTTGCGGTAAGTGCGAGCATGCCTGCGTCACGAAAAAGGCGGCTATCAGCGTCGTGGAGCGCGAGCGCGTCATAGGAATTTCCAGCGATAACTACGTCAAAGGCTGGATCAAGAGCGACGACGCGAAGCTAAAGGACGCAGATACCAAAATCAAGCTCGATCCGCAAAAGAGTAAGGATTACTTAAACGAGGACGATCTAATGGAAGGGACTAGGCAATGAAATACACTATTTTAAGGCGTTTGAGCCAAATTTCTATTCTAGTCCTTTTTATTTTGGGAAATAATTTCGCCTTCAAAGCCGCGAGCGAAAACGGAATTTTATCCGGAATTCTAAAAGGCAATCTAAGCTCGTCGAAACTTTTCGGCACGATTAATCTAAGCGATCCGTTTGCGACGGCGCAGATGCTGCTAGCTAGCTTTTCTTTGGGCGCTACGGCGGTTATAGGAGCGTTTATCATAGGAGCATTTTATGCGCTTATAGCGCCGCGAGTATATTGCTCATGGGTTTGCCCGATAAATTTACTAACCGATCTTGCCGCGTGGCTTCGTAAAAAATTTGGCGTGCACACCAAATTTTTAAACGTAAATCGCAAAGCTCGCTACGTCCTAGCGGTGCTAGCGCTTGTTTGCAGCGGAGCTTTCGGCTTTGCGGCGTTTGAGAGCGTAAGCTTTATCTCGCTTTTCGCGCGCGCCGTCATATCGCTGAGTGCGAGTGCGTTTGCAATCGCGCTACTGATCGTAGTTTTTGAAATTTTTGCAGGCGATCGCACGATCTGTTCGCGGTTATGCCCGCTCGGCGGATTTTGGGCGGCGCTTAGTTATTTTAGCATCATTCGCGTTCGCCACGAGGTTGATAAATGCACGATGTGCGGCAAATGCAAAATGGTCTGCCCCGAAGTGCAGGTACTTAAGATGGTCGGGCGCGAAAATGGGCGCGTTAGCAGCGAGTGTATCAGCTGCGGACGCTGCATCGACGTATGCGACGACGATGCGTTAAATTTTAGTATATTAGGAGTGAAAAAATGAAAAAAATGGTTTTAGGCTTGGCTCTTACGTGCTGTGCGGCGCTATTTGCCGCGGACAAGACGGCTTCTATAGATGCCGACAGCTTGGGCTTTATAAAAAGTGTGGACGAATCGGCGCAAAATAAAAATTCCCTGCCCGATTTCAAATATAGCGAGGATGCTCCAGGCGCCGCTTCGAAAATCGAGCGCAGCTTCGAAAACGCTCCGCCTCTTATACCGCACAGCCTAGAGGGGCTCGTGCCGATCACAAAGGATAACAATATGTGCGTAACCTGCCATATGCCCGATGTCGCTAAGGATGTAGGCTCTACGCCGATTCCAAAAAGCCACTTGGTGGACTTTCGCACAGGCGCGGATCTAAACGGCACGCTAGCCGAGCAGCGATTCAACTGCACGCAATGCCACGTACCGCAAGCCCAAACCAATCCGCTAGTTAAAAATAATTTTAAGGCTGATTTTAGCAGGTTTAGCGACGCAAATTCCACTTCTAATCTCATAGATACGCTAAATCAAGGTGCCGAGGTTGAGTAGGAGCGCGAGATGAAATTTTTACCACCGCTGCTACTTTGCGCCTGCTTCATCTATGCTGGCAACGGCGTTGCAATACCTAGTGGCGCTGTGGGCATAGATGCGCCTGCAAAGATCAAACACGCTAGCTTCATACTAGAGCTTGATGCAAATGTTGCGGTGCTAAAAAATCTAGACGGCGAAATTTACGCAGGGCTTGACAACGGCAAGCTCTATAAAATCACCATTAACTCTGCGGAGAGTTCCATGCAAAATTCTGCCGCCGGGCAAAATTTCGTAGATCAAAATTCCGCCGCAAGCACAAATTTCAATGCTAAAGCAAGCGTAAATTCCACGGGAAATTCCACCGCAAATTCCGCTGCCGTAAATTCTTTAGCAAATTCCGCGAAGCAGAATTCTGCCGAGAATTCTACGGCATTAAATTCCGCATCGGGCGCAATATCCAAAACGCTAATTTTCGCCCTGCCCTCGTCCAAAAACTACCTAGACGAGCCGATGGGCGCTACCATATTCGACGTCGATAAACTAGGCGAAAAATACGCATTTTTATATAACGGCGACGCGTTTGAAAAGATGCTGGGCATATTTGCGGGCGGCAAGATCACGCACTACAAGCTACCGATGACGGGGATTAAAAACGTCTATTTCTACGATGAAAATACCGTGATTTTACTAGGTCTTGGTAGCGAAATTTTATACTTCGACCTACCTAGCGGCAAGGTAAGCTTCGAGCAAAAGCTCACCATCGCGTCTTTGGGCGGCAGCGCCTACGACCGCGCTAGCGGAACGCTGCTAATCTCGTGCGAAGGCGGCATCGTGTTTTATTTCGACGCGAAAGTGAAAAAACTTATGAGCCAAAAGTCCCTGCACAAGGACGGGATCTACTCCGTGGCGCTGCTTGGCGATCGCATGATGAGCGGCTCGAACGACAAGGAAAGATCGTGCTACTACGAAAACGGCGATTTCGCTAAATTTTATAACGCCCATTTTGCAGTTTTTGCCGTGGCGCTAAGCCCAGAGCTGGGCGCTTTTACCGTTAATAACGGCGTGCGCGTAATCGACAAAGCAGGCGAGATCGTTCGCAGCATCGAGCTAGGTAACGATATCATCAACTATCTGCTTTTCGAAGGAGATTATCTCGTGGGCTCGGGATACAATAGATATATCTACTTTTGGGGGCTAAAATGAATATTTCAAGCGTCGTGATCTATCTAAGCGCAAATGCCGACGTAGCGGCGTTTCGAAAGCAGCTGCAAAGTATAGGCAGCTGCGAGTTTGTAGCATGTGAGGACGGCAAGGCGGTAGCCACGATTAGCGCGGAGGGCTTCGAGGACGAGATTGCCGCATTTCGCGCGATAGAAGCCATAGAGGGCGTAAGCGAGGCGATGATGATCTACTCTTACTCCGATCTGGACGCAGATATCGCCGCGGCAAACTCCGACAACGGCGAGCAGATAATGCGCGAGCTGGACGAAAAAGACCCGAGCCAGATCAAATACGGCGGCAAGGTGCGAGTCTAAATCGCCGCCGCAAATTTTAAAATTTAAAATTTTACTACCGAATGCAAATTTTAAAATTTAAAATTTTACCGCTAAATTTAACCGCGCAAGCAAGCTTAGAATTTTTGCAGCAAGCCGCTTAATCGCGAGCGCGCTGCGAATTATGGGCTCGTTAAGCTTGTATTGGATAATATAGCGCAATCTATCCGAAGGAGTAAGCTTGCGCCTGAAGTACCTTTGTATAATAGTTTTTCTGATTTGGGTTTGCATATTTATCGCCTTGCTACCCACGTATAGAATTTCAGCGATCTTTGAAGCGATTGATTTTAGAGATAAAAACCTGACGCAAAGAGAGATCGTAGAGTTAAATTTAAAAGATTACCTAAAAAAGCTTCACTACTTAGATAATTATTCGCGAATAGATTTCGGCAAGATGGCGGATATTCACTTAGACAAAAACGGCTATGAGAGAGTAAGATTTTCATGGTGCAACGGCGATAAATACCCCGATGATAGATGCGAATTTTGGAAGCTGGATAAAAGGCTAAATTTTGATTATCTAATGGATCTGGGCTCTAAAATTTGCAAAAACGGCAAGCCCATAGAAAATGCCGAAGAGATTGTAAAAAACGACGAGATTTTAAAACTACGGCTCTTTTATCCTTGGGAGCAAAAGCATTTGATTGACGAAGATGGAAATTTTATAGATAATTTTATATATATGAGGTTTGGAGATGGCGCCAACCACTCATTCGACCTATTTACTGATTTTGTATTTATAAGTAAAAATGACATACAATTACCAATTATGTACGAAACAAAAACTAAAAAATTTGACATAATTACTCCAGAAAACAGATGTTATAGGTGGCTTTTAAACTCTATATTTAGGGATGTAGTTTATCAACAAAAAAAGAGCATATACCCGTTTTGCTATAACTATAAAAAGATAATTGATGAAAATATGGATTGCGATAGAGAATATATATTTTCTTTCATTTCAATATACGACAAGGGGAGCAATCTCAATTATGAAACGATATTTTATAATAAAAATTTATACTATGATAAACATGAGACGGACATACTTTTCAAACAATACCAAAATTTAAAGAATCAAAAAAACAAGATAAATTTTAACTCGCAAGGAGAAGGTAGCGGAAGCAGGTATTGAGTTACAGGGCATTGCCCGCTAGAGCTGAAGTTAAAATTCCTTCCTTTATATCCACTGCTTTAAATTTAGACTCAATCTACAAAATTCCGGCGCGGCGCACGGTGCATCTAAAAATATCTGCGCTGCCGCATGACGCGACCCAAAACAACCGCACGGGCGCCCGCGATCTTTGTTTTAAAGCTACCAAGGAGCGCGAGCGGCACGCTGAAATCAAAATTTGCCTTTAAATTTAAAGCCTTTAAGCCCGCGCAAGAGCGCGAGCGGACAAAAAAGCCGCCAGGACGAAAAAGCCGCAAGGGTATGCTTGGTTTGCGCTTTACGGGCAACATTTTAAAATTTAAAGACCCAGGCGGCGCAAGCCCTACTCGAATTCTATCTTTTTTAGATAATCGTATAAATTTAGCACAGCGATAAATAGCGTTAAAATCGCGGGCCCCAAGATTACGCCCCAGAACCCGAACGTGCTGATGCCCGAAAGCATCGAGAAGAAGATCAACATCTCGTTGATATTTGCGGGGTTTTCGACTAGGCGCGAGTTGATAAATTTTATCACGAGCGGCTTTACGAAGCTGTCTGCGAGCGTCGAGATCAGTATCACGCAATACGCCATTATCACGATCGCGCCCGAGGTGCTGCCCCCCGCTAGCACGTATAGCGCGGTGGGCACGTAGATGAGCGCGCCGCCGACTGCAGGGATGAGCGAGCAGAAGGCGAAAAGCACCCCCATCAGCAGCGCATCAAAGCCGAAGATCCCCGCGATGATCGAAAACAAAAAGCCCTGCAATACGGCGTTGAAGATGGTCGAGTAAAACACGACGCTCATCGTATTTGCCGTCTCGGAAAAGATATAATCGATCTGCGCGGGCTCGACGGGTAGAATTTTTTTGAAAAAGCGCTTGAAGCTCTCGCCGTAGAGGTATGCAAAAAAGCAAAACACGACGATAAGCACCATATCGACGATAAATTTTGCGCTGGATTTCCCGACGACCGAGAGGTAGGAGATGATCTGCTTCGCTAGGCCCGCGACGTCTAGGTTTGCCAAAAACGAGCGAAACTGCGTATTAAATTTTTCAAAAGGCCCGGGCAGCTTGATGTTTAGGCTCTGAACGTAGCTAAGCGCGTCGTTTAAGCGCGCCATATCGAAGCTCGCGGCGTTTTTGGCGATCTCGATCACTGCGTAGATGAAGGGTACGAAAAAAAGCGCGCAGATCAAAAACAGGCTAAGTACCGAGGCCAGCGTGCGCCTGCCGCGGCACAGCTTCGTTACTTTAGCGTGCAGACCCGAGGTCGCCACCGCCATCAGCACGCCGATTGCGATCACCATCAAAAACGGCGAAAATAGATAGATCACACAGCAAAACATCAGCAAGGTTGCGCCAATAAAAAATATCTTGTTCGTTTTCGCGCGCCCGTTAGCCTTGGTAAGGCCTGCTTTCACACCCGCAGCAGCTCCCGAAGCGGCAGCGGCGCCTAGCGCGGAAGCATTAGCCGAGAAGGTTTCGTTGGCTTCGGTGGCGTCGCTAAGCGCAGCCGCATCGGCAGATGAGACTTTGTCGGTTTCGACCCGGTTTTTGCTTTGATTTTCAGCAGCGGTTTTATTTTTGTTTTTGACAGTCGCTTTAGATTCGGTGGCGGCTTCCATTTTGCCCTCAGCATTATTTACGGTCTGATTTTCGGTGAAATTTTGAGCCTCGCCTTTGGCGTTATTCTCGGCGTTGTTTTGAGCTATCCTTTTAGCCTGGTTTTCATTGCAGCTTGCAGCGTTGTCTTTTGGCGTCGGCAAATTTTATCCTTTTGAAATTTGATGAGCTATTTTATAAATTTTTTTATCAGATTTCGATTAAATTTTAAAATTTCATAAAATTTACGAGCGGCGTTCTCGTGCATTTTCAACATACAGCGCGCTATACGACATATACACGGATCGTACTTAATTTATGAAAATAGCGCATAGCTCGAACATACATCAAAAACAGATGTGTGCTCCTATGCCGCATTCGAGCCCTGCGCGCACCGCGGCAAGACCCCGTCTTGCGCCGAGCTTTTGGCGGAGCCGGGTTATCGCGCGCGGTAATCGGCGCGCACGATACGAACGCGCAGGCTGCGGGCGGCGCGGAAATTTTACGCCGCGGGGGCATAGAGGTGAAATTTGACGTTTGCCATGCCGCGGCGGCGGAGCTTGCGGAGCCGTTTTATTTGGCGCGCGAAAGCGGCTTTTGCTTCATCAAAATCAACGCCACGCTAAACGGCGCAGTACATGGGCGGATCGGTAGCGAGAAGCAGCGCGCGTTCGTGCACGAGCTGCGTGGCGTATGCGATTACGTAGGCGTGGGCGGGCAGACCGTGCACGCGGACAGACCGAATTGGATGCTCCAGCCGAACTTTGGCGACAAGTCGTCGACCAATCACATAAAAGAGTAATAAAAAGCGAGCTCGTAGGCGATAAGTGGAGTATGAGAGCGTTATGACGAGGCTGATGATCTAGAACGTAAGGCGACGAATGCGGGCCATTTGCTTTTTTGAAATCAATTTTGTACTTAAATGAGTTGGTAAATAAATCAAGATCGTAGGCAAACGACAGATTTACGAATAAACGACGCAGTAAACGTGCAGACGACTATATTTCGCTTTCAATGAGCAGAAGGCCTACTAGCTCATCAATGAGCGCGCGAAGGCAAATCACTAGAGCTCACGCAGCAAAACTCTGCGCTTTATTAAAAATTTTTAAACCCGCAGATCACTCCTCAAACAGATTTCTCTCCGCGATCTTTAGCATGCGACCGAGCGCCTCGCGCGCCTTATCGGTTGCGATGCGGCCTTTGGCAGTTTTTTCGATGTAGCCGTTGGCGAGCAGATAGGGCTCGATGACGTCCTCGATCGTGCCCTCATCCTCGCTAAGCGCCGCCGCGATCGTGCTAAGCCCCAAGGCACGGTGCTTGGCGTCAAATAAAATTTCCAAATATTTTATATCCATCTCGTCAAAGCCCTGCTCGTCCACGCCCAGCGCTTCAAGCCCTTCGCGCGCGCGATCGTGCGAGATAGCGCTCTCGTCGCGCACCTCGGCAAAATCGCGTATGCGGCGTAGCAGCCGTAGCGCGATACGCGGAGTACCGCGGGAGCGGCGCGCGATCTCAGCGCTGGCGTCGCTTGCACTCTCCTTGCCGAGTTTAACCGAAGCGATCTGCACTATCCGCGCAAGCTCGGCGTGCGTGTAAAACTGCAAGCGAAACTGCATGCCGAAGCGATCCCGCAGCGGCGCCGAGATCATGCCTGCGCGCGTCGTGGCGCCGATGAGCGTAAAATGCGGAATGTCGATCTTGATGGTCTGCGCGGCGGGACCCGAGCCGATGATGATGTCGAGGCGGAAGTCCTCCATCGCCGAATACAGCACCTCCTCGATCGCGGGGCTTAGGCGGTGGATCTCGTCGATGAAAAGCACGTCGCCGCTTTGCAGGTTCGTTAAAATCGCCGCCAGATCGCCCGCCTTTTCGATCATCGGCGCGGCGGTGACCTTGATAGCGGCGCCCATCTGAGCGGCGATGATGTGCGCCAGCGTGGTTTTGCCAAGCCCCGGCGGCCCGTAGAAAAGCACGTGATCAAGCACGTCGGCGCGTTTTTTCGCCGCGGCGATCGCGATGGCGAGGTTTGATTTGATCTTCTCCTGCCCCACGTAATCCTCGAAGCTCGACGGGCGCAGAGAGCTCTCCATGCTCTCATCGAGCTGCATTTTTTCAATCTCTACAATTCTGTCCATAATCTCTCTTTAATCGTTTTTAAAATTTTAGCAAGTGTAGCGAAAAATGGCTAAATTTTGACAATTTTAAAGGGACGGATCTTTGTGAGTGAAATAAAATTTGCCGTGCTGAATTTTACAGTACGCGCTTAGGGCTGGGGCTAAAAAGCAAAGCACCCGTCGCGAAAGACTGTGGAATTTTAGCGCGACGTTTTAAAGGCTATGCTCGTGCCGTCGCGCTCGCTATGCCTTAAGTGCGAAATTTTGTCGTGGCGGCTTCCAAACAGCGCGCGGGTCGCTAACTGCGCTAAATTTTACGGTGCGAAATTTAGTATGTAGAATTTAAGGCTTTAGGCGTTCGCGATCGGTGATTGCGGAGCGGCGGTGCGAAATTTGAGCGCGTAGAATTAATTTAGAAGCGAAATTTAGCCGTTTGAAAAATACGCGAAGTTTTACGACGTGAAATTTGACGCTTGGAATTTTGTGATATTAAATTCGGCGTTTGGAATTTTGCAGCGAAATTTTGCGGCAAAATTTTGTCTCGTAGAATTTTGATGCGGATTTTGTTTTTGCGGCAGCGAGGGTTTAAATTCTGCGCTTCCAGCTTCGCGGTACGCAGCCGGCTAGAATTTTATCTCACGTAACTAGTTAAAATTTCGCAAGAAATTCTGCGTAGAATTTTATGCAAAATTTTGCCTTGTGCGCTTGCATAGCTAAGTAAAATTTCGCGCGAAATTTCGTTTTTTAAGACGACTTAAAATTTAGCGCGGATTTTAAAATTTACCGCTAAGCTTAACGCGGGCTCATGCGATTAAATTTAGCCTCGCCACCTCGCGACGCCTTATCGATCGCGCCTCAAATTAAGGCGCCAAATTTTTCCTACGCGAGCCTAGTTCTACAAATCGTGCTCTTCGATCAAAACGCTCTTATTATCGTCGTCGCCATCGCAGAACGCTCTATATGAGCTGGACATTGTGTTTTCGAATAAAAACACTACACCGTCGCTTTGAAATTTTTTCGAGCAGCCCTTAGCGTAAAGTTCGACGAGCTTAAGGCTATCCGAGGCATAAAACTGATAGCTATCGGTGAAGTGCTCCACGTATCGGTAGGTGATCTCTGCCCAAGGCGCACTGCTGTCGCTGCCTCTATTTAGCACGATGGTTCTGGCGTTTATCGCCGCGAGCTTTGATTTTAGCTCTGCAAACGTCTTTTTGTCCCAGCCGATGAGCTTTAACCCCTCGCCGATACCCGGCGCATTATCTCTGAAAATGGAATTTGAGTAAAATTTCGTTTTATTGCCGTCCAAATCAATCCAAATATACTCATCGCCATAAGTGCTTTGGATCGTAACACGCAAATTTTTGGGAAAATTGCGATCCGCAAATGCTAGCAAGTCTAGAAATTTCTCGCGATTTTGCTCGTAGTTTTGCATCGGCGGAGCTTTATCTAGCTCTATTGCGTCGTTATCGACAAAAAAGAATTCAAAATACAAAACTATCGCCAAAATCGGCAGCACCTTTACGCAAAAGAACAAGCCCAGAGCCGCGGCTATGATAATTTTTAAAGCTTTAGCCAAATTTTCTCCTTAAATTTTATGAGCCGCTTAGACCTGACGGCTAATTTGCGGCGAGAGCAAAATTTAAACGCCCGCCGTGCAGCGTAAATTTTAAAATTTAAAATTTACGTCCAATTTTCTATTTTAAGCCCGCTTATATTTTTAAAATCTTTTTCGTTATTCGTAACGAGCGTGCAACCGCGCGATAATACATTCGCAGCGATCAACATATCCATATCTCCTATTTTACGATTAGCCGCCGTTAGCTCGCGGCGCACTGCACCATATGCCTGAGCATCACGCATGCCAAATGGCAAAATATTAAAATTTGAGATAAACTCGTCTATTAGCCGTAAATTTAACTCTTTGCGCTTGGAATTTTCTGCACCAAATCTCAGCTCGGCAACGGTAATAAGCGAGATAAAAATATCCGATCTTAGATGTTTTGTCAGACAATCGAGTATTTTAGGAGCGTATTTTTCGTCGTTATTTATCAAATATATACAAATATTCGTATCTAAAACGATCATTTATCGAATCCAAACTCGCGCTCGCTCGGGATCTGTTTGCCGCGCTTGATCTCAGCGTCTTTAAATTTTGCCAGCGTCGCAAGCAATCCATCCCACTCGCCGCTACGTTTAGGGATGCTAAGCGTTATTTCGGTATCGCTAAGCTCTTTTATCGCAAGCTCCTTAACGCCCTCCAAATTTAGATATTTCGGGATACGAAGCGCTAAGGAGTTGCCGCTTTTAAATACTTTTAAAGTTTTGTCGTTAGCTGCTTTGACTTTCATCTATGCTCCTTTTATTTATTGATTTTAGAATATAAATTTTTAAAATTCCGACCTAAAATCTCGCTACTGCTTATATTCAAATTCCTCGCTCGGGAAGCTCTCGTCCTTCACTTCGCGCGCGTATTCGCGCACCGCGCCTTTTACCAGCTCGGCGCCGTCTAAATAGCGCTTAACGAATTTCGGCCGAAACTCCGTGAAAAATCCACACATATCGCTCCACACAAGCACCTGTCCATCCACGCCCGCGCCCGCGCCGATGCCGATGACGGGCACGTCGGTGCCGAGTGCCACTTGATTTGCGACCGAGCAGATCGTCCCCTCGACCAGCAGTAGCACCGCGCCTGCCTCGGTAAGTGCTCTAGCGTCGCTTAAGACCTCGCGCGCACCCTCCTCTCCGCGTCCGCTTACCTTGTAGCCGCCCATAAAGCGCGAAAACTGCGGCTTTAGCCCTATGTGGCTCATCACGGCGATGCCGTTTCGATTAAGCAGCGCCACGGTATCTGCCATATGCGCGCCGCCTTCGATCTTAACGGCGTCACAGCCGGTGCTCTCATAGACTTTGGCGCAGTTTTGTAGCGCGAGCTCTGGCGTCGCGCACGAGCAAAACGGCATATCCACGACCATATACGCTCGCTTGAGCCCCCGTCTTACGGCGCGCGCGTGATAGATCATCTGCTCCACGCTTGCGCCCAAGGTCTCGGAGTGCCCGCCGAAGCTCATATTTAGGCTGTCGCCTACGAGTACCATATCGACTTCGTCGTCGAAAATTTTAGCAAAAAGCGCGTCATAGGCGGTGATCATCACGATCTTTTCGCCGAATTTTTTCATCTCGTATAATTTAGAAAGCGTGATTTTTGACATTTTGACTCCTTTACTCGGTTAAAATTTGAATGCAATTTTAGCATAAGCCGAATTTGACATTTATAAAATTTTAAAGTAAAATGCGCGCGCATTCTTTCGGGGGTGACTTGGCTTCGACGGGAACGGATGGGTCAAGGCGGCATGTCGCTTTGGATACAGCGTATAAAATCCAAACTAAATTTAAACGCAAACAACGTTAAATTTGCTCCTGCTTACGCTAAAGCTGCGTAAGTCCAGTCGAGCCCTGCTCTACGCCGAT
This sequence comes from uncultured Campylobacter sp., assembly GCF_905373215.1. Lineage (GTDB taxonomy): Bacteria > Campylobacterota > Campylobacteria > Campylobacterales > Campylobacteraceae > Campylobacter_B. The sequence goes on from NZ_CAJPRT010000016.1 coordinate 30,225, forward strand.
ACTATCTAAGCGCGGCGGCGGGTAATCTGTGATAGCGTAGCTCTGCGGCGTGACGAGTCGTAGGGTGAAATCCTAGTCTTTGCGCCGGCGGGTCGTTTTGGAAAGTGAGCGAGCCTGCGCGAGAACTTCACTTTTGCTAAACATGTAGAGGCTTTGGTCGTTTGTTTTCGGACTGCGGTTCAATCCCGCACACCTCCACCAATTAAGCTATCTTTAAGTTCCAATCACTTCTTTTTACTTCTCTTTAATTCCCGTATATGGGTGCTTATCTTATATTTCGATTATTTTTCTCTCCTTTTATTTTTGTTTGTAGTATAATTACTTCCGAAAAAATAAGGGACTAATTCAGGGACTCTTTCCACATTAAGGGACTTTCCCATTTTAGGAGGGTATTATGGCAAATATATCTAAGGCGCATCTTTCCGATAAGGATATTAGAAACCTTAAGGCAAAGGATAAAAGATACAAAGTAGCCGTTGGCTCGCCCAAAGAGCTTTATCTTTTCGTCCATCCTAGCGGCACAAAAACCTTTTTCTTGCGTTTATCGGGCGATAAGGTATCAAGTCTAAAGGAATTCCGCCCGGGTATCTATTCCGTAGCAGAAGCACGCAGGGATGCCAACGCTCTTTTAGCTCAACTAGCACAAGGCAAGGAGCTAGACGTAATCTTGGGCAAGTCGGATAAGTATAAATTTAAAAGCCTATTTGATAAGGTTATAGAGCAGAAACATAGAAGCGGAGATAGTGAAGGCTATATCGTCAAAATCATTAGAATGGTTTCTACTTATATCCTACCCAAATTCGGCGATAGAGACGTTAAAACTATAAAAAGAAGTGAGCTTTTAGAAGTTTTTAATGCAATTTTTAATCCGAATAATAAAAAAAGCAGATTAGAGACCATTCATCGTTTGATAAATTATTGTGGTGCAGTTTTCGATATAGCCATAAATGATGAATATATCGGACGCAATCCTTGCGCTATGCTACACAAAGAATTTCCTACCTCCAGTCGACATAATAAAAACCATGAGATCAATACCGCATACCCCGCCTTAACGGAAGAAATGGATATAAAGAAATTCCTTGACGATCTAAAAATGGATGATAAGTTAGAGCTGGCTACTAAGCGAGCCATATATCTGCAAACCCTTTGCGTCAATCGTCCTGGCAATACAGCAAGTGCTAAGTGGGATGATATAGATTTAGAAAAAGGAATTTGGACTATAAGGGCGGTCGAAATGAAGTCTAGGACCCCTCATCAAATACCTCTAAACTCATATGCCAAAGAGATTTTAAAAGAGCAGCAGCTATTTAGCGAAAGTGATGAATTCGTCTTTCCATCCACCAATGCAGCAGGTCATCTGCATAGAGATAGCCTAAGCAAAGCTATAAGAAATTTAGGCAGTAAGGGTAAGTATAAGGATAGAGCTACTTCTCACGGCTTTAGAGCCACCTTCCGCACCATTTGCTCTACGCATAAGGCGGAGCTATACCGCTTAGGCATAACAGAGGAAGCTATAGAAAGCGCTTTGGCGCACGTTGAGTCAAACGAAGTGAAAAGATCATACGAGCGTAAAAAGGCTACCATAGAGCAGATTGCAACGCTTATGCAATGGTATGGGGATTATTTAAATTCTATAACGCCGCTGTTTTGATAAGCAAAATTACTTCAAACGCAAGCCGGCATTCCCTTCCGCAAGGTCTTGAAGCTCGTCTAAATTCTTTTGTGCCTGCTTTAACAGCTCGTCAAATTTAAACCCGAGCATTACGATACGATAAAGCTCGGGTTTATTCTTACGCCAATTATAAAGCGTTTTTGTATCGATTTTTAAAATTCCCGCTATATCTCTTTGTGATAAGTTATGTCTCATTTTTTACCTTTTAAATGGGAATTTTCAAGAAAATTTACTATCTATTCAACAAAGGAATAATTCCCGACTTTTAACTTTTACAAAGGAATTGTTTCTTTGTTTTAAGTTAAGTCATACGTGATTAATATTCCAAGAAATTTTTCAAAGGAGTGCATATGAGTTATGCAGATAGTAATCTTTAAAAATGGTGGGAAAATCGTTAAAACGGCGAAAAAAGTCGGCGATATATGCCTATTAAGATACTTATGGATTAGTCTTTTTATCCACGAGAATTTTGGAAAAAACGACTACTTGTCAATCTAATCAAGAAAGGGAAAATCATGGAAAAACTAAGAAAATACTATGTTTTAGCCGTTGCGGCTCTTAACTTTGTAATATGCGCTATCGCATTTTTTATATGGACGAGGATTGTGGTAATGGCACAAGTTGATGATAAATGCATTTTTGTCCTCATATCCGCGTTCATCTCATTTATTCTGTGTTTTATATACGCAACAATAGCTAACAAAAAAGGCGTAATTCCAGAAAAAAAGAGAAATTCTTTAAGCATTATAACAATGCTACTTAGTATTATAGTGGTCATACTGGCTGTCCTTGCGGTTGATGCTCTATCGCAAGCGTCAGAAAGAACGAAAAAACTTTATGTTCCGAAGATATTTTCAAATTATACAGTTTACAATGTCAGCGAAGAAAGAATCAAAGATAAGGTGTATATTTTAAAACAAGAATATCGAAAAGAATACGAGGAGTTCTTTAAATAGTTGACTTTAAAAGACGCACATTAAGCCTTGTCGCAAAATTTAGCTGCAGAGCTTAACGATCTTTTAAAATCTTTCACAAGATTTGAAATATATGTTTGACAAAAAATCGGTTAAAAACAAAACTCAAAAATCGAATATTTTCAAGCATTTTTTCAAATATCTAATTTAAAAATTAAAGGATATAAAATGAAATTATCAACCATAGCTTTAGCTACAACAGTAGCTTTAACATTCTCCGGCTGCGTTATAGATGATGTATTAAATACAACTGGAAGCGCAATTGATTCTATAACTGGGAGCGTCGATAATACAATTGCTTCAACAAAAACATATAAAGACCCAATTTTGACGATCACATCGCCATCTCAATTAGATGCTTTTTGCCATGAAAGACATAAAGTCAATGGATATATCGTCAAATCTCTACCTCCTATGAAATATGTAACGACTGAAAATGGAAGCAGCATGAGGATTCTGCAAGTCATAGGAACGAAAAGCGAAGTATTTTTACAACCAAAAATAGTCGGTGATATTCTTAGCGACCCAATAGGGCAAGCAATAGATAATTTTGATCGTGCAAATCCCGATAAGATTATAAAATTGAAAAAACCAATATACATATATTCAGATACAAGACCATCTTCTATTCATTCTTATAGCCACGCCGGTTTTTCGGGTTGTGAAATTGAATTTACACTAGCTCGTTAAAGGGATAGTGCCTATAATTATCTCCGATCTTAAATAAAAAAGGCGGAGTCGCCTTTCCCTTTTTTTCGCCTTTAGCATGCTTTATGAAAAATATAAGGATATGGTTATAGATGCGTGAGGACGAAAGGATGAATACAGCGTTGATGGCTAAAATAGATATTTTATTAAATTTGATAAATTTTGCTAAAGATATGAGCGCGATAAAAAGCGACTTGGCAAAGATAGGCTTTAATAGCGAATCGGAGCTTGTAACAATAACTAAAAATACTATTGTAAACATCTTAAATAGGGTCATCGATAAAGAAATTTCATATGATCTCCTTGAGGAATGGGCAAATTTAATAGAGTGTCGCGAGGATATAGGATATGAGGATGAAATTTTGCAAGAGATCATATTTGAGCTGGCAAACCCTTGCCTTTATGGGGAGATAGACAAAGAGAAGATTTGTATGATTTTAGATGAAATTAAATACGGGCGGAGCGATTCAAATGATACTAGAAAAAAATATTGATATTGTGGGCGAGAGGGCTATTTTGCTAATGGCGCTAGGCTCATTACAGGCATTGGAACATAAAGCGATCACCATAGATGAAAGCAAAGAATTTATTTTCACCCTATATCTTAACGCACTTGGGAAAAAACAAGGTCGATGAACGCATTGTAGATATAATAATCGAATGCTGCGAATTAGAGGATATTTTTGAGCTAATTCCTACAAAATATATGCAAACCCTGCAAACATTACAGAATAGAATAATAGAAATTTTAAAGCAATACGATGAGGAAACTAGAGAAAGATGGGTAATTGTAGATGAGGAATACTTTTCATAACCTCCGTCTTTGCAGTGAGCGAGCGGGTAAATAAAATTTTAAACGTTACGATAAGAAAGTCCGTGTAAATTTAAATATTTCCAATACTTGATTAGCGTTATTGATAATATTGACGGTATGATAAATCACAAATTTTAGACGAATCGGTAAAATTTTACAATTTAAAGAGTTTTATGTATCTTTCTCGATAATTATTAATTTTAAGCCATTGGCTTGAAAATAAATTAGTAGATAAAATACTCTAATTTAGATTATATGAGATTTTCTTATTCACAATGAAAGCAAGAGTAAAATTTTGAAGTCACGATGCTGTGATATAAATTTAAAAATATTGGTTGCAGAGGGTGGATTTGAACCACCGACCTTCGGGTTATGAGCCCGACGAGCTACCACTGCTCTACTCTGCGATACAAGAAGCACAAATAAATTTAAAATAATATTCGCAAAATGGATGGGGTAGGAGGATTCGAACCTCCGAATGATTGGACCAAAACCAATTGCCTTGCCGCTTGGCTATACCCCATTATAAATAAACTTCAATTATATAAAAATAGTAACTAAAAGTCAAGATTAAATTCAAAGAAATCTTATAATAATTTAATAAATTATTTATAGAATTATTAAATCAAATAAAAAACTATATTTATATAAATAAAAAAGGCTCTAGCTAAAGCTAGAGCCTTATAAAAGTATCTACAATAAAATTATTAGTTGTAGTTAACGTTCTTACCGCCAAACTTAATACCACCATCAGTATTAATTTTTGCTTGAACTTCTTTTAGACCAGGCATTGACCAAACTTGTTTGCATAGAGTACCATTCGTCATTACTACTGTTACAGTATCATTAGAAACGCCACTTAACTTTAAGCATTCTTCACTCTTAGCTTTTACAGGGTTAGCTACATTTGTCATTTTTTCAAACTGAGTAGTAAAATTACCTTGCGATGTATAATATGCACCCAAATCTGTTACCATGGTTTGAATGTTTGTAGCTGCTTTAGAAACCTCAGCATCATCACGCGTAGCTGCAAGTCTTGGAATAGCAACAGCTGCCAAAATACCTAAAATAACGATAACGAAGATCAACTCGATCATAGTAAAACCTTTTTTCATGGTTTACTCCTTAAATAAAATTCATCCCGCATACCTATATGCGAAACTTGGCAGAATTATAGAGAAAAATTTAAAAATTGTCAATAGTTTTTGGCAAATTTTTTACAATTTATTTACAAAGTCCGATTTTGTGGGCATTTCAAAATCAAAATTTCAAGTTCATTTGCTCTATTAATGTATTGTAGTGGCGCCTCTGTACATTTATATCATAAAAATTATTTGCTTTCATTCTGTGCGCGTCCGATAAACCATATGTCTATTCGAGATACAGAATGCTACAGCCCATATCGCTTGATTAAAATTTCATACTCCTCTACACGTCTATCTCGCAAAAACGGCCACCAGCGGCGCACATTTTCGCATCTTTGCATATCGATGGTTACGACTTCACATAGCTCATCGGTGCTATTTGCGCGAAACAGCTGTTCGCCCTGCGCGCCGAAAACAAAACTATTGCCCCAAAATCTAATCCCCTCTTCGCTGGCAAGCTGGTCTACGCGCTGTTTATTCGGCAGCACCTCTAAAGTTTCGCCGTTAAATTTGATCTCTATCGAAATTTTTAAATTCTCTCGCGCCGCCTCATTTTTCGCGGGCAAAATTTCGCCGCCGATCGCCATTTTGCTGCTATCCGTTAGCGCCCCGTTATTAAAGGATAAAATTCCGCCCTCGCTTAAAATTTTACTATCGCCGCCCGTATCCATGGAGCGTAAAATTTTATCGCTGGCTGTTCCGCCGTCGCTTGCTGCCGAAATTTTATTTCCCCCGGATAAAATTTCATCCGGCGAGACTTCGCTAAGCGCGGCGCTCTCAAAGCCCACGCGATTTACGGCGATTACGGGCAGGGAGTTTGCCACCGCATGCCCACGCTGTACCGCCACCCAAGCCTCCAGCTGACTCGCTTTTTCGTCCTCGCCGTCGCCGTCGAACCACCCGATCGCGGTCGGATATATGAGTAGCTCCGCGCCCCGTAGCGCCATCGCGCGCGCCGCCTCGGGATACCACTGATCCCAGCACACCAGCACGCCGAGCCGTCCCACGCTCGTATCTATGGGCTCAAAGCCCAGATCGCCCGGCGTGAAATAAAATTTTTCGTAAAACTGCGGATCATCGGGAATATGCATCTTGCGGTACTTGCCGGCGATCGTGCCGTCGCGCTCGAATACCACGGCGGTGTTGTGATACAGCCCTGCGGCGCGACGCTCGAAAAGCGAGCTTACCAGCACCACGCCGAATCTCTTCGCTACCTCGCTCCACAGCCGCAAATCACGCTCGAAATCCTGCGCATAGTCGAAATTTTCGGTATTTTCGCGCTGGCAAAAATAATGCGTCTGATGAAGCTCTTGCAAAACGATTAACTGCGCGCCCTTCGCCGCTGCGCGCGCGATGAGCTCGATGCTACGCGCTATCGTGCGCGCCTTGGTACCTTCAAATTTATGCGAAATCAGCCCAACTTTTAAAATTTTCATATTTTTCCTTAGGTCTAAATTTAAAGCCGAATTTATTCATGCACGAGCAGTGCAGCGAGCCGTTTTGACGGATGAAAACGCGCGCGTTCACTCCCACTACTTCGCGATCCGCACACGCCGCACGCAGACGCGACAGCGCCAGCTCGTCCGCCGCGCGGTTTGGATCGTGCGGATCTGCGGGGTCCGCGTAGGTAGGCACGATGAGCGCGCCGTTTAAAAAGACGAAATTTGCGTAAGTCGCGGGCAGCCTGCGCCCCCGATAAAAGATCGCGCGCGGGATCGGCAGTTCGATCACGTCGTACCCAAGCGATGAAATTTCATCTTTCATCGCGCTAAGCTCCGCATAGTGCAGATCGCTCGGATCGTCGCACGAGCTTATCGCCACAACGCGCGGGTTTAGAAAACGCGCGAGAGTATCGACGTGGCTGTCGGTATCGTCGCCTTTTATGAAGCCGTGCCCCAGCCAGATTATGTTTTTTAGTCCGAAAATTTCACGCAGCCGTGCGTCCAGCTCCGCCTTGCTTAGGGAGTTGCGATTTTCGTTCAGCAAACACGCGCTAGTAGTTAACATCGTGCCCGCGCCGTCAAAATCGACGCTGCCGCCTTCTAAGATCAGATCCACGTCTCGTAGCGGACGGGCGCTCGCGGCGTAAAGTTTGGAATTTAACGCGTCGTCTTTAGCGCTTGCGAACTTGCCTCCCCAGGCATTGAAACGAAAATTTAGCCCCGTGATTTTACCGTCCTCCTCTACGTCGATCGCGCCGTAATCGCGGATCCACGTATCGTCGGTATCGATTTGTGCGAAGCTCGCATTTGCTAAGCCGCCGCAAATTTGCTCAAAATCCTCGCGGCTCGGCGCGATCGCGACGACCGACTCAAACCTCGCTGCTGCGGCGATAAAGTCGCGATAAGCCGCCCGTATCTCGCCTAAATACGGCGCCCAGTCGGTACCCGCGTGCGGCAAAGATACCAAAAGCGCCTCTTGCTCTTCCCATTCGGCGAATGCTCTCATTTTTGCTCCAAGATTAAAATTTCACGGATTATAGCGAAAAAAATATTTGTAGATGGTGCGCCCGGAGGAATTCGAATCCCCGACCTTTTGAACCGCAATCAAATGCTCTATCCAGCTGAGCTACGAGCGCACGAAATAAAAGAAAACGAGATTATAGCGTTTTTAGCTTAAATTTAACCAAAAAGCGGTTTAAATTTCGACATGCGATAAATTTTAGCTTCGCATTTTTCGCATTTTTGCGTTTGCCTTATCGCGACGCCCAGTTTTTCGTTTAAATTCCAACGTGCAAGAATTTTAGCCTACTCGAATTTATCTTGTATTGCGCCGAAATTTAACTTACTTAAGGATTCTGCTCGCATCTTAGAATTTAAAATTTATCCTACTTAAAATTCCGCAAGTCAAATTTAAAATATCATAAAAATTTACGACCTTGCAGCCCAAATCCTGCGTAAAATAAATAAAATTTATTGCTTTTTAGGTATCATAAGCAAGTAATAAAATGAACGAAGGAGAGAAAATGAAGCAAGTATTTTTAGCGTTTGCGCTGTGGCTCGGCTTTAGCGGGGCTGCTTTTGCGATGCAAGATACGGAGCCGAGCGAGGCGCAAGGGCAAAATTCCGCGGGAATTAAAATTTTAAGCGACGAGTTTTTGAAGCTATCCGCAAGAGAACACGCGAATGTGGTCGGTCGCTGTGTTACTTCCCATATTTACGATGATTGTGACAAAATTTATTCGTTAGAAATTTCGCGACTTATAAAGGAGTGCGGTTTCGGTGATGGGAGATATAGCGCTTGTCAGAATTTATTAAGTATCGCGGATAAGCACTGCTTTGAAAAAGATCAAATTGAAAATTTATTAGCATGCAGCTTGTCCGGAGAAATTTTAGTTAAAACAAATAAGATCGAAACTGGATTAAAGCGATTAATAAGAGCTTGCGAGGTAGGTAAGATAGGGGATTCTTGTTTGCTCTGTGCGATAACCATTTTTTATTACTCTTTAGACATAGACGAGGTAATTAAATATATGACGATGACACGAGATTTAGCGTATGATAAGGAGCATTTCAATAAAATCATCAAAAAATTGCAAGATTGCAAAGCCGACAAAGAGTGCAATCCTGCAAAATTAGAATTTCAATAGGCAAGCGGCGATATAGCAAATACGGCGGGCTAAATTTCTAAATTTAAAAAGCAAAGGAAAGATCGCTATGGCGGATAAGCTGATCGACATTGGGCTAATTTTGTTTTTCGGCGGCTTTTGTATGCTATATAAACGGCGTATTGGGCATCGGCAAAGACTATATGCAGCGCAATAAAATAGACTTCGTGCGCTGGATCTTTAGTCCGAGGCACATTTTGCGCTCCAATACGCCGTTTGATTCGAACCAGCCGCTAGAATTAAAATTTAAAGAGCCCAAAAGCAAGCATTTGATCTACAATTTCTTCGAGCTCATCATACATTATGCGATAATCGCGCCGTTTTTAGTGATCTATGCGGGGATTTTTCTATTTTGCGCGGGGCTCGTCATTAAAATTTTATCCTAAATTTAAAATTTGCGACGCGGATGCAAAGCGGGCATTGCATAGACGCCGTTATTCGTAGCGGAATTTCAAATTTTACGCCGCATCTCTTGCCAAGCATGCTACACTTATTATATTTTAAGAGATAAAATTTCAAAATTTTATCGCCGAATCCACGGCTTGTGAAATTTATGCCGTATTTTCTGTTTCTTGGGGCGGGAAGGGGCCCCAATTGCGAGGTCGCTCCCCTTCCCGCCCCAAACC
>NZ_CAJPRT010000017.1 GCF_905373215.1 uncultured Campylobacter sp.
TTTTAGTGGCATATTTTAGCGCGCCGTCATTGATGTCAAAATCCTCTCGCATCAGAGCGCGGCGCAGATCGCCGTCGCTTAAAATCGCCTCAAGCGCGCCTTTTTCGTCCACTAACAAAACGGTGCCGAGCTTTCCGTGCGTCATAACATCGATAGCTTGTTTTAGGCTGGCGTTACGTTTTGCGAGCGGCAAATTTTTACTTTGCATCACATCTTTTACTTTGACGAAAAGTCGCTTGCCCAGGCTGCCGCCGGGATGAAAATTTGCAAAATCCTCTTTGCCGAATCTACGCTGCCTCATCAAACAGATCGCTAACGCATCGCCTAACGCAAGTGTTAGCGTTGTAGAAACCGTCGGTGCGGCGCCTAGTGGGCAAGCCTCTTTGACGATATTCAGGCTTATGAACTCATCGCAAACCTTGCCGAGCGAGCTGTTTTTATCGCGCGCCATCGCGATGATCTTCACGCCGAAGCGTTTGAGGTGAGGTAAAATTCTAACCAGCTCCTCGCTCTCGCCGCTAAAACTGATCGCAAGCACCATATCGTCCTTGCCGATCATGCCCAAATCTCCGTGCAGTGCCTCGGTAGGGTGGACGAAAAACGACGGCGTGCCGGTGCTGGCAAGCGTCGCGGCGATCTTAACGCCTATATGACCACTCTTGCCCACGCCGGTGACGATTACCTTGCCCTTGCAAGCTAGGATCAAGTTTACGGCTCTCTCAATTTCGCCGCCGATGAGATCCACATGCCGCAAAAGCTCCGCTCCTTCGAGCCTTAGCACCTCTCGTGCCGTATCTAAAATTTCACTCATTCAACCTTCTTTTTAAAATTTGCCTTCATTTTGTGCCTCTTTACGCCGCGCCTAAATTTGCGCTAGCCAAAATTTCGCACCTTTGAAATTTGCGTCATAAAATTCTAATCTACAAAATCGCGCGCCGCCCTGCCTACTCGCCGCGGGCTTGCTATACGCTCCTTAAATTTCGCTTTACGCCGAAATTTTACGCTCAAATTTTACTTGCCGCTTTAAAATTTCGCGCTATAAGACCTGCTAATGCCACTTTGAAATTCCAACGCTCCAAAACTCACTCTCATCGCAAAATTTCACGCTCAATAGCTCATCCGCGCCATAAAATTTCACGCACCCGCGACACCACAAAGCAAGCCTTAAATCCATAAAATTTAGCCTCGTTACATCAGATAAATTACCGGCACGATGGTCGGATATTTTTTGATCTTTCTAAAGATGTGCTTTCGCACGGCCTGGCGAATCTTGCCCTCCAGCGCCCAGTGATCGAGCAAAATTTCATCTTTTAAATTTGCTAAAAACTGCTCGATGATGCCCTGCATCTCCTTGGTAAAGTGCGCCGTTTGATTATCGGCGACGAGCCCGTAGGTGATGACGCGCGTCTGGATGAGCCTCTTTTCGTTTTTGTCGATCTGCGCGATGATGACCGCGACGCCCGCATCGGCTAAATTTTGGCGGTGCTTGACGATCTCATCGGAGATCTGTTTGTTGATCTGGTTGTCGATGAAGACCTTGCCCGTCTTGACGGTCTTGACGCGCTTTAGATATTTTTCGCAAACCTCCATCTGATCGCCGTCGTTCATCAGATAGATATTTTTCTCCTCGATGCCGCACTCCATCGCGGTCTCTTTGTGCTTTACGATGTGATTATACTCGCCGTGCACGGGTAGGAAAAATTTTGGCTTTATCAAGCGCAGCATGAGTTTTTGCTCCTCGATCGAGGCGTGCCCGCTTACGTGTATCTCGCTGAAGTCCTGATACGCGACCTTTGCGCCGCTTTTTAGCAGGTAGTTAAGCACGGTCGAAACGCTGCTTTCGTTGCCGGGGATTGCTTTGGCGCTGATGATTACCTGATCGGTGGATTTAATCTTAATGTATTTGTGCTCGTCCGTCGCCATGCGATACAGCGCGCTCATCGTCTCTCCCTGCGAGCCGGTAGTAACGATTAAAACCTCATTATCGAGGTATTTGGAGACCTGATCGGCATCGACGAAGATCTTTTTGTCTAAATTTACGTAGCCAAGCTCCATCGCGGTAAATAAATTTCGCTCCATACTTCGTCCGATGACGCAAACCTTGCGGCCGTATTTTACGCCGCGCTCAATAGCCTGATAGACGCGGTGGATGTTTGAGCTGAAGGTGCTCATTATCACTCGCCCCTTACAGCTTGAGAATATCGTATCAAAGGTCTTGCCTACCGAGCTTTCGGACTTTGTGATCCCCTCTTTGTGCGAGTTTGTGCTATCGCTCATCAAAAGCATAACTCCGCGATCGCCGTAATACGCCAGGCGGTTTAGATCGGTCGGATAGCCGTCAATCGGCGTGTGATCGATCTTAAAATCGCCTGTGTGTATGATCGTGCCCGCTTTCGTCGTGATCGCAAGCGCGCTCGCATCGATAATCGAGTGAGTTATGTGGATAAACTCGACTTCAAAATCGCCGATCTGATAGAGCTGACGCTTCTGCACTGGGCGGAAGTAGCTACGCTCGGCTTTAAGGCCGTGCTCTTCAAATTTATTGCTTATCATTCCCAAAGGAAGCGGCGTAGCGTAGATCGGGAATTGAAATTCTTTGAAAAAATATGGCATCGCTCCGATATGATCCTCGTGTGCGTGGGTGATGAGGATGCCTTTGATCTTGTTTTTTATCTTGCGAACATAATCGAAGTCGGGGATTAAAATGTCCACGCCAAGCATACTCTCCTCCGGAAAGCTCATGCCCACATCGACGATGATCGCACTCGTATTGGTCTCAAAAACGGTCATATTCGCGCCGATCTCGCCCAGTCCGCCAAGCGGCGTGATACGCACCGTCTCATCGCTGCGATTAGCGTCTTTAAGCGGGTGCAGGCGCTCCTCGTGGATCAGCTTATTTTCCGCGATCGCCTCTTCCATCGCCTTTTGCCACGGCTCGTTGCCGGTGAGGCTCTTTGGCATATTTGAGCGTTTTTTATGCTTTTTCTTTTTCTGGGCGTCCATGGAGCTTGCATCGTCTGCGGCGCTAGAATTTGCGCCTTTTGTGCTATTAGCGCTCGGTTTCGCACGGCCGTCGCGGTTTAAATTTGAACCGCTTGCGCCGTTTTCGTTGCTTTTTGGATATACGCCTGCGAAATGCGCACCACTCGCGCCGTTCGAATGCACGGCGTTTGAACTGCCGTTTGACGAACCACCCGCAGAATTTGATCCCTTATGAGAGCCATTTTTTGAACCCTTTGAACGAGCGGAATTTTGCCCGTTTTTCGCGCCTTTATTTTTGCGAGAGCCGTTTTCGTGCTCGCTGCCGAATTCCACATCGCCCGCAGAGCCTTCGCTTGCGATAGATTTTTTTAGATTTTCCTTGCGTTTTTTATAGCGATTGCTTTTTTTGAGTCGTTCGACGCCGTTTTCATTTCTGTTTTCTTCCATCTTTTGCCTTTAAATTTTTAAAAATTTCTAAAAAAAGGGTGGAATTTAACTCGTGCGCCCGAACTGTAGGCGGAATTTTCAAATTTAAAAAGATCCCTTCGGCTAAGCCTCTATCAAATTTTGCGCTTAAATTTTTAATAAGCGTCTTTCGCGGCGCGCTGAAAGATACGCGCAAAAAGCTTTTAAATTTCTCGTATTCATCGAGATTTTGGAAGCGGGCGCAACTTTTTACGCCAAGATCATCTGCGTTTATCTCGGTGCCTGGCTTAAAATTTTTGCCTTTTACGAGCCTAATCACCGATGAGGTCACCTTTGGCGCAGGCTCGAAGCAGCCGGGCTCAACGTCGAATAGAAGCTCGCAGCCGCCCGCAAGATCGGCTAGGATCGAAAGGGTGCTAAAATCGCTCTGCCCTGCTCTAGCGCAGAATTTTAAAGCGACTTCCTTTTGGATCATCACCAAAAATCCGCCGCATAGCTCATCGTCGATCGCCTGCAAAATCATCTTTGTAGCGACGTAGTAGGGCAAATTTGCGACTAAAAAATATTCGCCGCGCTCAAGACCCCGCTCCTGCCGAATCCGCAAAGCATCGCCCAAAACGAGCTCAAGCTCGCCGCTAGCGATCTGCTGCGCAAATTTAGCGCTTAAAATTTGATATAAATCTTCATCTATCTCGAAACTTTTTAATCTGTAAAATTCCAAAAGCTTGCGAGTTAAATCACCTAAGCCAGCCCCGATTTCAACGACATTCTGTACGTTCTCGGGAATCGCTTGGATGATCTTGCTTAAAACGGCTTCGTCTTTCAAAAAATTTTGCCCGAACTCTTTTTTCGCCCTAATCATCGCAAGAGTCTAGCCAAATTTTACTTATAAAGTCATTATGTTAAGTAAAATTTGGCTAAAATCATAAAAAATTTTATTCCGAAGGGCTGCTTTGAATAGATTTGCAAAACGCATAATCCCGTGCCTAGACGTCAAAGATGGACGCGTGGTAAAGGGCGTAAATTTCGTAGGTCTCGTGGATGCGGGCGATCCGGTGCAGGTCGCCAAACGCTACAACGAGGAGGGCGCGGACGAGCTGTGCTTCCTTGACATCACGGCGTCGCATCTGGGGCGCGATACGATCGTGGATGTCGTGGAACGGGTCGCGCGCGAGCTTTTTATCCCGCTAACAGTAGGCGGCGGTATCCGTACGATCGACGATATCTCACGTCTGTTAAACGTCGGCTGCGATAAAATCAGCCTCAACTCAGCCGCAATAAAAAATCCAAATTTGATAGACGAAGCGGCAAATAAATTTGGCTCGCAGTGCGTCGTGGTCGCGATCGACGCAAAGAGGACGGGCGAGAGTTATAGCGTTTTTATAAACGGCGGTAGGCTAGATACCGGCAAAGATGCACTTGCCTGGGCAAAAGAGGCACAGGAGCGCGGTGCGGGCGAAATTTTACTCACGTCGATGGACTGCGACGGCGTTAAAAACGGTTTTGAGTTAAATTTGACGCGGATTTTTAGCGCGCTTGATATCCCTGTGATCGCAAGCGGCGGTGCTGGTAAAATAGAGCACTTTAAAGATGCATTTTTAGCGGGCGCAGACGCATGTCTGGCGGCGTCGATTTTTCACTTCAGAGAAATCGAAATCAAGGCACTAAAAGCGTATTTGCGAGAACAAAATATTGAAGTGAGACTGTAAATTTAGCCAGGTTTATACCGCAGGGTTGAAACTTAGCCGCCAAAGCGATCAAATAATTAATTTTATTTCAGCCTTTATTATCTTGCAAGTTTTTTGGCAAGCATTATTTTGCTAGGTAAAATTTATTCGTTTTAGCTAAATCATAAGCTTTTTTAAATACTTTTCCATCTTCTACCCGCCACCTGCACTGCTACCATTATGAAAGGTAAGAGTACAGCTCTCATAGATATTTGCTTAAATTGATTTTAATTTCACCCATACTTTACGACGAAAAAATTTCAAAATTTAGCCTTAAATTTATCGTCATTTTGCTATGATTAGTGAAAAATAATGAAAGCGTGAATGCGTAAATGATAATCTCTGCTGGACGAAATGAAATTTTTGATTTTGCCCTGCCCATGGGCGTAGGGCTAGTGGATATGAGTATAAATTTGACTAAATTTTTATGCGAAAATAGAAAAAATTTGCCGAGCGAGATCATTTTCGTGGGTTCTGCAGGGCTATATAAAGAAGGTGAAATTCTAAAAATTTATGAAAGCAGATCGGCTGTAAACTACGAGATATCAGCGCTTTATGGGCTTTCATATTCTCCGATTAGTTATGAAATTGCAGCTAGGAATTCTGCCGATGTTTCATATGAAACAATAACTAATAGCTCAAATTTTATCACGACCGATAAAAAATCTGCGCTAAAATTTTTTGAGCGAGGTTATTTTTTAGAGAATATGGAATTTTTTGCGGTTCTTAAGATAGCACAAAAATTTCAAATTCCCGCTTACGGAATTTTTTGTGCGACGAATTTTTGCAATTCAAATGCTCACGTAGATTTTTTAAAAAATCACGCCGCCGCAAAAGAAAATTTAACTAAATATCTAAAAACTAAGGCATTAATTTGAAAAATATCTTTGATTTTACGATAAAAGAGCTTGAAAATTTCGTCGAACCAAAATTTAGAGCCAAGCAAATTTACGAATGGATTTACAAAAAGAACGTGGACGACTTTGCACAAATGCTAAATCTACCAAAAGAGATCCGTCAAAGTTTAGCCCAAAATTTTTATTTAGACCCGCTTAAATGCGTCAGATCCGAAACAAGTAGCGATGGCAGTATCAAATACCTTTTCGCTCTCAAAGACGGCAAGACGATCGAAAGTGTCCTGCTGCCGATGAAGGATGAGCTGCGAGACGAAAACGAAAAGGTTATAAGACACGCGCGCTACTCAATCTGCGTAAGTTCGCAAGTGGGTTGCAAAATTGGCTGTAGCTTCTGCCTGACAGCAAAAGGTGGTTTCGTACGGAATTTAACTCCAGGCGAAATCGTGGCTCAAATTTGGCTCATCAAGAAAATGAACGCGATCCCGTACGAGCGCCGCGTCAATGTCGTATATATGGGGATGGGCGAACCGCTTAATAACCTAGACAACGTTGCCAAAGCTGTGCAAATTTTAAAAGAAAACGACGGACTCGCCATAGCGCCGCGTCGCCAAACGATAAGTACAAGCGGACTTTCTACGCAGATAAAAAAGCTTGGCGAAATGGATCTTGGCGTGCTGCTTGCAATCTCGCTGCATGCAGTGGATGACGAACTGCGTGAAAAACTAATGCCGATAAATCGCGCCTACAATATTGCATCGATCATGCAGGCGGTGCGTGAGTTCCCAATCGATCTGCGAAAACGCGTGATGTTTGAATATCTAATGATCGATGGGGTAAATGACCACTCAAGCGATGCCAAAACGCTAGTGAAGCTTCTACATGGCATCCGCGCAAAAGTAAATCTGATCTATTTTAATCCACACGAAGGCTCGAGCTTTGGCAGACCAAGCCCCGAAAATATGGTGAAATTCCAAGACTATCTATGCGCGCACGGTATTACCTGTACGATCCGCCAGAGCAAGGGGCCAGATATCAGTGCGGCGTGCGGACAGCTCAAGCAAAGAAACGAGCAAGGTAAAATTCCAGCTCAAAATGGCGTCAATATGGATAAAATTTTAAAAAGATAGAAAAAAATTCGGCGATTGTTTTCAAGCCGTAAGGCAGATCGGCAAAAAATTTATAAAGGAGTAGCAATGAACGCGCAAAAAATAATGGATGAGAACAGCATCTTCTTAGACAGATCGCTGCTTAAAAAATCCTAGATTACAAACGCTGAAATCATCCGCGAATTCCTTCTTATCTACCCTTAACATTTCGAATTTTCATAGAAATTAACAATTACAATCCAAGTCTCATGCCAATATCTTGCGATATTTCTATTGTTTGTTTTTGTTCTATGCTACGGTCTATGCCCAAACCAAGTACCCTCTTGCAATATTCCCCAAAAGAAGCAACTACCGTTTTGCTCCCTATGCTTGCTATCAATGCCGAGCTTTCTAAATTAATAGAGCTTCCCGCCCCGCCCTTTTGCTTAAATAGAAAATTAGCGTATTCGTCAAATTCTCTTTTAAATATTCCATATTCTTGATTGCATTTTTTAAAAGAATCAACATCGGATTTAAAATCTTTTATGCTACCGCCCAACTTATCTTGAAGCATCCAATATTTATGCGCTCTGAGCTCAAATTTACCGTAATTTTCGCTACCGAAAATAAATATATGAAACCCACCGTCTAGCCAAGTTGAATTATATGCTTTTATGGCCTTAGCGCTTTTTTCCCAATCTGCATATTTTCTCTTTTCTGAGGATAAATTCTCGAATGCCCTTTTAAACTCTATAAGTAAAAACTTCCCATTGTTATGTGTTAAGGCATCACATATTTTTTCTACATCACCATCAAGTGGAGCTATATCGATGTCCAACAAACACTGCTTTACAAAATAATACTCTACTGTTTTTTCCCACCACAACATTTTCATCCTTTATTCAAAATTACTAATATTCTAATTGTGAATTATAGCCATCGCAAAATAAAATCGTCTTAAAATTTTCAAATAACTACAGATGAGAAATTAATAAATTAAACGCCGTTGTAATCACAAAATTTTATAAAAACCAGCAAAAGCAAAATCCTGGTCATAAAAATAATCGCCGCCACCTCAAAATTTTATTGAGTTGCTTAAATTTTACCGATTTTCGCGAGATTATAAAACTCTCTTGCGGCATCGAATTTGCTTTTTATCTCATATCGCTCTCCGCCTAGTTCAAAGCAAATTGTATTCGCGTGCAGTAGTAATCTCGGCGCCCCTGTCGTTCTGATCCGCTCCGTCTCATCCATCTTTTTATCCAATATCCGCTCCGCTTGCTCTCGCGAAAGCCCATACAGCGGCTCTCCCAATATCGGCGCACCCGCGGCAAATAGATGCAGCCTGATCTGATGCTGCCTACCCGTCAGCGGATAACACTCGATCAGGCTAGCGTCCATGTCCTCAAAATATCGCAGCGGGCGTATCAGCGTGATCGCCTCCTTGCCATCGCGCGATATTTTCATGCGAATTTTAAGATCGGCAAACTCGTCGCTAGGGGCAATCGGAGCATCGATCACGAATCCCTCAAAATCCTTTAAAAATTTCAGTTTCTCGCTAAATTTTGCGTATTTTGCAGGCTCAAATTTTTTAAAATTTACGCAACCCATAGAAGTGGCTGGCAAAGATTTAGCCACAGATAAGGCACAAGGTTTATGTCCGTTATCCGCGCTACTCATCGCGATAGCGGGTTTAAGCTTATCACTCACGCCGCAGGATAAGTCATCAAATTCAAATCTACTGCCAACATCGCCAATAGGAGCGTCAGATTTAAATTTAGCCTGCGCTCTGTCAGATAGAGCATCGCACCACAATCCCCTACTCGCACTATCAGGTAAGGTATTAAATCCAAATTTATCGCCTGCTCCTTTTAGAGCTAGTGTATCGCGCAGATCCGACACGTTATCTGGTAAACTCACAGCATCACCCGCAAATTTTGATCCGCAAATTTCATCCGAGCCTAGCGCATAGCAATCCTCTATCTCGCCATTGCAAGCGGCACCTTGCAAGCTCTCCCTCAAATCTCCTCGTACGAGCGCTAGATAGCTTTTCATCACTCTACGCTGTTCGAAGCACTCTTTAAGCTCGCGCGCCGCGTCTTTATCCTTAGCAACGATAAGAATTCCGCTGGTTTCTAAATCAAGCCTATGCGCCACGCACGCATCCTGCCCGTATAGCGACCAGATCTCGTCATACATATTATAAGGCGAGTTGCGCCCGCTCGGGTGGCTAAGAATTCCACTCGGCTTGTCAAATGCCGCAAACGCATCGCACTCAAAGATCGGCTTCAGTCCGCGCGGCTCGCATTTGTAATCGATCAAAAAAATTTCTCCGTGCGCGACGGAGTTTTTATGCAAATTCTGATCCTCCGCATCGGTTACGCGATGCTTGTCACAGATGCGCTGCGCGGATTTCATATCGTATCCGAGGCTAAGCAGAATTTCATAAATTTTGCGTCCCTCAAAGCTTCCCAAGCTTCTTTTCTCATAACCCATATTAAACTTTCAGCCCCATTTTTATATAATTTTTGCCATCATTATACAAGAAATTCTAACCGAAAGGCTACTAAAATGGTCGAAAGATACGCAAGAAAAGAGATGTCTGAAAAATGGAGCTTGCAAGCCAAATACGACGCGTGGCTAAAAGTCGAGCTTGCGGCGGTTAAGGCGTGGAATAAACTAGGTCTAATAAGCGACTGCGATAAAGATAAAATTCTACAAAACGCAAGCTTTAAAATCGAGCGGATAGATGAGATCGAAAAGACCACCAAGCACGACGTGATTGCATTTCTAACGAGCGTGAGTGAGAGCCTTGGGCAGGAGAGTCGCTTCGTGCATTACGGAATGACTAGTAGTGACTGCATCGATACCGCCGTCGCGCTACAAATCAAAGAAAGCATGGAACTCATCATTGAGGATGTGCAAAATTTAAAAGCCGCGATAAAATCTCAAGCCATGAAGCATAAAATGACGCTGATGGTCGGGCGCAGCCACGGTATCCACGGCGAGCCGATCACTTTCGGACTCGTGCTTGCGGTCTGGTATGATGAGATAAATCGCGCGCTAGAGCTTTTGCAACACGCAAAAAGCGTCATCAGCTACGGCAAAATAAGCGGTGCGATGGGAAATTTCGCCCACGCTCCACTAGAGCTGGAAGAGCTGGTGTGCGAATATCTGGGGCTAAAGCCCGCTCCCGCGTCCAATCAAGTCATCCAGCGCGATCGCTACGCACAGGTGATGAGCGCACTTGCGATCCTAGCTTCCAGCTGCGAAAAGATCGCTATCGCAATCCGTCACTATCAACGCACAGAGGTTTATGAGGCGGAGGAATTTTTTAGCCCAGGTCAAAAGGGCAGCTCTGCGATGCCGCACAAACGAAATCCCGTGCTTAGCGAAAACGTAACTGGACTATGTCGTATGATCCGTAGCTTCGCAATACCCGCGATGGAGGATGTAGCACTATGGCACGAACGCGACATCAGCCATAGCTCGGTCGAGCGATTTATCCTCCCTGATGGCTTTATAACCGCCGATTTTATGCTAAATCGCTTGACGAGCTTGATCGAAAAACTGCTCGTATATCCCGAAAATATGATGAGAAATCTAAATTTAACCGGTGGACTCGTATTTTCGCAGCGCGTGCTACTAGAGCTGCCTAAACGAGGAGTTAGCAGAGAGGATGCCTATAAAATCGTGCAACGTAATGCAATGAAGGTCTGGGCGGATCTGCAAGAGGGCAAAAAAGCTATAGATGAGCAAGGGCATAGCCTGTTTTTGCAAAATCTGCTAGCAGATACAAAGCTACGAGAAAAGCTAAGCGAAAGCGAAATCAAAGAGTGCTTTGACTACGGATATTACACCAAAAACGTGGACGCGATTTTCGCTAGGGTTTTTGGCAAATAGCAGACACGTAGCTTGCTATTTTAAAGCTCCGAGCAAGCCTATAAAATATAGTGAGGCGGCTAGAAATTTATGTTTGCGCTAAAGCGCTTTAAAAACAGCGATTGAAATTTTAAAATTTTTACAAAGACAAAATTTTAGTAAAAGCACAGCGCTTGCGGATTAATCTGGTATCTAAATCCGCACGACCAGACACCACTGCTTTTACCGCGAATTTATAAAGGTAAAATTCTGTGCTTTCGACTAACCTTAAAATCGTAAAATTTAATGCTTTAAAACGGTAAAATTCTAAAATTCTTAGACGCAGTAATTTTAGAATTTTACCGCAAAATTTAAGTGCTAATCCCGAATATGTAAATGTGAGATTTCCATAAAGCAAACAGGACCAATTCGCCTCTAAATCAACTGCCATTAAAGCGCAATCCTTTTACGTGCTCGCTTAGCATTTTGCCTATGGCAACCAACCAAATTTTAATGATTTTATGGTGCTTCTGCGTTGGCTCAAGCTAGAGGTCGTGAGATATCCGAAGCAATTATGAAACAAATTTAAAGTGGCAAATGGAGACATTAATAAAATTCCGCTTTTTCAACTTGAAATTATAACGATTCTTAGAAAAAAGCGGATTGAGTAAAATTTCATAAATTCCATCAATTTAAGTGCTTACCAGATAGCACCAAAATACAAGCCAAGCATGTGTGAATATATTTGAATTTTGTATGTACGAGTGGATAAAATTTGACGTCTAGCACCGGCAGCACCCTTGATTATCATATAATTGCATCTGAATTGCTAGCAAATTTCGGATTAAACAATTCTGCGATTTGATGTCTAATAATTATTTGGAATTTAAAATGGATGGAGCGGGAGTTCGTTCGCTCCATCCTGCGCTAGCACGTTAGAATTTTTAAAATTTAAAGTTATACCCCATATAAATTCCATGGTTAGTCTCATATACCTTGTCTACGTCCTCTCCGAGTTTACTGGCCTTGTATCTCGTGTAGTCCGCCTTGTAGCCAAACTCGATCTCGTTATGCTCATCAAAGCTATATAAACCGCCCAGTCTTGCGCCGATTACCCAGCCAGGCAGAGTCTTTGAAAGCGAATCGCTGCTTCCGTCAGATTCGTCATATGAATAAATTTTATATTTCAAAAATGAAACCCCTGTATATGCGCCCGCTACGAGTTTAAAGCCGTTTACAATCTCAGGCGTAAAATCCCCGCCTATGAACAGGCTATGCTTGTTCCACTCGTGTTTAAATATGACGTCCTCCTCGTCAGTGCCAGTTTTCGAAGCTTTGAAATCATACAAGTACTCGCCGTACGCCCTAGCTATACCAAAATCATAGCCGCCTTTAAAGCCGAGCGCAGCCTGCCCCTTATTATCTTTATTTGTGCCAGAATCTTCCTCGTCAGACCATTTAGTAGTGATGCTGGATTTAAAAGAATAATCTCCCTCGATACCTAAAAATATCCCCTCGCCGAAGCTTGCGCTCGCGCACACTGCAGCAGCAAACGCCGCGATTAAAATTTTGTTTTTCACATTTTCTCCTTACAATTTATAATTTCGGGCTTTCCGCCGCCGCCGCTTTGCCATTTCATCGCTTGCTATCTTTAAGCATTTCCCGCCAGGTTTGCTTACAAGCGCATTTAAAATTTGTTGATTATAATATCCTTTTTTTGAAATTTCGATGAATTTCGCGACAAGACTTGGAATTTTATCTCACTCGCCTTGGATAAAATTCTATCTCGATTGCCAGCACGGAATTCGACGAAATTCTACGCCACCTCCCTTGGGCAGCTAGCAAATTTAAATGCCAGAGCCATTAAAAAATAATCTGTGATGAAATTTAAAGCGCTTATTTAGTTGTTCGTTTTTATGTATAATTTAAAATTTACACACGAGATAAGTGCCGTGTTACCGATAGTAACTGCACTTTTAAAAATTTAAGACGATTTGATTTGGAATTTATAAAATTCCCGCCTCATTTTTGTATCATAAGCCAAATCCAAAAAAGGAGTATCTATGGAAGAACACAAAGTGGAATTACGCAACTCCCGCTTACAAGGGCCGCTGGACTCAGACGTAGACGAGCTGGGTTTAGACAGGCTCACCGACACCGTGCCATTTCCTAAGCGCGGCGTCATCATTATGGCGATTGCCGCTGCAGTGGGCTTTGCTCTATATGCCGCGTTACCATTTGAGCCCAATGTCAAAAAAGGCCTTGCGCTACTTGCTTTCATTGCGATTATGTGGCTTACAGAGGCCGTGCATATCACGGTAACTGCGCTTATGGTGCCGGTGCTTGCGGTAGCTATCGGGCTTGGCAAATTCGCTAAAGATGGCACTTTCGCAGCTGCCACCATTAAAAGCACGCTTGCAAATTTTGCAAACCCTACGATCTTTACCTTTTTCGGCGGTTTTGCTCTGGCGACGGCTCTGCATATGCAAAAGCTAGATAAAAAGATCGCGATGTGGCTAATCGCCCGCGCAGGCGGTCGCTTGGGCGTGGCTGCGATTTTAATCTGCCTTGCTACGGCGATCCTTTCGATGTGGGTTTCAAATACCGCAACTGCTGCTATGATGCTTCCAATCGCGCTTGGAATTTGCGCCAATATGGACGAGAGCAAAGATCGCGGCACGCTCGTGTTTTTGCTTTTAGGCATCGCGTATTCTGCAAGCATCGGAGGTTTGGGCACGCTCGTGGGCTCGCCGCCAAATTTAATCGTGGCTCAAGCCTTGCACTACAGCTTCGCGGACTGGATGAAGGTAGGTTTGCCGCTAATGTGCGTGATGCTGCCAATAATGCTTGTGGTGCTTTATATAATTTTCAAGCCGAATTTAAGCCATAAAATAGAGATGGATCTGGAGCATATCCCTTGGACACGCGAGCGCATTATTACGATCGTCGTATTTGCTCTAACAGCGCTTGGCTGGATATTTTCGAAGCAAATTTCAGCTCTTGTGGGCTTTAAAGTGGACGATGCCTATGTAGCGATCTGCTCGGCAGTCGTAATCGTCATTCTAGGGCTTGCCAAATGGCACGACATCGCTGAAAACACCGAGTGGGGCGTGCTGCTGCTTTTTGGCGGCGGACTTACGCTAAGTGCGGTTTTAGGCGATTCCGGAGCTTCTAAGGTGCTTGGCGATCTAGTCGCGCATACTTTCGGTGGAGCGCCTACTTACATCGTACTTTTAGTAACAGCAGTTTTCATCATCTGCCTTACGGAATTTACGAGCAATACCGCCTCTGCTGCACTTTTAGTACCAGTATTTGCGGGAGTAGCGGCGCAAATGGGGCTACCGAAAGAAACTCTTACTATAGTAATCGGTGTGGGCGCAAGCTGCGCTTTCATAATGCCGGTAGCGACGCCGCCGAATGCTTTGGTCTTCGGAACGGGACGCATTCGCCAGGCGGAAATGGTACGAAGTGGCGGAATTCTAGCGATATTCTCCGCGTTTTTGGTTTCGGGATACGCGTATATTTTTTACTCGTAAAATTCCGTCAAAATTCTATAGTCCGGGTATCTGCTCGGACTAAATATATTTATAAGATATATTTTTAAACTCCTAAATTTTCGGAATTTTTATAAAAAAATTCTAATTTAATACTATTTTAATCAGTTATTTGTATAATACGCATATTTTATGGAAAGAAGAATTTATGGATTTTGATTTTATAGCTAAATTTAGCCCGATGTTCGTAAAGGCGGGAATTTTAACGCTGAAGCTCGCATTTTACGGGATTTTACTATCCATCATCATCGGTTTTATCTGCACACTGATAAAATATAAAAGATTGCCGCTGCTAAGCCCGCTTGTGAGCGCATATATCGAGCTGTCGCGCAATACTCCGCTTTTAATTCAGCTATTTTTTCTATACTACGGCCTACCGAAGCTGGGCGTTCAAATTTCTGGCTTTACCTGCGCGATCGTGGGGCTTGCGTTTTTGGGCGGAAGCTATATGAGCGAGAGCTTTAGGCTCGGTTTTGAGGCGATAAAAAAATCTCAGATCGAAAGCGCGATGAGCCTCGGTCTTAGTGAGGCTCAGATAGTCTTTTACGTCGTGCTGCCGCGCGCCTTTGCGATCGCCCTGCCCTCCATCAGCGCAAACATAATCTTTCTGCTTAAAGAAACTTCGATCGTTAGCATCGTAGCGCTCGCTGATCTCGTTTATGCCGCAAAGGACGTGATCGGGCTGTATTATAAGACCAACGAGGCGCTATTTATGCTAAGCGTTTCGTATCTGATCATAATCCTGCCGCTTTCACTAGCGCTTACACTGCTTGAAAAGCGCCTTGCATATATGAGAGGCTAGCGATGGAACTCTTAAGCGGCGAAAATTTAATTAGGCTTCTTGGCGGGCTCGGGCTCACGCTGCAAATCGCGCTCATTTCAATCGCGGTTTCGCTCGCTCTAGGCTTGGTGCTTGGAATTTTAATGGCTTCTGGGCGTAGAGCCTTATACATCCCGCTTAAAATTTGCCTAGAGATCGTGCGCATCATGCCGCCCATCGTTTGGCTATTTATCGTATATTTCGGCGCGAGCAAGGCATTTGGCATCCATATCTCAAATATCGCGGCTTCGATCATCGTCTTTAGCGTCTGGGGCATTTTTGAGATGATGGATCTGGTGCGCGGCGCCGTACTTAGCATCCCCAAGCATCAGTTTGAAAGCGCCGAAGCGCTCGCATTTAGCAGATCTCAAATTTATCTCTACGTGATCCTGCCGCTTGCGATGAGGCGCCTGGTACCCGCAACGATAAATTTATTCAGCAGGATGATAAAAACAACCTCGATCGCCGTACTAATCGGCGTCATCGAGCTCGTCAAGGTTGGACAGCAGATCATCGAAGTGAATGTCTTTCGCGACAATTACGCGCCGCTAATCATCTACGGAGCGATATTTTTCGTATATTTTTTGATCTGCTATCCGATCTCGGCGCTTTCGAAAAAACTAGAAAACAGGTGGAGCTGATGGAAATTTTAAAAATCGACAAAGTCAATAAATTTTACGGCGAGCTGCACGCGCTAAAGGACGTCAGTCTTAGCGTAGCGCAGGGTGAGGTCGTTGTGATCCTAGGCCCCAGCGGCTGCGGCAAAAGTACCCTACTTCGCACGATCAATGGGCTAGAGCCGGTACAAAGCGGGAATTTCATAATCGAGGGCGAGCGGATCGATCAAAATTTCAAAGAGTGGCGCAGGATCAGACAAAAGATCGGTATGGTCTTTCAAAGCTACGAGCTCTTCGATCATCTAAGCGTGCTGCACAACATAATCCTAGGCCCGATGAAGGTACAAAACGTCCCGAAAGAGGAGGCGATAACTCTAGCTCGCGAATGGCTAAAGATCGTAGGTCTTGCGGATAAGGAAAACTCCTACCCCAAAGAGCTTAGCGGCGGGCAGAAGCAGCGCATCGCAATCGTGCGAAGCCTTGTGATGAAGCCCAAGATCATGCTTTTTGACGAGGTTACCGCAGCGCTTGATCCCGAGATCGTGCGCGAGGTGCTAGACGTAATGCTAAATCTCGCCGAAGAGGGGCAGACGATGCTAATCGTAACGCACGAGATGGGCTTTGCGCGCGCCGTAGCCGATCGCATAGTTTTTATGGACGAGGGAAGCATCGTGGAGATTAACGAACCGGAGGGGTTCTTTACCGCTCCGAAGAGCGAGCGTGCGAAGAAATTTCTAAATATGTTCGAATTTAAAAAATAAATTTTAATAAAGGAGAAAAGATGAAAAAAACGCTAAGCACGCTTTTTATCTTAGGTGCGTTATTTTTCGCAGGTTGCAACGACGAGGGCAAAGGCTCCTCAAATTCCGCGCAAGGTTCCGCCGCGCCGCAAAGTTATATCGACGGGATTAAAAAGCGCGGCGTAGTAAGGATCGCGGTTTTCGGCGATAAGCCGCCGTTTGGCTACATCGACGAGACGGGTAAAAACGCGGGATATGATGTGTATTTTGCAAAACGCATCGCAAAGGAGCTTTTGGGCGATGAGAGCAAGGTGCAGTTCGTGCTCGTAGAGGCCGCCAATCGCGCGGAATTTTTAGCGTCGGATAAGGTCGATATCACGCTTGCAAATTTCACCGTCACGCCGGAGCGTAAAGAGGTCGTGGATTTCGCACTGCCGTATATGAAGGTAGCCCTTGGCGTCGCGAGCAAGGGCGGCGATATCACCGACGTTTCGCAGCTTAAAGATAAAACGCTTTTAATCAACAAAGGCACAACCGCGGATCTGTATTTTACGAAAAACCATCCCGAGATCAAGCTTTTAAAATTTGACCAAAATACCGAGACTTTCGGTGCAATGCTGGACGGCAGGGGTGATGCGATCGCGCATGATAATACGCTTTTGTTTGCGTGGACGAAGTCAAACCCTGGCTTTAAGGTGGGTATCCGCTCGCTGGGCGATCAGGACGTCATCGCGCCTGCGGTCAAAAAGGGCAACGACGAGCTTCGCAAATGGCTTGACGATCTAATCGTAAAGCTCGCGGACGAGAAATTTTTCCACGCCGACTACGATGCGACGCTAGCGCCGGTATACGGCGGCGACATCAAAGCTGACGACGTCGTAATCGAGGGCGGAAAGCTATAAATTTAGATTCGCCGTCTAGTTTAGCGGGGCGATCTTACTAAGCCCCGCAACCTTGCAGCGACGAGGCGTTATAGCTTTACCGAAACGGCGTCCATAAACGCCCATAGGCGGCGAGTGCTTTATAAGCTAGCTAAATTTATCGATCTAGCGGCAAAGCTTTGCTTCCGCATGACAGATTTAGCCGCGGAGTAAATTTAGCCGAGCCCAAACGCGGCCTAGCGCGACTCATCGCGGCAAAATTTAAGTCGCGCGCGGCGGCGTAAAATTTTAAGCAATAGTAGAATTCTAATGCAAACTGCTCGTGCGGTAAAAATTTTGCCGTGCGAGCAATGATAAATCGCAAGCGCCCGCTCGTTAAACGGATCGGGAATTTACAAAATTTTATCGGCTCAAGGCGGCTCGTAAATTCTGCGCGGCTAAATTTTCCGTACCGATTTAAGAGCCAAACGCACAATCTGCACAACGCATCCATTTCCACGCTCAGCTACACAGCGCATCTGTACCGCTCTAAGCCTACGATTCCGAGCACTTTGTCTGCATATCTGTGTATCGCCAGAGCCGTATGCAGCAGCCGCCTCTACCATTACTCCACAGCGCCGCCGCCCGCCTCATTCGCTCCAAATTTTGCGGTTCAAATTTAGCTCGCTCACGATACCCACAAGCGCGCCGATCTCATCTACGTAAAGCTCTATCGTGGCGTCCTGCTTTAGCGAGCAGTCGATTCTAGGCTCGAAATTATCGCGCCAGGTCTCGATTGCCACGTAAATTTTATCCTCCCTTAGCACCGCGTTTATCTGCGAGCCCAGTCTTAGATAAACCTCCGTCAGTCGCTGCATCAAAAGCGGTGTCAGAGCGTATCTCGCACCTACCTGATCGGTCGTATAGACGTCGAAAAACTCCTCAAATTTCACGTCGTCCATATTCGCTCGCTGCCCGTATTTGCGCAGATTTCGCGAGTTTTTGTGACACACCCGCACCTCGCAGTTAAGCCTTTTGTGAAAATCCGCGACGAAAAGCACTCCTTGAAATTTTACGTCGGTGCGAGTGCCGTTTTTGGTGCGCACCTTTTCAGCGGCATAAAAGTCGCTAAATCTCACGCGCACGCCCTGCACCTCCCCGCTCATCATATCCTCGCTCGATTGCTCGTTTATGTAGCAGTCGTAAATTTCAAAAAACTCATCTGCTGTAAGCCCGTCACTTTCATCATAGCTAAGTCCGAAGTTTTTTGCGATGCTCGCGACGACCCTGTTTTTAAAATTTGATCTGAAATTCCGTCTTTTGCTCGCCGTTAAAAGAGCGCTCACGACGCCGTAAACAGCTACGCCGAAAAATACGCCGGCCGCCACTTCGCCCCAAAAGCGCGCCACTAGTGCGCCCACGCCGGTCCCTACGACAGCGGCGATGATGTTGGCCTTTTTCACCGCTTTTTGCAGCGCCGCGCGCTCATCCTCTAGGCTCTGCAGATCGGCTAGAAAGTTAAATTTTGACTGGGTTGCGCCGCCTTTCTCGCTCCCACCCTCGCCCGCTTCAGCTTTTAATACTTGCCCCCTCTTTTGCGTCGGCGCTTAAAATTTGCCCATCTTGCGCTGCGCCCTGCCCTAGCACGCCCCTGTCTTGCGCCGTATCAAAGCCACTAAATTTATCAAAATTTGCGCGCTGTGCGCCCTCGTTTTTGCCAAAGCTTAAACTGTAAAATAGACGGTAAAGCAGCCCGTTTAAAACCGGGAAGATGATGAAAAGCGCGACTATGAGCCAGTTTGTATCAAACGAGACGGGCTCCGCCCTGGTATTCAAAAATACATAGAGTCCGACTAGCAACAGGGTTATCAAAAATGAGATGAGCCTGCTAAGGCGCGCGAGCTTTTCGCGCCGTTTTTCAAGCAGGTAAAGCTCCTCCAGATCGCCGTTTCTATCCATAATCCGCCTTCTGTAGCTCATTTAAGCGCCGGTTTATTTGCCGCACGCCAAATTTAAACGTTTGCGCGCCGCCGCCTGATCGCCGCTAAATTTAGCGCAAAACTCGCGCCCTGTCGCAAAATTTTAAAATTTTATCCGCCGCTTTAAATTTGGCCGCTATAAAATTTTAAATTTCGTCCTTGCCGCGCCGCAGTTCGTTTAATGCGGGCAAATCTTTAGCGCCTCTTTCAGCCGCCCTAGCCCGTCTTTTAGCAGCGCCCTAGAGGTCGCGATATTTAGGCGCAAAAATTTCTCACCGCCCTTGCCGTATTGCGCGCCGCAGGAGAGATACAGCCCCGTTTTTTCGCGGATGAAGCGCGCAAGCTCCGCGCTATCCTGCGTGTAAGCACCCGCATCAAGCCACATCAGATAGGTCGCATCTTGCGGCACGACGTGCACCTGCGGAAGCTCGCGCGCGATAAATTCCGCCGCGAATTTGCGATTTTCGCTGAGGTATTCGCGCAGTGCGTCCAGCCACGGCGCACCCTTCTTAAATGCGGCGATCGCGCCCTGGACGCCGAAAAAATTCGGCTCGGCGATGTCGTCGGAATTTAGCGCCTTTGAAATTTTATGACGCAAGCGATTATCTGCGGCAAAGACCGCCGCGCTTTGCAGCCCTGCGATGTTAAACGCCTTGGTTGGTGCGATTATGTTGGCCGAAATCCTCTCGCAAGTCTTACTTGCCGCAGCAAATGGCGTGTAACGCACGCCCGGCTCGGTCAGATCGCAATGCACCTCGTCGCTAAGCACCGTCACGCCGTGCTTCTCGCACAGTTCGCCGATGCGGGCGAGATCGTCCCTGCTAAAGGTGCGACCGACCGGATTGTGCGGGTTGCAAAGGATAAAAAGCGTCGTCTGCGGATCGGCGAGCTTAGCCTGTAGATCCTCCCAATCGATGCTATAATCGCCGCTAGCGTAGGCAAGTTCGTTTTCTACCAGCACGCGGGCGGCGTTTTTGATGCAGTAGTAAAAGCAGTTGTAAACGGGGCTCATCAGCAGCACGTTTTCGGCGGGCGAAGTAAGCTTGCGGATGATCGAGTCAACCGCGGGCAGCGTGCCGTCGGCATAGATCAGCCACTCCTTTTGGATTTCATAATCGTGGCGCGCAAGCCACCAGCCTTGATACGCGCTGCGCCACTCATCATCGATAATCGAATAGCCCAAAACTCGCTCATTTAGCCGCTTTTGCAGAGCCTCGATAATTTCGGGCGCTACGGCAAAGTCCATATCCGCGACCCACATCGGAAGCTCATTCTCGCCTACGTCCCATTTAAGCGACTTCGTGCCGCGGCGGTTCGGCAGGGTGTCAAAGTCGTATTTCTCCTTGCCACTTATAAAATCAAAAAGTCCCATCTTACGCCCTTAATTCAGTAATGATTTCAGTTTTAGACGCGTCCGTTGCGCCATCTAGGATCAGCTCGCCGATGTTTGCCGCGCGGATTAGCCCGCTGCTTGGATTTTTGACGCTATCGATTGCGCCTTTTATCTCGGCACGGACGTCGCTGTATTCAAACGCCAGCGTCGTATTTATGAGCTCGCAGTCTTGCAGGCGCAAATTTTGCATATAGCAAAAGCCCTGCAGGCTCTCGATCTTGCAGTTTCGCAGCGTCACGTTTTTGGAATTCCAGCCGAAGTATTCGCCCGCGATGAAGCAGTCTTCGACCACGATATTTTCGCAGTTCCAAAACGCGTCCTTGGATAGGAGCTTGGAGTTTTTAATCGTTACGTTTCTGCAGCCGTCAAAGCAGTAATCTCCGAAGAGCGATAGATTTTCAATACTTAAGTTTTCGCAATCAAGCCCGAAATACGCGCCCTTTGCGGTAACGTTTTTAAGCGACACGTCGCTGCAGTGCCACAAGGTCTCTTGCGCATCAGCAAATTCTACGTTTTGCAGCGCGGCGTCTTTTACGCGGCGAAGCCCCTTGGGCGCGCCGTAGAGGCAGTCTTTTAGCACCACGCCGCGGCTATACCAGATCCCTGCGCGCGCGATCTCGTCGAAGAAGCAGTCCTGTGCGCGGATATTTTCGGCGTACCAAAACGGATATTTCCACTCAAATTTACAGTTTTCCGCGACGATATTTGCGCTGTGTTTTAGCGGCGATTCGCCCTCGCCGAAGACGGAATTTTCGATCCGCAGATCCTTTGCGCCGAACAGCGCGCGCTCGCCGCTAAAGTGCTTTTGTCTTAATATTTGCATGGCTTTCCTTAGATTTAAAATTTGCTTCAGATTATACAAGGAATTTCAAAATTCCGCATAGATTAGGCGTATGAAACGCAAGCGAATTTTAAAAATTTTAAAATTTAAAGGCGGCGAAGGGCTAAATTTGACGCGCCTCGGTAGTGGTTACGAAACATATACAGCGAATGCGCGGCAAATAGCCGCGCGCTTATAAGAAGTCAATGGTGCGCTTGCAAAATGCCCATAAGTGCGCCTAGGTAGCTACGGTTAGCCGCGTATTCGCGCAGGCGCCCATATCTGCCCGCGACGTGCGTCGCCCAAAAGACGCATAAAATTTATCGCGAGCGGCGTTTTAAAATTTATAAAATTTTCTCCGAGCAACGTGTAAATTTTAGCAGACGTCGCAAAGAAGCGTAAAATTTTATACCATATTGCAACGGGGCGCGTCTAATGCTCGTGGTGGTGCAAGTGCGTGTCTTCGCCGCGGTCTCGATCTGTAGCACGCTTTCGCAGATCAAAATACACAAAAAGCCCGCTAGGCTCGCTATCCTCGTAAATTTCAAGTTTGTAGCGCATTACGGCGTGCGTGCACACTGCAACATCAAGCGTCGCTTCATAGCCGTCTGCGCTGCGCTTTAGCGGGAATTCCGCATTGCCCATATTCATACTCACGCCCGAAATTTTAACGCTCGGATTTTTCAGCTCACGCGAAATTCCGCTTATTTTTAGCTCATTTGCTCCAGCTTCGATCGGATGGCGCGCCACGCTAAAGAGCGCCTTCTGCCCGCCGGCGTTAGTCTCGCAGTCCTGTGCGGCTAGATTGCAGCCCAGACGCGTCCTTATATCCTTAAATAATGCATCGCTCTCATCCGCGCCAAATCCTAAAGTAGCGGCGAAAATCAAGCTAAAACGTAGAGCCTTTATCATGATGATCCTTTGTAAATGAAATTTGTGCGCAATTTTAGCAGAAAATTCCGCGCCTATTAAAAATATTTATTAAAATTTTAGCTAAAATAACGATATCTTCTACGAAAGGATGAAAAATGGCTGAGTTTTTAATCAAAAACGCCAAAGACGGCTGCAAATTCGATCTACTTTATGACGGGCACGTACTGTGCACCTCCGAGGTTTACACGAGCAAGGCCGCTTGCAAAAACGGCATCGAAAGCGTCGTAAAAAACGCCGCGCTAAATAAGATCGAGGATCAAATCGCAGGCGGCGAGAAGCTAAACAATCCGAAATTTGAGCTTTACACCGATAAAGCAGGCAAGGTTCGCTTCCGCCTAACGGCCAGCAACGGACAGATCATCGCGGTTAGCAAAGATTTTGAAGCCAAAGCGGACGCTCTAAAAGTAATAGAGCTTATCGTAAAACAGGCTGCGAAAGCCAAGATCAAGGAGGCGTAAATGGACATAAACGGACTTGTAAATATGGTCTCCGCGCTCAAAAGCGATGATAAAAATTTAAGAGAATTTCAAAGCGGCCCGGTCGCTTTTATCGAAAAATTTCTAGGCGTGGACCTGCCCGACGATCAGATAAATGCGATAATTGCGGGCATCAGCTCAAATTTTTTAAGCAAAAACGAAAGCGGCGGATCTAGCTCGCTAGGCTCGATGCTGGGCGGACTTTTGGGCGGCGGCGAGGACGTGCAAGCAAACGCCGTCGATAACAAAGGCGTGGATTTTAGCGCGCTGATCGGTAAAATCGCAAGTGCCAAGCTTGACGTAAATGGCGACGGTAAAATCGATATCAACGACGCAAGCAGCTTTTTGGGCGATCTTTTAGGAGGCAGCGCAAACGGCGAAGATAAGGGGTTAAATTTAGGCAGCCTGCTAAAAACGTTTAAAATTTAAACGAGGCTAAATTTAAAATGCAGGCCGGATTTTGCGCGACGATGTTTAAATTTGCGCGCGCTATTTTAATCCGCGCCTGCGCACTACAGCGCTAGCGTGGAAGGTCTAATTTACGCTGCATTGCGCGTAAAACCTCGCATTAAAGCGAGATGGACTTAAATTTAAAGCAAAAAGGCATTGAATTTAAGCCGCTTCTTTGCGGCGTTTTGTTTATGGCAGCTTGGCAGAGCGCCCTGCTCCGCTCTTTTGATCGTCCATATTGAGCCAAAATAACCACAAACTTTGCTTTAGATTTTATATTTGCTCTTTAACGTCCGCTTTAAATTTAGTCGCTCTTTGGCTCGGTTTTATTTTGCTACCCATTCAAATTCCCACGTAGCGCGCCATAGCATGCCATTAAATTTTAAAAACGGCTATAAATTAAGCGCGAAAGAGTTCGCCTAAAAAGGATATATTTTCTTTCTATTTACTGTTTAGGTAGTATAATCGTTCTTGTCCGACAAGATAAAACCTCCTTTTTGTATGAAGCCCGAGTTTAAAAGCTCGGGCTTTTTTTATGCCCGAAATTCTGCTATAATCCCGCCAAAAACTGCAAGGAAATTTTATGCTTACACATATCGACGAAAATAATATGCCTCGCATGGTAGATGTCGGCGCCAAGGACGAGAGCGAGCGCGTAGCCACCGCGAGCGGCATCATACGAATGAGCGCGGAGGCGTTTGCCGCCGTTAAGCAAAACACGGCCAAAAAAGGCCCCGTGCTTCAGACTGCCGTCGTTGCCGCGATAATGGGCGCCAAAAAGACGAGCGAATTAATACCAATGACTCATCCGCTTACGATTACTTCGATTAAAACGGATATTGAGGAGCTTGCGAGCGAGTGCGCATTTAAGCTTTTCGTAACTGTAAAAATCACGGGCAAAACGGGCGTCGAGATGGAAGCGCTAACGGGCGTGAGCGTGGGGCTGCTGACGATTTACGATATGCTAAAAGCGATAGATAAGTCGATGCAGATCACCGACGTCGTGCTGCAGCGCAAAGAGGGGGGCAAGAGTGGCGCGTATATTAGGGGCTGAAAAGCCAAAAATCGACTATCCGCTCTTTTGGGAATACAAAATCATCCTTGACGCAAGCACCCAAAAGCGCGAGCAGATCGATGAAATTTTAAAGGGCGAAAATTACAAAATAGACTTTTCGCGCTTTTCAAACGGCGGCAAATATATGAGCTTCAACGTAAGCGTTTTCGTTAAAGACGACTTGCATCGAAACGAAATTTTCGAGCGCTTAAAAGTCCACTTTAAATATGTATTGTGACAGGAGATGAAATGAAAGAAGCAATAATCAAAAAATTCGGCGTCGATCTCGCGCAAATTAGCGGCGAGGAGCTGGCGGCCTGCGTGCAAAATTTAGCTTTTGAACAGAGCTTGAAGGCTCTACGCGGGCTTAGTGAAGATGCCAAAAGCGCTAAAAGCACCGAGCTCATTTTAAGCTTTGCTGCCGAGCTTAGCGAAATAGGAGCTCTAAAGGACGCCTCCTCCGAAGCGCTAATCGAAGGGGTAAAAAAGGCGCTATGCGACGAGGACGAGCAGGGGCTTTACAAGCTCATCTACGACTACGACGATCTGCGCAAAAAGATCGCTTGTAAGCAAAAGGCGATTAAAACCCTTGTTTTGCGCAGCTACGACGATCTGGATACCGCGCTGCAAAACGCAAGCGAAACAGAGCTAAAAGAGCGCATAGGCTCGGCGCTACAGCGAGCGATCGCGAGCAAACTTCCGCTTGCGGACGTACTTAAAGAAGCAAGCGAACTGGCCTTCATAAGCGTGCTAGAAAGCGGAACCGACATCGAGGATACCGCGCACGAGACGGCGAAAAACATCGCATTTTCGGCTATCGGCGACGGAGAATTTACGAAATTCCGCACAAAAGAAATTTCAAAAATCATCATAAATCGCGCGATTTTCGTCGCAAATGAGAGCAAAAATACGGCCTCTGCGCTGATTAGAGGCGCGATTTTAGGCTGCTACGACGGCATAAACAAAGCCGCCGAAAGATACCGCGACGAGCTAAGTTTTTCGCCCGCGGACGATGCGCAGAGCCTAGGGGAGAAAAAGCTTCAAATTTCGCAGATGAGCGAGCTATTTAGCGCGGTTTTAAGCGATGCGGTCGCAAGCTCGGAGGAGCCCGCTAAAAGCGAGATCGCCAAGATCGCCGATGAAGAATTCGGCGGCTATTTGGCTAAATTTAGAAAAATTTCAACCGATCTTGCCGAGCAACTAAGCGCCAAAATCGGCGAGATCGAGCTTGGCGAGCGCGCAAAAAAGGCGAGCGCCAAAGCGCGCGAAATCACTCAAGAGCTAAGCCAAAAAAGCGCCAAAATCATCGAAAACCTCGATCTGGACGAGAAACTGGACGCAATCAAAAAAGAGCTTAGCGAGTTTGAAAAGAAGATGAGCCAAAAATTTGCCGAGCTAAAAAGCTCCGACGTCGCCAAAAACGTAAGCGAAAGGGCGCGCGAGATGAGCGCCAAGGCTTACGAGGCCGCAAAAGAAACGATCTCCAAACTAAAGTCCAAAAAGGACTAAAGGGGCGCCGCGGGCGCGAAATCCCTAGCGGCAAGTATGGCGCCCACGGCTTTACGTTGCATAATTTACTCGCTTGCCTTAAAGTCCGCACGCTCCAAATAATGGAGCTTTCGTTAGAGTTTGCGAGGCCCGCGCAGAATTCTTTATGCGCTTTAATGGCACAACAGAATTCCGTGCCGATAAAGGATTTACTAATTTTGCGTAGCTAAATTTAGATGTGCGCTACAAAATTCCGTGCCGCCAAAAATCCTACGTCGATGCGAGATTCTGTCCTATCCAAATCTTGCCGCAGTGATAAAATTCTAAGTGTAAGATTTTATAGCTGACGCGGCACATATAAAATTCCAAAGCCGGCGCGGAATTTTAAGCTTGAAATTTCATCGCGTAGATTTGCGTAGCCGAATTTTAAAATTCTAAACGCGTAAAATTAAAATTCTACCCAAAATGATACGGCGCGGTTTGCAGTTTGAAATTTTATCCTGTCGCGCACAAATGGAATTCCGCGAGATAAAATTCTACGAAAAGACGTCTGTGGCGTTTGACATTTCTGCGATCATTTCAATTCCCACAACGAAATTTCATTGCAGCGCAAGATGCAATGTGAAGGAATACCGCTAAGCTAACAATTAGAATTTTGCGTTGCAAAGATTAGCGCGGCTCATCTCAAATCATAGCGACATCCGAGCCCATTTTATCGTGCGACTTGATTGTGCAAATTTGAAATTGCTCCTATCCGCCCAAACTGAGCGCTTAGTGCAAATAAAATTCCGCTGGATTTATCGTAGCCTACGCTGCGTAAGTTTAAAATTGCGATCTCGCCATCCTGCTCTATTTAGGCGCAGAGGCGCCGTGTTTATACAGCACCGCGCTTGGATTAAAACTCGTTGTTTTCACACAGCAATGCCACGTTTATGCCACGATAAAATTCTGCGAAATCTCCGCTAAATTTTATCGCTAAATCACAAAGCCCAATCCTATTTTAAAGGCGACGGGCGTCCTTAAATTTCACGGTAAATTCCAAATAGATCGCGCCTGCAAAATCCGGCAATCTAAAATAAAATTCTAAAAATTTAACCAAATTTCGCTAAAATCGCCGCAAAATTTTAAGGAGAAAAGATGAAAAAAATAGCTCTTTTAATATCCTTTGCTGCGATGATGATTTTTAGCGGCTGCGCGAGCACCACGCAAGGCGGCGCCGTAGGCATCGACCGCTCGCAATTCATCACCGTAAGCGAAGCTGAAATGGATCAAAGTGCCGCGCTTGCCTACAGGCAGATTACCGCCCAAGCAAACGCCAAGCACGTCCTAAATACCGATAAAAAGCTAACTGATCGCGTTAGAGGCATCTCGAAGCGCCTAATCGCTCAAGTCGGCGCATTTCGCAAAGACGCACTGAAATGGAACTGGCAGGTAAACGTCATCAACGATCCTACGATCAATGCTTGGTGTATGCCTGGCGGTCGCATCGTCGTATATACGGGCATCATCGAAAAGCTTAAGCTTACCGATGCCGAGCTGGCTGCTATTTTGGGACACGAGATGTCGCACGCATTGCGCGAACACAGTCGCGAGCGAGCCTCGACTGAACAGATGAAAGATGTCGGTATCGCCGTAGCAAGCTCTGCAGCGGGGCTTGGAGATCTGGGCTCAGCAGCTTTGAACATGGCGGCGCAGTACACATTCACGCTGCCGTTTTCGCGCACGCATGAGACGGAGGCCGATCTGATGGGCGTTGAGCTGATGGCGCGCGCAGGATACGATCCGCGAGCGGCGATAAACGTCTGGGAGAAGATGAATAAGCTAAATGAGAGCCATCCGCTTAAATTTATGTCCACGCACCCTTCAAACGACGATCGTATCGCCGATCTGAAAGAGGTGATGCCGAAAGTCTTGCCGCTTTATGAGGCTGCCACAAGAAATAGATAGTCTTGCGATTTAAAATTTCGCAAGAGTTTGCGCGCTGAGGTTTTTTTAAGTAGCAGGTTTTATCGTTGCATTTAAATTTCTTAATGGGCTTGCGCGCGGCGCTAGGATTATCCGCCGCCGCGCTAGAGCTCTATCGCGATAAAATCTCGCCGCGACAAAGGCCTGCCGCAGCGCGAAATTTTAAATTACCGCAAAATTCCATTAACACGCGCGATAAACATAATCCGCGCCGAGACAAAATTTCATTTTAAAATGCAAGTGCTGGGCGAAATTCCGTCGCATAGAAAGCCGAAACATCCGTCGCTACAGAATTCTACGGCGCGAAATTTTACGATTTTAAGCGCGACGAAATTTGGAGTAAAATTTTGCCCCTTCGGGCGCAGATAGAATTTCGCTATGGTCGTATGCAAACAAAATTTTACAACCGCAGTCAGGTATGAAAATAAAATTTATTCGGCTGGGCAGCAGATTTTAACGCCATTTGTACGACGGTAAGTTTCGCGCAGGCAGATGAAATTTTACGCGATAATAGAAGCAAAATTTCAACTCCGTAAAATTCTACGAGCGGGCGCGAGGCATTTTCCATATCTTTTGGATTTTAAAGCGTTTTTAGATATAATCATAAATATTTATTTTTAAATTTCAAAGGATAAAAAATTTGGACACGGACAGTTCGGTTTTAATGTTAGTTTTAGCTTTTGTATTCATCTTTATGAATGCTTTTTTTGTTCTTTCGGAATTCTCAATCGTCAAAGTAAGAAAGTCTCGCCTCGAAGAGCTTATCAAAGATAAAATTCCAAACGCAAAGCTCGCTTTTAAAATTTCAAACTCCCTTGACACCTACCTCAGCGCCACACAGCTAGGCATTACGATAAGCTCGCTCGCCCTCGGCTGGATCGGTGAGCCCGCGGTATCGAGACTGATCGAGCTGCCGCTAAGATCCATCGGCATAGGCGGCGGAGCAGCGGCACATACGATCGCCTTCGTCATATCTTTTACGCTCGTTACGCTATTTCACGTCGTGCTCGGCGAGCTAGTGCCAAAATCCATCGCTATTGCCAAAACCGAGAAGATCGTGCTTTTCATCTCCAGGCCGCTTCATATTTTTTGGATTATGTTTTTTCCGATCATAAAGGCATTTGACTTCATCGCCGCCGTCTCGCTTAAAATCATAGGTGTAAAGCCCGCCAAAGAGAGCGAGCTCGCGCTTTCTGACGAGGAGATCAAAATCATCGCGAGCGAGAGCCTAAAAGGCGGTGTACTCGATAGCCTAGAGACAGAGATCATCAAAAATGCCGTCGATTTTAGCGACACAGTCGCCAAAGAGATAATGACACCGAGGCGCGATCTAGTTTGCCTAAATAAGCAAAAAAGCTACGACGAAAACTATGCAACCGTATTGCAGTCGAAATTTACGCGCTTCCCGTATATCGACGGCAGCAAAGACAACGTCCTAGGCCTCATCCATATCCGCGATATCATCCAACAAAAGGGAGATAAAAGCTTCGATAAAATTGTGCGCAAACTCATCATCGTGCCTGAAAACAGCCCAATCTCTAAAATTTTACCTATGATGAATAAGCAGCGCATTTTTGCCGCGCTCGTCATCGACGAATACGGCGGCACTGCGGGATTTTTGACGATGGAAGACATCATAGAAGAAATTTTTGGCGACATCAACGATGAACACGACGCGAATGCGCAAAATTTCAAACGTATCGACGAGAATACCTTTGAGTTTAGAGGCCGCTTCGAGATCGAAGGCGTCGAGGAGGTGATGGGCATCGACTTTGATGAGGAGACCGAACAGCTAACGATCGGCGGCTACGTCTTTAATCTCTTCGGCAGCCTACCTGAAATCGGCGATAAAATAAGCGATGAAAACTGCGACTATGAAGTGCTGCGAATGGATGGCACAAGAGTTTCGCTCGTAAAAGCGATCAAAAAAGCAGTCGCGCAGCCGCAAGAAAATGAAGAAGCTGAGAAAAATAACTAAGCCAAAGTGCGGGTTAATAAATTTCACTCTGCAATGCTGCGTGCCGGAAATTTCAAACATGCTGCCGCTTGCGACGCTCTCAATTCCCATCTAGGGTAAAAATTTATTCACCGCTCCCGCATAGATGCCCTAATAGCGGGCGCAGGAATGCCACTCGCCTTGTAGAGCGCCATAAAAGTGCTATTTATAAGCGCGCTGCAAACGAAATGTGAAATTCTACCGCGAAAATTCTGCCAGAGCGACGCTAAATAGAATTTCTTGATGAGCCTATTTTTAAATTTTGCGAGATCGTAGATTTTAAAATTTCGCGGAATTTTAAAATTCTAATTGATCTAAATTTCTCGCCTAACTTAAATAGCAAGCCCCGCCGCAAGCCCAGACCAAGCGAATTTTAAAGCCTAAGTCTAAGCGCAAAATTCCGCGAAGAAATTCTAAAATTATTAAAGATAAAATTTTGCCGCGCAGTATCGCAGAATTAACTCTATCGATTTTGATCGTAAAATTCCGCCAATCTTGCTTTAAAACTTCGCGATTTTAAATTCTAAAAATTCCTAAGTAATCAAGTCGGCATGCCTTAAAATTCCGCATAAATAAATCTTAAATTCCTTTTTGCTACCATAACGAAAATTTTTCGCACGGATGGCTTTATGACAAAACACAAATTCTCATCGCGTTGGGCTTTTATCATCGCCTGCGTGGGCTCTGCTGTAGGTATGGCAAATGTCTGGGGCTTCCCTTATAAACTCGGCACGAACGGCGGTGGCGCATTTTTGCTAATTTACATTTTTTTCGTAGCGCTGTTTTCATACGTAGGCCTAAGCGCCGAATACGCGATCGGTCGCCGCGCCAAAACAGGCACGCTGGGCTCATACGAATACGCGTGGAAAAGCCGCGGACTTGGCGCTATCGGTAAGGTTATTGGCTGGCTACCGCTTGCCGGTTCGATGTGTATCGCAGTGGGCTATGCCGTCATCATCGCCTACGTTCTAAAAGCACTAGTCCAAGCCATAAACGGCTCGCTAATGAGCGAAAATACCGATACGTGGTTTAACTCTTTTGCCCTGACGCCCTACTCCGTGGTGCCCTATCACTGCATAATCGTTGCAGGCACGTTGCTGACGCTATTTTTCGGCGCCAAAAGCATCGAAAAAACGAATAAAATTATGATGCCGCTATTTTTCGTGCTATTTGCAATTTTAGCAATTAGGGTCGCGACGCTGCAAGGCGCTGCGGGCGGATATGCCTTTCTTTTCGGCGCTGATTTTACTAAGCTAGCAGATCCGATGGTTTGGATTTCTGCGATGGGACAGGCATTTTTCTCGCTATCGATTACGGGCTCAGGTATGATCGTCTATGGCGCGTATCTATCCAAGGACGAAGACGTCGTATCTGCGGCGAAAAATACCGCGTTATTTGACACGCTAGCCGCGATGGTAGCTGCGCTAGTGATGATCCCTGCAGTATTTGCTTACGGAATGGATCCTGCGGCGGGTCCTAAGCTACTTTTCGTAACTCTGCCTAAAATTTTGCAAGATATGGCAGGTGGTAGAATTTTTGCAGTGATTTTATTTACCGCCGTGATTTTTGGTGGAATTTCATCGCTTCAAAATATGTTCGAAGTAGTCGCTGAATCGCTAATGCATAAGTTTCCAAGGCTAAGCCGCTCCTTCACGCTTGCGCTATTGTGCGCGATCTGCCTTGGTGCGGGCCTTGGTATGGAAGCGATAAGCTCATGGGGTCCGTGGATGGATTTCGTATCGATTTATATCATTCCGATCGGAGCGGTAATCGGAGCGATATCGTGGTTTTGGGTAATTAAACGGAATGAAATTTTAGATGAGATCAATCTAGGCGCAGATAGGGCTCGCGGCAAGCTCTGGTATGATATCGGGCGCTTTGTCTATGTCCCGCTGGCGCTACTTTTATGCATAATCGCGCTTAGTATGCATATTTCGTTTTAAATTAAAATCTTGCTAGATTTAGAATTAATAGTGTTCTATCGTAATGGAATTTTAGCAAAGCACATTTATAAATCATTGCATTATCCATATAAATAATGTATAATGCAATCAAAAAGGAGACAATATGACGCGATCTATAAACGTAAATTTTAGAATGGATGCCGAGCTTAAAAA
The DNA here is from genome assembly GCF_905373215.1 of uncultured Campylobacter sp. Lineage (GTDB taxonomy): Bacteria > Campylobacterota > Campylobacteria > Campylobacterales > Campylobacteraceae > Campylobacter_B. The sequence goes on from NZ_CAJPRT010000017.1 coordinate 32,201, forward strand.
AGGGTTGGAGGAAGTATGCTCTGAAATGGGGCTAAATTTAACTACTGCTTTTACAATATTTGCTAAAAAAGTATTGCAAGAACGCAAAATTCCTTTCGAGTTGACGGCAGATCCCTTTTACAGCCACGAAAATTTATCTCATCTTAAGCGCTCTTTTGACGAATTAAAGGAAAATAGCGGGATTGAGCACGATTTGTTAGAAGCGGATCAATGAAAAAAATCTGGTCGCAAGAAGCTTGGAAGGATTATCTGTATTGACAGGAAAATGATAAAAATATCCTAAAGCGCATAAATAAGTTAATCCTAGATATAGAGCGTAACGGCTACGATTGTATAGGCAAACCCGAAGCGCTAAAGGGCAATTTGTCGGGGCTTTATAGCGTTAGAATAGATGGAAAAAATCGACTCGTATTTAGAATATCTAATGGCGCCATAGAAATAGCTCAGTGTAAAACTCACTATGGAGATAAGTAAAATACGCACAAAAGCATCAATATCAAAGCGGTAGTATTTGTCCCAAAATAAAAACTTTCACACCCAAAAAAGGCGTGGAATTTTAAAATTTTATCTTATTTTATGGCTTAAAATTTTGAAATTCAGTCTAGATTTAAAGCAGTAAATTTTAAAATTTTACCTTGGCTGCTAAAAAGAAATTTCGTCGTTAAATTTAACAATAGAAATTACTTTTTAATAAATGCCGTATCTGCAAAAGAGTATTATGAGCTGCTGCAATATTTCAAGGGCTAAACGTAAAAATAGAAGATCGGACCGACTTTATACCGCAGGCTCAAAACAACGACTATTTCACCGATAAAAATGAAATTTACAGCGACGATTTTAGCGATACGCAAATTCCGAAGAAAAATTTTAAATGGAGACTTAGGCGGTTTTTTAGTTTGGATTGAAATTTTAGTCCAAACGGCAAGTTCTTAAATTTAGCGAGAATTTCACGAGCAAATAGAGAGTAGGGCGGCGAGGCAAATATT
>NZ_CAJPRT010000018.1 GCF_905373215.1 uncultured Campylobacter sp.
CCGCTCTTTAAGCTAGCTAAGCTTGCGGCACGGGTTTCGGCGAAGGATTTGGTATTAGAGTTTACGCGCGCGCTAGGAGCCGAGGAAGCATCAAATCCTAAATTTAGATAATTGCCGCTTTGATAAATTTTAGGGTTATAGCTTAGACTTACTCCTACATTTAGCGTTGCATGCATATTGGCTGCGTTAGGGGCTATAAGGCTGCCGCTTCCTTGCTTATTGATTAGATGAATCTCGCTGCTTGGATTAATCGGGCCGCTTACTCCGCTGATATAAGCCGTGATATTGCTTACGTTGCTTAGATCGGTATTAGCCGTAGGATCACTTAGGGTAAGTACGCTATCGCCTGCTCTAATGGAGCTAGGAAGGAAAAAATTTAGCCTGTCAAAGCCGCTAATATTTTTAGCGCTTAAGGAATTTACTGCCGCAGGAGAGCTATTGCTAGCTCCTATGTTAAGGGTGTTACCGCTGCCGCTTGCGCTTATTACGCCTACATTGTGACCGCTGATAAAATTTAACGTATTATTTGCGCCTGCTGCGTGGATATTTCTACCGTTAAAATTCTTATCTTCTCCCGCTTTGCCTATATCTATGTTATTTCCGTTAAGACCGCCGGCACCAAGATACTTCTGCAGCTCATCCGCATCAAAGTCTCCATTTATGCTCTCGTTAGTCTTAATAAGCTTTTGAATATAAAGCTCCCGCTCATCCTCGCTTATATTCATACCGCCTATATTTCTGCTAAAGGTATTGGCATCTTTTATAACATAGTTTTTATTTAGCTGAGTTACGTAGCCCTTGTCTTTAAAGCGCGGATCATATCCGGTAAATTTACCGCCTCCGCTTTTATAGGCAAGTGTGTATTTCTTATTGTCGCCATCTGGATAGCTTGCATTGTTTAAAGCGTTAAATTCGCTTGCCGAGTTTACGAATATATCGGTACCGCTTAGGTCGGTATTGCCGGAGCTGGTTAAGCTTAAAGCTCTTTTGGTACTAGACGAAGCATCGTTTTCTATCTCGCTAAGGGAGGCTAGGTTAAATTCCAATTTATTGAAATTTGCAAAATTCCCTGCATTTAGGCCATTGCCGGAGTTTGAAGATAGGATATTTAGGCTATTGCCCGAATTGCTAGCGTTTGCACTAGATACGCCGTATATCGTGCCTGCTACGCTACCGCTTCTGAAATTTACTACGTTGTTGCTGCCGCTAGCGGCTTCCGCCGCGTAGACGTTGCCAGCAACTTGCGTGTTGCCGTTTAAATTTACAGTGTTGGAGGAGGCGGTGCCGCTAGCCTTTCCGCCGTATACGCTTCCGCCTACGTTTACCGAGTTAAGAGTGATAGTGTTGGAAATCGCGCTGTTTCCCTTGCCGCCTACCGCCATTGCTCCTACGCTGCCGTTGTTTATAGTTACGATATTGGATTTGGCTTCTCCATTGCTAGTATTGCCGCCGTAAATGCTATTGTGGATTATCGTAGCATTCGTAGTTACGCTATTATCGTGGACATCCCCGCCTCCGCCGCTATTATGGACGTTGGCAGCGTTTACGTATTTAACGTCTATCCCGCTTGCTTCGAAAGTTACATGGTTATTATAAATTTCTTGCGGGGTAGCGGAATTTGAGTATCCTCCGTCGATCTCACCTATGTTGCTTCCGCCCTTGATCTTGGCGTAGTTATCGTGGATGCTATTGCTTCCGTCCGTAGCGTCGTCTCTGCCCGAGCTTATGTTTTTGCCGCCTAGATTGCCTGCATTCTCCTTTACTATTACGGTGTTTCCTTTATTGCCGAATAGCTCAGTAGCGCCCGCAGCCCTATTGGAATTTTGATTTTGCATTAGCTCGCTTTGATCGAAATTGGGGTCTATCCAAGAACGAGTTAGAATGCCCTTTTGCATGATTAAATTCTTACTGTTTTCGACTTCGATCGTGGTGCCGGTGATTTGATAGTGATCTTTGTCGGTAATCGTGTAAATTTGATTATCTTGCACGGTTTGCGCGGCTCTGGTGATCGTGCCGCCGCCAGAGTTGTGGATCAGATAGTACTTTCCTTCGCCAAGATCTGATTTTATACCCTCTATCTTTGTGCCGTTTAAATTCGTATTGCCGCCAGTGGTTAGAGTAAGTGGCGCATCGGCTTCGGTAGTAGAATATAGATCGTGAAAATTTATAGAGCCGAAATTTTTAATGTCCTTGGCTTTTTTCACGCCGCCGCCGACCCAATTTTCGATATGCAAGGTATTGGTTTTATCCGTAGGCTTATTGCTGCCGTAGATTGTACCGCTTATCGTGCCGCCTCTAAAATTTACGTTGCTATTCTCGACGCTGCCGCTTGTAGCGTAGCCTGCATAGACGTCTCCTGCTATCGTCGTTCTTTCTTTATTGATATAAACGACTGCGTTTTTGACGCTTCCCGCACGTGCGCCATAGACATTGCCTCCGATGTGTACGCCTTTGTTGGAGTCTGACGCTCCTAGAGTAACTCTATCCCCGTCCGATTCGCCTGCGATACCGTCTGCTGCAGCGACATCACCTTTTACGGTGCCTTTTATAAGATCAACTACGCTTCGCGAGCTTGAGGCGCCGCCCAAAGAGCCCGTGACACTGCCTACGATTGTATCGTCGTTGCTGATTTCCACGCGATTTGCGCTCATTACGCTAGCACTATTTGCTTGACCGCCTACTACTTGGTAATTTTGCGCTTTTAGCTTTGCGCTTATGGATACGGAGTTTGCGCTAGAGTTTCCGCTTCCGCCCGCTGCGCCCCAAATTCTACCACTACCGCTTAAAGTAATAGTGCTTGTGCCGCCGTAATAAGGCGCCGTTATATTGACGCTATTAGAGTTACTTTGCCCTGTGGAGGATTGCGCGCCGAATATATCGAAGCTCCCTCTAAATGTGCCACCTTTGATAGTTATTCTATTTGATACGGCATCGCCGCCGCCGCTTACTATGCCGCCTACGATTACATTTGTAACGGAGCCGTTGCCGATAGTGCCTCCGTCGATTGTTATGGTGTTAGAGGAGGCTTTTTTGTCCGCTCCGCTTCTGCCGCCGATGATATTATAATGTCTATTTGAGCTACCGCCGAAGTTATCGGCATTTCCCGTAATTTCGGCGCCGTATTTTACAAAAACCTGATTTCGCGTCGCTTCGCCTTCGTTACCTGTTTTAGACGCCGCTATGCCTTGCCCGCCTACAACTAAATTTACCTTAGAGCCGTTTTCCAAGCTCACGTAATTATCCGATACACCCTTGGCCTCAGCACCTATTGCGATACTCACGTAAGCGTTTGCGCCTCTAATCGTAAGTCTATTGTTGGAGGCGGAGTTTAACTCGGTAAAGCCCGCAATCCCGTCGCCGCTTCCTCCGCCGTAAATCACGCTGCTGGAGTAGTCCGTCCCGCCGCTTACAACGCCCGTAATCGTCGTAATATTGCCATTTGGGCTGGTACTTCCGCTGCCGCTAGTGTTGCCGCTAAATCCCGCCGAATAGAGGTTATTATGGGTATGGATAAGCGGCGGATTAGAATCTGCATTGCAAAGTGCTTGTGCGGGCGCTAGTGCGAGTACCGCTGCGAGGCTAAGCATAGAGGAGCAGATGGATTTTTTCATATATTGATCCTTTGAAATTCGTAAAGTTTGCGATTATACATAAAAATAGATCAGTTTGCAATATGAAATTTTAAAGAAGCGCTGGTTAGTCTTTGACAGAGGGGGCTGCGTTTGTAATTTTAAGTAATAAAAATTTACTCTTTGCACAGAATAAATTCATGGCTGTGAAATTTAACCTTTTTTTAGGGGGGGGGTATTTCGAGTGGATTGCAAGTGGTAAAAAAATCCTAGTAAAGAGATTTTGAGCAAAATTTGAAATAATAAAAATCTGAGCTAAATTTATTTTAGCAATTCCAAACTGCAGTAGAATTTATGCAGGGTAAATTTTAAAAGGACGAAACAAAAGTCTGCGCGCTGCAAAACTCAGTAGAATTTATGCAAGATAATTTTTAAACGAGCGGAATTTTATATAAATGCCGTTTCGCCCGCGAAAATGCTTTTTTGAAAAATTTAAACGAGCAAGATTGGGCGATAAAATTTTACGTGATTTCCGCTGCAAGAGCTAAAGCATAGCAAGCAGGAGATAAATTTACGCGATAAATCTTGCGTGATAAATTTTAAAATGAGCCGCAAATCCTACAAGAAGCTGTAAATTCCATCTAGCAAGAAATATCTTTTATCCGCAGCGCCGTGATAAAATGGATTAAAAGTTCCCTCGTATGCCTTTTCAAAAAAGCCTTCTTTGCTTAGCTTTATAAGCTCTGCATTGACGAAATCCAGTAGCTCTTTATTGCCCTTCTGCACGCCAATACCCATGAAATCGGGCTTACCTAGAGTTTTAAGCGGCACTTCTACCTCGCTATCGACTACCGGATATGCCATCGCGATGAGATTATCGGTCGCGTAGGCGTCCACGTCGCCGTCTTTTAGCATGCGGTAGCACTCCCTGGCGATCTTACAAAATGTAAAATTTCCAAAGCCTTCTTGTTTAAAAAATGCCTCGCCCGTACCGCCGCTTTCGAGTAAAATTCTCTTCTCCCGTAGATCGGCTAAGGATTTTATTCTATCGGCTTTGCGGGTTAAAACCCCAAGATTTACCGAAAAATACGGTGTTGAAAAATCGATCTGCTGCGCGCGTTCAGGCGTAATGGTAATCGTAGCGATGACGATATCTACGCGGTTGTTTACTAAAGCTGGAATTCTATCCTCGACCTTCATCGGCACAAGCTCGATTCTGCCGCCTTTTTCGCCGAAAAGATCATTTGCTATGGCCTGCGCCATCGTAACTTCAAAACCCTCAAAAGTTCCATCGTTCAGCTCGCTAAAAGGAGGCTGTCCGTCGTAAACGCCAATGCGAACGACGCCTTTTGATCTGATCTGTTCCAAACTATCGGCGAAAGCAACGATAAATGGTAGCAACATTGCAAGAAGCAATTTCATGGCAAATCCTTAAATTTAATCTCTTTTCCGCCTTCAAACGAAGCAGGAAATTTTATTTATTAAAATTCTAAAAGCCGGACTTAAAAATTTAAAGCAAGCTCTTAGAGCATATTATAAATTCCATCTAGCAGAAAATACTTCTTATCTGCCGTACCGCGATAGAATGGATCAAAGCTCTGCTCGTAGGCCTTTTTGAAAAAGCCCTCTTTGCTTAGCTTGATGAGCTCTGTATTGACGAAATCAAGTAGTTCCTTGTTGTCTTTCTGCACGCCGATGCCGATGAAATCGCTAGGACCTAGGTTTTTAAACGGCACTTCCAAAGTATCATCGATGACGGAATATGCAAGCACTATGAGATTGTCGTTTATATAGCCGTCCGCATCGCCATTTCGAATCATTTCGTAGCATTCCTTAGCCGAAGCGCAATGGCCTAAATTTTTAAATCCTTTGTTTTTGAAAAATTTCTCGGCTACCGTCGCGTCGCCTTCGAATACGATCTTTTTATCATGAAGCTGTGCGATATCGGTAAAAGCGTCGGCTTTGCGCGTTAATACGCCTAAATTTACGGAGAGGTAGGGGAGGGAGAAATCGATCTTTCTTTTTCGTTCGTTGGTGATGCTAAATAGACCGATAACTAAATCAAGCTTATTTGCCTCTAAAAATGGAATTCTATCATTTACGCTTAGTGGGATGAACTCGATTTTGCCCTCTTTTTTGCCAAAAATTTCTTTAGCGATAGCGTTTGCAAGATCGATTTCAAATCCTTCAAATTTGCCGCCGCTAGACTCGCAAAGCGGCGGATGATCGTCGCGCACTCCGATGCGAATGACGCCGTTTTGTCTGATTTGATCTAGGCTATCGGCAAAAAGCGCCACACAAAATAGAGCCGCTATAAAAAGTAGTTTCATTTTATGTCCTTAAAATTGGATTTCGCATATTATCCGCTTATCATAAATGACGTTTTAGTCGAAGCCGTTAGATAAAAAACTGCTAAATTTCGTCCTAAAATATGGCATAGAGCCCATCTAGTAAGAAATATTTTTTATCTGCAGCGCCTTGATAAAATGGCTTGAAAGTTTCATCATAAGAACGTTCGAAAAAGCCCTGTTTGCTAAGTGTAACAAGCTCTTTATTTATCAGATCAAGCAGTTCGGTATTGCCTTTGCGCACCCCGATGCCTAAGAATTCTGGATTGCCTAGATTTTGGATTGCTACTTCTAAATTGTCGTCGATAATGGAATAAGCTAGCACGATGAGATTATCGTTAACGTACGCATCAGCTTTGCCTTGTTTAAGCATATCGTAGCATTCGGTAGTAATGGAGCAGTGGATTAGATTGTGGATTTTATTTTTATACAAAAAATTTTCTGCCGTAGTACCGCTACCCTCTACTAAGACCTTTTTGTTTGAAAGATCGTCTATGCTTTTGATACCATCGCTTTTACGCGTCAAAACTCCCAAGCTCATCGAAAAATATGGATAAGAAAAGTCGATTTGCCTTTTTCTATCTTGCGTTATAGTGATGGTCGCGACTGCAAAATCTACCTTATCGTTTTGTAATGCAGAGATCCTATCGGTGGCATTTAAAGGGACAAACTCGACTCTACCGCGCTTATCGCCGAATATGCTCTTAGCTATAGCATCTGCAAGGTTGATTTCAAAGCCTTCGAAATTACCACTTTTTTCATCACTGAAAGGTGGCCTACCATCACGGACACCGATTTTAACGACTCCGGCAGATCTGATCTGCTCCAAACTGCCCGCAAAAACATTGCTGCAAAGCGTAAAAATAATGCAAAAAAGTAGCTTCATAAACTATCCTTTTCTTAAATTTAATATTATCCCTTAGATATTGTGTGATTTTACCCTAAAATAGTTAAACATAACTTCAATTACATAATACGGATTGCTAAATCGGTAGTAAGTGAACGAGATTAGAATTTAAGAAGCGATAGATAAAATTTTATGAAGTGAAATTTAGCCGTAGCGAAATGTCGCGCAGGAAAGTATAGACTTTAATTAAAATTTATCTATCGTAATTTACGGCGCAGTTTTTGCGGTATCGCCATAGAATTTTAATTTGGAATTCATCCATCATACCTGCTTGCTTTTCGAGCTGGAATTTTACGTCTTGCCTACGTGCCGCATATTTCGCAATAAAATTTTAAAATTTGCTTGGATCGTAATGTTTTTTTGCGTTATAGAATTTTATGGTATTTTAAAACTATTTTTCGCCAACTTCTACGATTTTGCTTAGCACGTATTGTTCTAGCTCGCGTCTAGGCACGTCGTTTTTGAGCGCTTCGTTGTAGATGTTTTCGACTATGCGGCTGTATTTTTCGTAGGGAAAGTAGAGGAAATGGTTCGCCCATGCGCGTTTGATGAGCTCGTGGGTAAGCTTCTTTCTAGCCCACGCCTTAAAGCAATCAAAGCCGATAAAAACCGCCGACGTCGCTATGATCGTAAATAAAATGGAGAAGTGAAAGTTGATCTTTTCAAACGTCGCGTGCGTCAGCGTTATCAAAAACATAACGCTGACGAATGCGAAGCAGGCGAAGATCACGTAGGATTTGCCGTAGTTAAATTTAAAATTTAGCTTCGAAGGATCGACGAGCATCCCGTCGTTAAACTCGGCGTTGGCTTCGAGCAGATCACGGAAAAGCACGGGTTTATGCGACACATGAAACATAATTTCTAAAAGCCTATCTTTAAAATTTGATTTATCCATCGGAGTTCCTTCGATTTTTGCGGCATTATATCTTAAATTAAATTGTTATAAGATAAAATGGTGCGAAATTTCAAGGAGAGATTATGTTTGAAATCAGCGGAATGAGCGGCGACGAGATAGTCTATATTAACGGCAAGCTTTGCAAGGCCAAAGAGGCCGCGATAAGCCCTTTTGATCGCGGTTTTGTGCTTGGAGACGGCATCTATGAAGTAGCGCCCGTGGTAAATTCTAAAATTTGCGACAGGGCGGATTTTTGGGAGCGCTTTGAGCGCAGCGCCACGCAGATCGAGCTAAAAATTCCATATTCTCGCGAAAAATATGAGGAAATTTTATATGAGCTCATCGCGCAGGGCGGCGTGAGCGAGGGCGCTTTCTACACTCAGATCACAAGAGGTGCCGCGATGCGCGATTTTGATTACGTTCGCGACATCGAGCCCAGCGTCTTTGCTTTTGTGTATCATACGCAAATTTTTGATAATCCGCTCGCAAAAGAGGGGATCGAGATCGTAAGCCTGCCCGAGATCCGCTGGCATAGGCGCGACATAAAATCTATTTCGCTTCTTGCGCAGTGTATCTTAAAGCACGAGGCCCATAAGGCGGGCGCTTATGAGTGCTTTTTGATCGAGGACGGGCTAGTTACTGAGTGTTCGAGCTCTAGCGCGTTTATCATCAAAGATGACGTTCTGATCACGCGGCCGCTTTCAAACGACATACTGCCCGGCATCCGCCGCAAGGTGATCTTGGGTCTTGCCGAGCAAGCGGGGCTGAGCGTGCAGCAGCGAGCGTTTGGAATGAGCGAGGTTTATGAAGCCGATGAGGCCTTCATCAGCGCGGCAACGCTGATGGTGCTGCCGATCGTAAAAGCAGACGGCAGAGCGATCGGCAGCGGTGCGGTCGGCAAATACGTACCTCGCCTGCGCGAGATGTACGCCGCGCGGCTAAGAGCCGAAGCGGGGCTGTAATAGGGCGGTCAAATTTAGCCCGTTAAATTTAAACTATTCGGGCTGATTAAATTTTGCTTTCTAGCTCGCCGGTTATGCGGCCCAGCTCGCTTACTAATTCTAAAATTTCAGCCAGTTCGTATTGGTGAGCATATGTCGTTCCGGTAGTTGGAGGTATGCTAAATAGCTCTGTTTCGAAGCGGTTCGGCGCGCCGTTTAGAAATAGGTAAAATTTATTATCCATAAACGCCGCGCTTATACTAAATTTATGGTAGTATCGCTTTAGCTCGTTTAGTCGCTCCATCAGCGCGGGCGTTAATAGATAGCGAGCTTCGACCTTGTCGTCAGCAAACACGCGAAATTCGCTATTAAAAATGACGTTGTCCATTAGCTCCTTCTCGCCTAAAATTTTTGTATTTAGCTCGCGGCTCGCCAAGATGGTTTTGGCGTAAAATCTCTTGCCGAATTCGCATATCAGCACGCTGCCGTTAAAATCCATATACGCATCATATAAGCTCATCGCAAGCGAAGCTAGCTTCACATAAGTATTGTCTATGCCCAGATCGTAGTTCTTTTTGATTCTAATTGCCTCGCTGAAGTTAAATTTTACCCCATCCCATTCGCCTTTTATCTCATCTTCGCTGATAAAATCGGAGTTTGCAAAGATTCCCGCTCGCCTGAATTCCTTCGCGCTTATGCCACGTCCTGGCGAATAAGTAAGCTGCGGATACGCCTGTGAGATCGCCGTGCGCACCAAAACTTTTTTGTAAAATAGTTTATATTCATAAGCAGCGTCCGCAATGCCGTCGTAAATGCAAGCAACATAAATAATCAAAAGCACCGCGTAGATAAGATAGACTTCGATCATCTTGTAATCCGTATCATCGTCTGTTTTAAATACCGCATCGATCGCAAACATTACGATAAATGGGAACAGATACAAAAATGCTATCTTGGCATAGATCATCACTACCTTGCAAATGCACTTTTTTTGTTTGGCTCTACTTAGCGCTATCGCCCTGTCTAGTTGCATGCGTTTCCTTAAATTTTTTGATCCGAAATTTTATAAAATTCATTCTCTTGATAAAATTTCACCACCGCCTCGTCCGCGCTTGCGCTACGCTGCAAATACCGCAGCAGGGGCTCTGCGCGCGTATATATCACGCCAAGCCCCGCAAGGCTCGTCGCACGCGAAAGCGCCACGTAGAGCTGCCCTTTGGCAAAGATCCTGTCGATGTCGCAGATGAGCTGCGGAATGCTCATGCCTTGGGATTTGTGGATCGTGATGGCGTATGCGAGCTTGAGCGGGAACTGATAATACCGCGCCAGCACGATCTGCTCGGCATCCGCGCCGCTTGCGGCGATCTCGCTTAGTTCGTATGTTTGCAGCTGCACGCGGCTTAGTATGCCCGAGGGTTTTTTTACGACCACGCTTTCGATCTCGCCGCAGGAACTTTTTTCGATCTTTTCGACGACGCCTTGCTCGCCGTTGAAAAACTCGCCGCTTTTGTTTGCGGTAAATAGCACCTTTGCGCCCTCTTTCAGCGTCAGACTTTGCGGCGTATTTAGCGAGGCGATCCATTTTTGAATTTTTTGCTCGCTCACGCCGCTTTGCAGCGCTTCATAAACGCCCTCAAAGCTGCTTTGCGGCGCATTAAGCTTGGCTAGTCTAGCGCTATTTATCGCATCTACTTCGGCGTTTCTGCCCGAGATTATCGTAGCGTTCGGCTCAGCTCGCGTGGCATCGATGATCAAAGATCGCATCAGCTCCGCCGTCTGCTCGCTTGGGGTGCCGAGCCGCAGCTCGCAAAGCAGACGGTATAGCGCCGCATCTGCGGTGCGCTTGGAGCCTATCATCTCGACGTAAAAAAACTCGCACTGCCTCCACGCGTACGAGCCGAAGGCGTAATCCGAGTCGCTAAATAGGCTCGCGCGCAGTGCGCTCTCTCCATCCTTGCGCACCGGCGGAAGCTGATAAAAATCGCCCGTAACGAGCAGCCGCCCGTTAAATTTAGAGCTTGAAATTCTAAGATAGATCATCTCGAAAAGCTCGGCGCCGATCATCGAAATTTCATCGATCACGATGAGGTCTGCGAGGGCTAAAATTTTTCGTAGCTCGCTTAGCTTGCCGCTTTGTTTGCGATCGAAGCCCTTTAGCTCCTCGTGGTTTTTGCAAATGCCGAAGCGGAAGAAGCTATGCACGGTCACGCCGCCGATCTCTACGGCGCTGATGCCGGTGCTGCCGAGCACGATGACGAGCTTGCCGCGAGCGCGGTAGTTTTCGATGAGCTCTTTTATCACGTAGCTTTTGCCCACGCCTGCGCCGCCCGTGATGAAAATATTGCGATCTTTTAGCTTTTGGATGATGAAATTTATCAAGTTTTTTCCTATTTTTTGGCAAAATTATAGCCAAAATTTTTTAAAAGGCATTTTGTTTGAAACGATTAGTATCTCTCATCTTCGCGGCTTTAATCCTTGCAGGTTGCGGTAAAACCGTCCATAAATTTATCCCGGAAAATCCCGCGGTTTTAGATCTCGAATACGCTCAAAACAGCGAGCGGCTACCGGCTCCCGCTTCGGTGCAAAACATAAGCGGAAAAGCGTTTAAGAGCCGCTATTTTAAAATTTGGTTTGACGATGCGCCCGTGAAGGCGGGAATCGATACGTTTTGGGGGCTTAATTACGCCAAGGGGCGCCACTTTGACGCCGCAGGCAGGATATACGACGACGCGGTCTATCAGAGCATTCGTGCAAACGCCAATGAAGAGGCATTCGGACTAATTTCAGCGCCCGCTATAACGGTAAAAAATGCGCTGCTGCGAAATATCCCGAGCGACTTGCCGATTTTCGGCGATCCGAGCGAGCCGGGGGAGGGCGAGCCGTTTGATTACGCCGCAAATTCCGCCGTGAGCGTGGGCTATCCGCTGCTGCTGTCGCATTATAGCAGAGATGGCGCGTGGGCGTTCGTGCGCAACGACGGCGTCTGGAGCTGGATCAGAAGCGATGCGATAAAGCGCATCAGTCCCCAGCAGGCGGATATCTACGCAAATTCTAAATTTATAACGATCCTGCGCGAGGACGCCACCGTTTATGACGAAAACGGCGCGGAACTTTTTAGGGCGCGCACCGGCACGATCCTGCCGTATGATTTTAGCGGTGAGCGCGATCTTGGCGGCACGCTCGGCGTACGAAGTGTATTCGGCGGCGAAATTTTAACCCAGTTTGGCAGCAAGAGATATTTCGTTAGCGCGGAGGATGCGAGACTTTGGCCTGCGCTGCTTGATGAGCAAAACTCAAAGATCGTAGCCGCTAGCCTGCTCGGGCAGAAATACGGCTGGGGCGGGTATAAATTTCTTCGCGATTGCTCGCTTATGACGAAAGACTTTTTGGCGAATTTCGGGCTGTGGCTGCCGCGAAATTCCAAGGCGCAATCGGCTCGCGGCGAGCGTTTTTCGCTGGCGGGGATGAGCGCGGATGAAAAGCTCGAGCTCATCGGCAAAAACGGCGTAGCGTATAAAACCCTGCTGTATATGCCCGGCCACGTGATGCTCTATGTAGGGCAGGTGGATGGCAAGCCTGCGGTGCTGCACGATATCTGGGGGCTTCGCACGATGGATGGCGGACGCGCGGTCATCGGACGCACGGCGATTACGTCGCTTACTATCGGCTCGGATCGCGCCGACATCGCCGAGGATCGCCTGCTAATCTCTCGTATCAGCGCGATGAGCGTGCTTTCGGGCGAGGATGACGCTATTTTGGACGATCGGTTCGCTCCTGAGGATCGGGGTGCCTTATCTGCGTATGCGAGTGGAAATTAGCGGCACATACGGGTATAAGCGTGAATTGGGCTTTGCTTTATAGCTGCCGTCGTAATTGATTTCGCTGTTTATGGAGTCTCCCGCGCTTTACGGACGCCATAATGCCTGCAAGCGTAAATTTAAAATGGCGTTTTTAAATACCGACTATTTTAAATTTAGCCTAGGCGGCGAGCAAATTTGAAATTTTGAGTTTTTAAATTTAGTTCTAAATTTAAGCCTATATCTCGCAGTCTTTAAAATTTCGAGCGGAATTTTAAAATTAGCCCGCAAGTCTATTAAAATTTTAAAAGCTCTATCTAAATTCGCGCTCCTGCTTTAAAGCTCAATCGCGCGCCGTTCTCTTAAAAGAACAAAAAATATCTCGGCGTCTTGCGTTTATACTTTAGATACTCCCGCCCGTAGGCTTGCTCGCAGTAGCGCTCCTCGCCCAGGACCACGAGATGGTTGTATATGGCAAAGGGCACTATCGCTATGAGTAGCCACAGCGACGCTGAAGCGATACAAACGCCCGCCATGCCGAGGAAATAAAAGAGATACATCGGATTGCGCGATAGGCGGTAGATGCCGCCTTGTGCGGCTTTATCCGCAGGAGCCGCCGCATAGTCGTAAAAAGCCTTGATGAAGCCCGCAAAAGCCGCTACGTAGATCGCCGCTCCGATCCAAAACCACGCGCTGCCCGTCTTAAACGGCACGAACACCGACAAAATAAGCAGTGCTACTTGCAGCAGCGAGCTTATGATCGCATTTCGCTTGTCCGCGAGCGTATACCACGAAGTATCGGTGGCGCGCTTGCCGACCTCCTTGTAGATAAACATATACGCGAACTGTATCAGTACCATAGCAAATGAGGGTATCCAAGCGCCCGCTAGAGCAGGCTCAAGCGTCGTAAAAAATGAAATTTCCATGACTGCCTCCTTTGCTTTAAATTTTATCTTGCAGTCTTGCTTTCCCTTTTTTGCTCGCCGCGGGTTTAAATTTTATTCCGCTTAGCGCCGCCCGTTTGACATACTGTGGCTATGTTTGCTCGGCACGCCGCGCGTTAGGGATGCCGCTTCGGTTGGGACAATGTGGCAGCGACGCCGTCATTTAGGTATAGATGCGCCGAGCACCGATGGGATCTGTGCTTTATGCGGGCGGCATCCGCACTTCAACGCGCCAAAATGCGATAGTGCCGCTTGTTTTGACGATACGATCGACGCTCGCCCGTATGACTGACGATTTGTATATTCGGTGTCGAGATAGGACAGGCGGTCTTCTCGGCGCTGATGTGCCGCCGCACAATGAAACATTCTGTGCCGATGTATCCGCCGCCTACTACACGATGAGCATTCGGCACAGATGCAGCCTGCTAGGTGCGGCGCTGATGCCGTTGCTTCGGTGCCGCATCTTATTTACCCTCCGGGTTAAGTCCTTTTAAAATATAGCCAAATTCCGCGTCGCTCAGCTCGTAATTCATAAATTTTTTATAAAACGCCTTTGTTTCGGCTTTCACGTCGATGTCGGCAAAGAGCTCCGGCTGGATGGTTTTGGCTGCCCATAAAATTTGAAGTACCGTATCCGCGCCGTATCGATCCCAGTTAAAAACCCCGCGCGGATTGCCGTAAACGCGTCCGTTTTTGACCGCATCCGTGCCGCTGTAAACCGGGCTAGCCTTGATCTTCTCTACCGCATCTTCGTTGTGATCGCCGCCCACGATTATGATCTGCGGGTTGCTAGCTATGATCTCCTCGGCAGTGATGGTTTTCATCGGACCTTTTGTGGCGGTGATCGCATTCGTTCCGCCGGCCAGCTCTATCCACGAGTCGATCAGCGTGCCCTTGCCGTCGATCTTTAAAAGATCGCTTCCGCCTACGATGTGAAGGACGCGCGGGCGCTTATCGGGACTTAAATTTGCGGTGCGGCCGCTAACCAAAGCGATATTTTTATCGAGATTTGCGATCAGATCCTTCGCTCTTTGCGGCGCGTCGCCGCCTAGCATATCGCCGCACATCCTGATGCTTCGCCTCATCTGCTCGTAATCGCTAAAGCTCGCCTTTAAAACGGTAAAGCCCTGCTTAGCTAAATTTTCGCCTGCCAGTGCGGTTGAGACGATGACTACGTCGGGGTTACGGCTCATTAGTTCCTCTAAATTTACGTCGTTATTTTTTAGCAGCACTGGGATCTGCGCTAGGCGCGGATAAATTTTAAGAAACCATGCGTTTTTGCTGATGTTATCGGTGGTAGCGACGATCTTGTCCGCTCCTCCTAGGGCCAGTAAAATTTGATTGTTCGAGTGCCAGAGTGCCGCGATGCGCTCAACTTTTGCGGGGATTTTGACCTCAGCTCCGTCCATATCCTTGATAGTTCTAAGCTCTGCCGCGCTCGCAAAAAGCGCACCCGCTAAAAGCAGTAGTAAAAATTTTTTCATTTTTTCTCCTAAAAGGTATTGAAATATACGCTGCGATATTACAAAAAACCTCATTAAAATTGCGTAAATTTTAACTGCCGCCGCCGCGATTATTTATTATTTTTCAAAGTAAACTTTTATATAATCCATTTTAAATTTAGCATTTTTGAAGGAGAGAAAATGGATGAAATTTTATATTTGATAGGTGCCGCCGCTGGGATTTTAGTGGTGCTTTTCATCATCGTGCCTCTGTTTTTTAGGCGCATAGTGGAGACGAATGAAGTGCATATCGTCCAGAGCGCGCGTAAGACGACGAGCTACGGCAAAGATACCGGCAACGGTAACAGCTATTATGAATTCCCAAGCTGGGTGCCGGTGCTGGGCGTTACGAAGATCGTTTTGCCGGTCTCGGTCTTTAGCATCAAGATCGAGGATTACGAGGCGTATGATCTAGGCAGGCTTCCTTTCGTCGTTGATATTACGGCGTTTTTTAGAATCGTGGATTCAAATTTAGCCGCACAACGCGTCAATAATTTTCAAGACCTTAATAACCAGCTCACAAACATCATCCAAGGCTCGATTCGTTCGATCCTTTCGAGCCGCGTGCTTGAGGACATCTTGCAGATCCGCTCCGAGCTCGGAGATGATTTTACCAAGGCGGTAAAGACGCAGCTGCAAAACTGGGGTATCGAGCCCGTTAAAAACATCGAGTTGATGGATATCCGAGATAGCAGCGGCAGCAAGGTCATCTTAAACATCATGGAGAAGAAAAAATCCCAGATCGAAAAGGAAAGCCGCGTAGAGGTCGCAAACAATACCAAGCTCGCTCAAATCGCCGAGATCGAAGCCGCGCAGGCAACCGAAGTGCGCCAGCAGGAGGCCAATAAGATGGTGGGCCTTAAGACCGTCGAAAACGAGCGCGAAGTCGCGATCTCAAAGGAGCAGGCCGAGCAGCTCATCAAGGATCAGCAAAAGATCACGCAGGAAAAGGCGATGGAGGTCGTGCGGGTAAACGACGTCAAGCAGGCCGAGATCAAAAAGCAAGTGGAGATCGTAAAAGCCGAGCAGGAGCAGCGCAAGATCGAGATCGACGCCGAAGCGCGCAAAAACGCCAAAATCCGCGACGCCGAAGCGATCAAGGAAAATCAAATTTTAGTAGCGCAGGGCGATAAGGAGAAGCAGTTTCTTGCCGCCGCGGCGCTTTTGGAGATGAAGGACAAAGAGGCGCAGGGTACGCTAAAGATAGGCTCTGCCGAGGCCGAGGCGCTTAGGTTAAAAGAGCTCGCGCCGGTAAACGCACAGATCGAGCTCGCGCGCGAGATCGGCGAAAATCAGGGATACCAAACCTATCTCATTTCGATCAAACAGATCGAAGCAAACCGCGATATCGGTCTGGAGCAGGCCAAGGCGCTAAGCGCGGCGGATCTTAAGATCATCGCAAACGAAGGTAGCGTGGGCGAGGGGATGAGTAAATTCGGCGAAATTTTAAGCGCCAAGGGCGGCACGCAGCTAGCCGCGATGCTCGAAGCGCTAAATCAAAGCGAGGTCGGCAAAAAGGTGCTGGATAAAATTTCGGGCGCCAAGAGTGAGGACAAATCCGAGTAATATTCGCAGTCTCGGGCGAGTAGAATTTTAAATTTATACGATAGCGGCGCTGCGGAGGAGAGTAAATTTGAGTAATCGCTGGCGGCACAGCGCGGGCGAGCAAATTTGAGCGGCCTGCCCGTCCGGGCGGTTTGGCTGTCCGCATTTGGATAAAATTTAAGACGCTATATGGAATTTTAGAGATTGTGAAATTTCAAATGCTCGCTAAATTTCAGATCTTCGTGGAATTTTAAAACGCTGCGGAATTTTAAATATCGTGAAATTTAAACGCCGCGAAATTTCAAACGCTCATAAAATTTCAGGTCCTTGTGTGCGAGTATTTAAAGGCGGTGCGGTATCGCAAGTATTCGCAGAGCGCCGAAACTGCGGGTAAATTTTAAAAAATTGGCAAGGCGAGATTTAAAATTTAGGCACGGGTGCATAGCATTTACGCGAATTGCACTTAGTAGTTGTAGGTTGCCGCCAAATGCTTGAGCTCTGCCGCCTAGCGGTCAAATTTTGCCGCCTAGCGAGGCTAAATTTATTCGGTTCGCATTAAATTTAAGAAGCGCGAGCCGTTTGAGACAGCGCAAAATTTAACCCGCTTGCATGAAATTTTAAGGAGCGTACGATGGCAAATGCCGTAAATTCCGCGCAGTACCAAGCGCGCATCAAACAGGCGGAAACTCTTTTCGAGGAGCGAAATTTTACTCAGCGCCAAACGATAAATTTAAGCGGCGGATATGAGATCGTAAAGGACGCATATAGGCTCGGCGCGACAAGCTTTAGCGGCGGCGAATACACGCTGTTTGATGCTCGCAAAATGCAGATAATAAGCTGGCGCTGTATAGACGATAGGGCGGAATTTTTTAGTCTGATCCGCCACGCAGACGGCAAATTTTACCTCGTTTTTCGCCAGGATCTATACGGCTACAGCGTGCTTGATCTAGCCTCAGCGCAGATCATGCGCCTCGTGCCGGACGCCTGGCTAGACGGCAAGGAGAGCTTCATTTGGGATGGCGTGCACTATCTGGGGGATTGGAACGCGCTGGCCGTTAGCGGCTGCTACTGGGGTGCTCCAAACGGCGTGCATTTGGTAAGCTTTGCCGAGCCGATGAGCGAAGAGCAGAGATATATCGATGTCTTAGACTGCATACAGGGCGGTTACGACATCTACGAGCAGGCTGATTTTGCGGGCTTTGAGGGTAATAAACTGAGCCTAAAATGCTTTCGCGCGGACACCTTGCGATATGAAAATATAAAAATTTCGCGCGAGCGCTACCGCGAATGGATGCGCGAAGCAAAACGACTATAAGCTTTAAATTTGCTAAATTTCGCGCCTAAATTTAAACGCTTGCAAGCGGTAAATTTTAATTACGAGCCGCCAAAAAGCGGAATTTAGAGAGATCAAAGGGGCTGAAATAAGGAATATGGATGTTTTTTGAATACATTTTAATCGGCACCTGCGTAGGCTTTATCAGCGGATTTTTCGGCATCGGCGGCGGCACGGTCGTGGTGCCCGTGATGATGCTCTTCGGCTACGACGTCAAGTACGCCATCGGCATCAGCATCATGCAGATGATCTTCAGCTCGATTTTCGGCTCATTCGTAAATTTTAAAAGCAAAATGCTCGACGTCGCGCCGGCGCTGGTGCTGGGGCTCGGGGGCTTTTGCGGCGCGCTTAGCAGCGGCTTTATCGTAAGCTATTTCTCCTCAAAATTTCTACTGGGCACGCTTATTTTGGTGCAGATCATAAATTTAATCAAACTATTCAAAACCCCGACCGAGCCCACCGGCGAGCCCAACGAATCTAAAATTTTGCTCTTTATCGTGGGGCTGTTCGTCGGCGCCGCGGCGATCAGCGTGGGTATTGGCGGCGCGGTATTCGTGATGCCTATTTTGATCAGCTTTTTAAACTACGACATCAAAAAGGCCGTCAGCACGGGGCTATTTTTCGTAATATTTTCCTCGAGTGCGGGCTTTCTGAGCCTTTCCGCGCATGGGCTCGTGTACTATAAGATCGGCGCGTTGCTCGGAGTCGGCTCGCTAGCGGGCGTTTACGCGGGCGTAAAAACCTCGCACAGGATCGGCAAAAAAGCTCAAAAGCGCTGGATGATCGCGCTTATCGTCACGATACTTTGTATAACGGTAGATAAATTTTTAGACTTAGGACTTTTGGCACGGCTTGGATTTTGGGTTTCGGATCTTTTGGCTAGTTTTTAAGATTTCTAAATTTAGTCAAACATCGGCGTTTAAAACCGCCCTTTGGAGCGAAATTTACCGACTAAATTTGAGGACTTTAACGCAAAATAGCTTTTTGCTTGCGTATTTTTGATCACGGCTAAAATTTGGGTAGTAAAATTTTATCCTAAATTTGACGGATTTGCAGATGAAATGAAAATTTAACTCGCTAAATCTCCAAATTTGTCCAACTTTTTACTTTAAATTTTACTCTCGTTTTCGGTGTTTTTAGCAAGTGCTCCTTTAAATTTGTATTTAAAATAAAACGTCTTTCAGGCGCTCAAATTTTGATAAAATTCGGCTCAGCGAAATCGGCAGAGAAAAGATCAAAATAAAGGAGACAAAATGGCGATAGACGGGGTGAAAATTATCGATAGCGACGATGGATACGATATATATTTGACTATCACCGAGCGCTACAAAGACGGCGAAGATGTTGAAACGATACTGCAAGATGTTTTGGCGCAGGCGGAGAATTTCTGTACCGATGAGCTTTATAGCGAGATTTATTGGACGGCTCTAGCGTATTCGCTTTGGAAGATCGGATTTTTAAACGACGAAATCCGCGAAAAAGCCCTTGCTATCATAAAAGGCGGCGCAAGCGAAATGTGGAATAAGGTCTTTGAAAAATCTCAAAAGAGCCGTCAAAAAGCGCTTGATAAATTAGCGCTTCAGCTAAAAAGCGAAAACCCTAGACCGCTTAAACGGCCCAAAATTTCGAAGCAAAAAACGCCGTATTTTGAGGAGGGCGACGTTTTGTCTATCCGGATGCAGCAGGGATACGGCGTTTGCTTTGTCTCGGCAGTAGATCAAGCGCCCAGGAATCTCGAGTATCACCTAGCCTGCACCAGACTGCTGCAAAAAGAGCCACCCGGCATGGACGATTTTTTAAAAAGCAAGATCGCAGGCTCGAAAAACGGCGGCTTCCTTAGAACGGACTGCTGGTTTAATCATAAGAATTTAAAGGAGCTACTGCCTCGTCTAAAAAAGATCGGTAAAGTAAAATTTACCCCGTTTAAATTAGGCGAATTATCTCCCGCGAAAGAATTGGAAGATTTTTATAATAAAATTACTGCCGATCCCAAAGTATGCGGCTTTAAGCTAATTGATACCGCTCGTTTCATAGAAGAGGTGATCGAAGATATAAAAGGATAAAAGCGTCGCGCGGTAAATTTTAAAATTTAACCCTGGCGAAATTTTGTAAATTTAGCCATTTGCGGTGGAATTTTGTAAATTTAACTCTCCGTGCGCGCTTTGCTTTTTGAAATTTCATCGCTGCTTGCACTATTTAAAATTTCATCATTGCTTGCGGCGGCTCTCGCGAGCGATTTTTGAAATTCGTATTTGAAATAAAACGCCCACGCGAGTGGGCAAAGGATTATTAAAATGACGGCTACGACTTCGGCGGCTTGCGCATGAAATATTACAAATAAGGCACCTATGTAGTTAAGAACATAAGAAAAACCCCAAAATACCGCGTTTGAGCGGTCGTTTGATATTTCGGTTGCGACCAAATAGATGCAAATGCAAATTAGCGAGGCAATTAAAAAGGCTTCAAGGACGCCTAGTTTTTGGTAGTTTACGTCCGAAGCAAAATAACCCAGTGCGCAAGATGCCAAGATTATCGCGAGTAAAATTTTGCGTAAAATTTTAAGTGATTTGACTTCGGGCGAAGCGTAGATAATATGCGCGCAAAGAGCTATAAAATAGGCACCTGCGACAAAATCAAAAAATATGTAATAAGCGAATTCTCCAAATATCCCCAAATCATAGCCGCTTCCTAAAATTTTTTCATCTATGACATATAGCGTGCCGAATCTCGCCGCTAAAAACGCAGCCGTAAGTAGGATCGGATGCAGCAGCGCTCTGCCTGCGAGCAGGTCCGCGTAAATGCGCCTCAGGAAATTTATCAATCTTTTCATGCTAGGCTCCTTTGAGATTTCGCCTCTTGCGGCATCTTTTGTAAAATTCTCGCCGTCTGGGTTGAGTTTAAATTTGATCTCAAATCGGGATAAATTTTAGCTCGAGAGCTTTTAAAAATCGCTTAGCGGCAAAGGCATAAATTTGCGCACCCGGGAGCGGGTCGCGTATTTTAAAATTTGCGCCGTTCAAATCATTTCCTATCGCAAGCTGTTTGCGGGCGGGCACATATTGCAAAAGGCGCAGACGAAATAGGGCAAAATAGACTCATTCGTCCGCTCGTAGCATTTAAAATTTTATCGATCTTTATAGTTTGCGGCGGGGGGGGGCGCACAGCGAGGTTTGTGTGCGGCCAGGTTGCGCGCAGGCGGCGGGTGGATTAAATTTTGATTTATCGTTAGCGCAGGTGCGCCCCTTTTCGCAGCGGATGCGAGGCAGGGCGCAAATTTTATAAATTTTCGGCAGATCGTCTAGCTCAAAGCGTAAAAATTACGCGCCTAAAACTACAGCCGACAAAAGCCCCCATAAAATGGCTTCTATCGCTAGCACCGAGTGAAGTACGGCCTTACTCATCGCTTCTCCTTTGTTTTTAATTTCATTATTTGCCAGACTCGGGCTGCTAGAAGCGTGCCCGATCGATGTATGGGCGGGATTATATAAGGTGATTGTGTTCTTAATGTGTCTTTTGAAATTTATGGCGAAATTTTTGCCGCCTGTCGTAAAGTGCAAGCGAGCGGCGGCAGATTTCAGGCAAAATTCAGCTACTTGTGTTAAGGCGCGGTAAATTTAAGCGAGCCTGCCGCCCGCCGTAATGCGCAGCAAAGTCGTAAAGGGCGGCAAAGTTGCAGCGCGCGGTAAATTTAAAGTAGAATTCCGACCTCGTCGCGGCGCGCGAGGCGTCCGCGGCAAATCGATATAAAATTAAAGCAGAATTTTATGTGAATGCGACGCGCGACACGCCCGCACTTTTTTACGTCGTCAAAGCTTGTATCATCAAAGCTTGCATCGGCCAGGATTGCGCCGTCAGGGCCCGTATCGTCAAAGCTTACATCGGCGTGACTTGCGCCTGTGGGGCGAAATTTTACGACGAGCTATGAATTATAAGACGCAGCTCATCCGCACCGTCTTGATTTGAAATTTAAAGCGGAATTTTAACGCGCGCCTCGGTTCCGACGCCGGGTTCGCTTTCGTATTCGATCTGTCCGCCTAAAAGATCAAGCGCCGTGCGTACGATGCTAAGCCCAAGCCCGCTGCCAAGCTCCTTATGCGATTCCTCACACTGATAAAATCGGTCAAAAATTTTATCCAGCTTCTCGCGCGCGATGCCGATACCTTCGTCTTTTACGATCACCTGCGCAAAGCCATCGCAAGCGCAGCAACGAATGAAAATTTTACCGCCCGGGCGCGAGTACTTAAGCGCGTTTTCGATTAAATTTCGCCAAATTTGATTTAGTAGCCCCGCGTTTGATCGCACGCTAAGCGGCGATAAATCTAGCTCAAACTCGTGCCCTTCGTAGCTTTGGCTCAGCGATATGATGCATTGCCGCAGCTGCTCGTCGATACGTACCGTCTCATCTAGGCGCACCGCCGCGCCGCTATCAAGCCTCGTTAGCTTTAGCATATCGGTGCAGAGCTTGCTTAAGCGGTTTGCTTCTGCGCCGATGGAGGCTGCGTATCGCACCGCGCGCTCCTCGCTCACGCCGCCCTCTATCATCTCACTTAACGCGGCGATTGAGGAGATCGGCGTTTTCATCTCGTGCGAGACGTTTGAGACGAACTCCTTTTGTAGCTGCTCGTGCTTTTGCAGCTTCTGCGCCATTTTATTGACGTTTACCACAAGCTCGTCCAGCTCGTGCATATAGAGGTAATCGGTGCGGTGTCCGTGCAGCTTGCGCTCGGCGCGCGCCTCAAAATCGCCGTTTGCGATCGCGGTGATCGCGCCTAGTAGCCGCTTAATCGGGCGGAATAAAATTTTAAGCCCGAAGTAAAGCAGGGTAAAATTTAGCGCCATCGTGATCAGACAGATGATCGCGCACAGCGCCACTCCGTCCCAAAAGCCGCCGATCTTGCCACCGATGCCTATGTAAAAAAGCATGCAAACCGCAAAGCAGACGATGAAATTTATCACGCCGAATGCGAGCGAAGAGTAAAATGCGATGAAGCTTTTGAGGCTGATGAGGTATTTTTTCACGCTCGCTCCTTTTTTACGGCTTTGTAGCCGAGCCCGCGCACGGTGATTATCTCAAAATCCTTGGAGTTTTCGAATTTTGCCCGCAGCTTTTTGATGTGCGTATCGACTACGCGCTCGTCGCTGTCCGTCTCGTAGCCCCAAATTTCGCTCATTATCTCAAATCTCGTAAAAATTCTGCCCGCGTAGCTTAGCAGCAGAAACAAAAGGCGAAATTCCTTCGGCGCCAGGCTTATCCGCTCGCCCGCCGCACGGATGCTAAGCGTATCGTAGTCAAGCTCGCTTCCGCCGATGAGTAGCCGCTTTTCGTTCGCGATCTTGGCTCGCCTTAGTAGCGCATGCACGCGCAGCACGAGCTCTTTTAAATTTATCGGCTTGCTCATATAATCGTCCGCGCCGCTTTTAAAGCCCGTCTGCATATCCTCGATCTCGCTTTTTGCCGTTATAATGAGTATCGGCTGGCTCTTGCCGTCGCGCCTAACGTATCTGCTAAGCTCAAAACCGTCCATCTTAGGCATCATCACGTCCGAGATGATAAGATCGAAGTGCGCCTCATCCAGCGCCTCTGCCGCCCGCTTGCCATCGAAGGCGCAGCTCACGCTAAAACCCTCGTCAAGCAGTTTTTCTCTTATCGCCGAGCTCAAAGCCTCGTCGTCTTCGACGAGTAGGATATTAAACATACGACTCCTTTTGTGATTTTTTAAATTTTCGGGATTATAACAAATTTATTTTCAAGCAGACAAAATAAACGGGCGTGATTGTAAGGCGAAAATTAATCGTCGCATTGTCAAACGTGCTCCCGGGCAGTGAAATTTGCCGCTTTACTCGTTTGTGCGCGGCAGTAAAATTTTGTAGTATTTTGTTGCGGATAAATTTTCACTCCTCGCCACTTGCAGGTGCGTTTATTTGCGTGTTTTTATCCTCTGAGGCGAAAATTCTTTTGAACTCAAATTTGAAATAAAACGCCCATAGCAAAGGGCAAACGATCAATAGCGCCTGAACGGACGAAAAAAATCCAAATAATTCCGTCTTAAAAACGATATAAATCGCCAATGCGTAGCTTGCGACAAATACCGCTGCGTAAATAATCGGCAAAAATCGCTTACATACGACCGATAAAAACAGAAGATAGATGCTCGTGGCGATTAAGGATGCGAGGAAAAAAGAGTAAAACACACCTTCTTTTTGATGATAGATATCTACGCGATAATATCCCCAAAAGCACGCTGTCACGAGCAAAATGGCAAGCGCTGCCCATATAAGCGCAAAAGAGTATCTGATCTTTCGCACGAGCAAAAAATGTGTGCATAGAGTGATAAAATAGGCGCTACACGTAAACTCAAGCATAAATACGAATATCCCTTTTCCTATGAAATCCCAGCCATACCAGCGATCAAAAATAAAATGAAAAATTATATAGTAGCAAAGATGGCGTACTGCCAAGAATGCCGCCGTCACCAGAATTGGATGTAGTAGCGGCTTGCCCGTGCGCAAATCTGCGCCTAAATTTTTAAAGTAGCTTTTTAGCATATGGATCCTTTCAAATTTGAACTTTTATCGTTTTTAAGATCGATCCGGGCTGCCTCATTGAAAAAATTGAAATTTCGCAGAGCTTTAGTACGCGCATTTCACCTTGCAAAAATATAAGTTGAATTTTAAAAACATATCGTTTAAACTTCCCTAAATTTCAGCGTAACCGGATGAGTTTAATTTAAATTGAGGCAGAGCTGCGCGCGGTTTTTTTATAAGCTTTTTAAAAGCGGCTCCGCATCGGCAAGCCTCTTTTAAAATTTGCTTACTTTAAAGTGACGCCGCTGTTCGCGCGATCTTTATCAAATTTCCGCGATTTTGACATGGCGTATTTTAAGGCAAATTAATTAAATTTGAAATAAATCGTATCCGTTTTTTTAAGAATTTCTTGCTATCATACGGAAAATTTTTCTTAAGGAGTAAAGAATGAATTTCAAAAAAACCATATCGGCTGCCGTTATTGCAGCTTCGGTGCTGGCGCTATTTAGCGGATGCGCGAAAGAGAGCTCTCGTGTAGTGCAAACTCCTACGGTAGCGAGTTTAAACACCAACTACTCTGGCGAGCGGATCGCCGTGTCGGTAGGACGCTTTAACAACCAGTCCTCTTACAACAACGGCGTGTTCTCCGACGGCGAGGACAGACTGGGCAACCAAGCGCAGACGATCCTTATTTCAAATTTACAGCAAACGGGACGCTTCTCGGTGCTTGATCGCACGAATATGCGCGCCATCAAAGAGGAAAGCGCAATCTCCAAAAGCGCGCAAAACTTAAAGGGCGCCAGATACGTTATCACCGGCGACGTGACTGAATTCGGCCGCAAGACGACCGGAGATCATCAGCTGTTTGGAATTTTAGGCAAGGGAAAGACTCAAACCGCGTATTCTAAAGTAAATTTAAACATCGTTGACGTCAGGACGTCCGAGGTGGTCTTTTCGACTCAGGGCGCGGGCGAGTATGAGCTATCAAATCGCGAAGTGCTAGGTTTCGGCGGCACTGCGGGCTATGATTCGACGCTAAACGGCAAGGTGCTAAGCCTAGCGATCATCGAAGCGGTCAATAATCTCGTAAACGGCCTTGAAAACGGCGCGTTTAAACTAAGATAAGGATTAAATTTGAAAGCAGGTAGCGCTCTTGCGCTTGCCGCTGCGGCCGTGATTTTTTGCGGCTGCGGCGGCGGGACGCGGAATCAAATTTATTACTGGGACGGCAGCTACACGGACTCGACTTATCAGTATCTAAAGCAAGAAGGCGACGTAGGCGAACAGATCGAAGCGCTTGAAAAATCTATCCAAAAGGCATACGAAAAAGGGCTCAAAGTCCCGCCGGGACTTTATTCGCATCTGGGACTTTTATATCTAAGCGCGGGCAACGGCGCGAGGGCGAGAGAGAATTTCGATAAAGAAGCTCAGGCCTTCCCTGAATCAAAGCCGTTTTTAACCTTCGTTACAAACCCGGCCGCGCTTAAAAAGGCTGAGGCTGCGACCAAGCCGGGCGCTGATAAAGTCCAAGGATCAAGCGGACGCGAAGCCGCCAAAAAAGCCTCTGCGAAGCAAGGCAAAGCTG
The DNA here is from genome assembly GCF_905373215.1 of uncultured Campylobacter sp. GTDB lineage: Bacteria > Campylobacterota > Campylobacteria > Campylobacterales > Campylobacteraceae > Campylobacter_B. The sequence continues at coordinate 25,892 of NZ_CAJPRT010000018.1, forward strand.
CCGCGAAGCAGGGCGGCAAAACGAATAAAAAGGCTAAAAAATGAAAAATAAAGCTCAAATAGCGATTTTTAGCGTATTCGTGGCGCTGTTTTTTAACGCGTGTGCTCTAAGCGAGCCTGAAATTTACGACTATTCGTCGCTTCAGCAGGCTAAGCCGCGATCGATTTTGGTTTTGATGCCGACAAACGAAACGACCGAAGTGGACGCAGGTGCTGCCGTGCTTGCCAACGCGATCTATCCGCTAAGCGAGGCGGGCTATTACGTATTTTCGCCTGCGCTCGTGCATGAGACCTTCAAAAATAACGGAATTTACGAGGCGAGCGAGATCCAAAACGTCTCCGCGCACAAGCTAAGGCAAATTTTCGGCGTGGACGCCGTGCTATACATGGATGTCGTAAAATACGGCACTTCGTATATGCTGCTAAATAGCGTAAGCGTCGTGGCGGTCAATGCCAAGCTCGTGGATTTGAGAAGCGGCGCGACGCTTTGGGAGGGTTCGGCGCAGGTAAGCGACGACTCAAGCAGAGGTAGTAACGATCTTGTAGGCATGCTGATCTCCGCGGTCATCAAACAGATCGGCGATACCGTCTCCGACGCGGGATACAAGCTCTCTGCGAGCGCAGATGCGATGCTGCTAGGCCAAAACTGCAACAAATGCTTGCTCTACGGCCCGTATTCACCGCACTACGGACAAGATCGACAGCTTGGCGGCAGCAAATAAATTTTAAAAAAGGACGAAAATGAAACTAGCCGAGGCGCTGATACTGCGCGCCGACATACAAAAACGCATCGAGCAGCTAAAATCAAGGCTCGCAGACAACGCAAAGGTGCAAGAGGGCGAGAAACCAAGCGAGGAGCCAAAGGCGCTGCTAGCCGAGCTGGACGCGCTCACAAGCGAGCTTGAGCGGCTAATCGTTCGGATAAATTTAACCAACTGCACCGCAAAGGCAGACGGCAAGAGCCTAACAGAGCTGATCGCTAAACGCGACGTACTCACGCTAAAAGCGGGCGCATTGCGGGCTTTTGCGCAAGCTTCCGCGCAAAAAGTGGATGTTTATTCGCGCAGCGAGATTAAAATCCTAAGCACGGTCGACGTCGCGGCGCTACAAAAGCAGGTAGACGAGCTAGCAAAGCAGATCAGGCAGCTTGACACGACGCTGCAAGGCGCGAACTGGCAGACCGATCTGATTGAAAGCTAAAAGCGTAAAATTTAGAAAAATTTCGGGTAAGTATCGCAAGGGGCGAGCATGAAAACCTTCCCTGCAACGGAACTCTAGCGCTCGCGGAAACGGGCGCACCCCTTTTACGATTTATTTTCAGTAAATTTACAGGGGCAATGTAACTGCGCAATGTAACTACCTAATGCTGATCTAGCGATACCCAGGGCGGGAACGGGGAAATTTAAAAACGAAATTTTGATTTTACGGTGCAGCTTGCTGGCTCGCGGCAAAATTTGGCTGCGATTTGGGCGGGCTTGATGCTCAAATTTCGCGTTAAATTTAGGCGCGCTTGCTATTTTGCATTTGACCCGTATGGCGTCAAATTTTACGCAAAATCATAAAATTTAGCCAAATTTAAAGGATGAAATTTGAAATTTAAAACCCTTGCGCTATCGGTCGCATTTTTCTTTGCTACCGGCGTAAATGCGGAGCTCGCGACAGAAGCAAATTCCATAAATTTTAGAAAAACAAGCGGCGCGGAGCAAAATCTCGCGGACGTAAAAGACGCCAAATTTCAAAACACGCATTTTAAAAATGCAGATACCGCAGCACGCGACACAAACTCGAACTCATCGCAAAAAGCAACCCTCATCGACGAAGCAAAAAATTTCTACCGCGTGGACGAGCTGCTATTTCGCAGCGCTCAACTTGACGGAAGCTACGCCGCAAAGCTGCACGAGCTTGGCATCAAAAGCATCGTAAATCTGCGCCATTTTAGTAGAGGCGGCGACAAAAGGGCGTTTGGGGATCAATTTTGGCTCACGAACAAGCCGCTTCAAAGCTGGGAGATAAAGCCCGCGCAGATCGCGGACGTCTTGCGCACCATTCGCGAGCGCCAAAAGGAGGGCGCCGTGCTCGTGCACTGCTATCACGGAGCCGATCGCACGGGGCTTGTGGTGGCGATGTACCGCGTGATCTATCAGGGCTGGAGCCTGGATGCCGCGCGTAGCGAGATGATAGACGGTGGATACGGCTTTCACTCCATGTGGCAGGATATCGCGGGCTTTTTGACGCCGCAAAACGAAGCGCTCGTAAGAGCCGAGCTTGGAATTTAGACGAAATTCGCCCGTTAGGTCAAGCAGCGGCGAAATTTGCAAATTCGAAGCGCGTGAGCTTGATTTAACAAAAGCTTGTGCGGCTTAAGTTTGACTAGAGCCCGCCTGGCTTAAATTCGGCAGGCTTAAATTTGCAGAATACGCGGCGAGTTATTGTGGCGGGGATATTTGCGGGATGAGCCGCGGCGAGCCTAAATTTTAGGGCGGCAGGGTTTGCGAGCTCGATAGATGGACTTAAATTTAGCGCACCGTTTGCGCGATAAAATCACGCGCTTTAAAATTTTAAAAACGGAGATTGCAAATGATACATCACTTTGCAGATTTGCTAGATCGAAAGGATGATTACTGGGCGATGGTGCCCAACCGCGAGCGTTTTGCATTCGCGCTAAACGGCCCCGTAGCGGATAAATAGAGCCTGCAGATCGCTACTATCGGGACGGATACTCCTTTTTGGGAGCAGATTTTTGAGTGTGGGGATCTGCAGGAGCTCGTTTTGGAATACGTATCGGGATTTTGCGATCTTTCGCCTCTGCGCGAGCTGAAAAGCTTAAGATCGGCGCATTTTGAAAATTTACGCAGAGCGAGCGATTTTTCGGGACTTAGCGGCATGGCCTCGCTGCGATATCTGTGTATCAACGGCACGCTGGATTGGGATCAGCCGATTGTAGATTTCGAGTTTCTCAAAGGCTTATGCAGTCTTTAAGTGCTAAAACTAACCTGGGTGAAGTGCAAGGCTCCATATCCGGCGCTTTTGCCGCTCGCCGCTCTTAAAAATCTAAAAAAGATAAGTCTGTATCCGCACGCCTTTGCGCTGGAGGAGTATGCGCTTGCGCAGCTTATTTGCGAGGGCGTAGAAGGTGCGCAAATGCCGCTTGCGGTGGAGTTTAAAGATACCGGCTATGTATATTTTTTAGGGCGAGGCTCGGGATATACCAAAATAGGGGCGAAAAACGAGCTGCAAAGACGCGCGGAGTTTGAGCAAATTTGAGGCGTGCAAACAAAAGACGCGAGAAATTTTAAATATATAGATATCGCTAAAATTTTACTCTTTGCGGCGAGTTAAATTTAAAACCGTAAATTTCTACAAAGAAGCAAAGAGACCTTAAAATAATAAAATTTAAGTTGTAAAATTTTACGCATTTTTATACTTAAAATTTTCATACTTTTTCAAATATGCGCTCACGTCGACGCCGCGTACGTATCACAACCAAAATCGGCTAAATTTTAAAAGCCTGATTTGCGCTTGTAGCGACGGGGCGCGTAAAATGCCGCAGATATTAGAAAAATATCCGTAAATTTAGCCGAAATAAAGTAAAATTTGAAGGACAAATTCAGCAAAAGGAGCGATCGTGGAAAATTTATTACTAGCGCAGCTGCGCGAAGCGCTACCGCAGGGCATGCGCGTGCCGAGCGAGACCCAGGCGCTTTATGCGTGGATCGAAGCAAACGGCTTTTATGACGACGCGGGCGGACGCGGACGCGGCTATCTCTATCCGCAGGATCGGCTGCAGCAGAGCTGGAGCGATGATGAGCGCGAGGGCGGCACGGACATCGTATTTTTCACGGATGAGCCGAAAAATCGCGACGAGGAGCTAAGGTATTGGTTTTACGGCGAGGATCGCGAGCTTGCCGCGGAGATCAAGCAGAGGCTCTGCGTGTTCGCAGGCAGCGGCTCGGAGGGCTCGATGTGTGCGCTGTGGCTGGATGATGCGGGCGAGGCTAGACCCCGCACATGGGCTCCGGCTCGGGCTCGATCATGACCTGCGTTTTGGCTCGCAATGGGCTTGATTTTTTGCGATTGCTCGCGATCGGATACGATGAAATCTGCTGGGATGAGGATTTTAGTGCGCCGCCAAACAGCGACGACTTTATCGTGCATCCAAACGTAAAATTTCAGCAGTGGTTTAAGGACACGTTTAAAACGACGATCCCGCAAACTGCGTTTGAGCTCCTCACCTCCGCGCATATGGACGACGAGAACCCGAGCGATGAGTTTTTGATCTGGGTAAATCGCATCGCAGAGTGAAATTTAAAGCGGCTTTTGCGCCGCTTAATGAAGTATTGCGGGGTTTGCTTTCGTAGGAAACCTTTAAATTTAAGCTTTTGCTGGCTAATTTAAAGAGTACAAATTTAAGGGGTGCCTTTGGTTAAAATTTAATGGCGGCGGTATCCATATAGAAAAGCATTAACCATCCATTACCGCTTTTGCTGCTCTTAAAATTTGTAATAAATTTGCTCGATAGAATTTAACTCTTTGCAATGTAACGGCGAAATTTCGCAGTGATCTGAAATGCGGGTGCGATGTAAGTTGCCGCGTCTTTAGAAATCCAAATAAATTTAGCTAAATTCCGCGTGGATGAGCTGATGATATATCAAACACATGGAGGTTCTGTCGGTTTAGCAAAGAACTGATTGAGATTAAATTCTAAAGCAGAAAAAACAAGGCTAAAAGCTTTTCAGTAGTTTTGGCGATAGGTTGTCTTTAAGTGTCGTATCAGAAAAATTGTGACCGCATCGACGTAGGCAGCGCGCGCAGAGCAAAAAAATGGTGCGCATCAGTATCGGCGTAGCGCTTTTAGACTTCGTATGAAAGATCGCATCGATCCTGTTGTCAAATATCTGCATAAATTACGACGGATTTTTATCTAGGGCATGAGGGGCGAGCTACAGGCATATCCAGCGAATACGTCTTTGCAGCTAGCTGTGCGCAGGCATTTAAAAGACGGAAAGTAAAAGTGAACAAGTTAAAATCTGAAAGTATTAATAGCTGCGCAATAGGCAAATTGCGCTCAGTGGCGAAGTGAGCGCAAACTTTTTGGCAGCTTTGAGCTACCTGCACGCGCGTAGGGTAGCAGGCGCTACTTTACTTTAAATCTCTTTTTGGATCTTGGGCTTGCACTCGCAGAGCAGCAAGCACTAAGCAGCTAGGCGTGGAGGTATCGTATTTTGCGCCACTTTCGCAGTAGTTCTCTTTTATACCTGCCGGCTGACACGCTTTCTAGCAATATGATTAATGCTGTTTTAGCATTGATGAGGATGAGCTTGGTGAGTGCAATACAAGCCCGGTAGCGTTATAGTGAACGCGCGACTTACACATTTAATAATTTAACGGGGAGTTTGAAGTAGTGCTGCGGCGAACGTGCATAGATTTTTAGCGCTTTGTGGAAATTTAAGACGAGTATTATTGCGAGCGGGTGCAAATTTTTAGGTAAAATTTTATGCTCATTGATTTTTATATGGCTGTACTAAAGTATGCTTCATATGGCAATTTCTTATAAATTTTAACGTAAATTTTGCGCCATTGGGGAGGTGGAGTAAAATTTACGATCAAAAGGGTGGGGGATTATGTCAGCAGGCTGCGTGTGCAACGCAAAAATAGCGATACAGGAAGCGTATCGAGTAGTGCGGATGAAAAGAGACGATCTTCATCCGCCACTTTTTAAAATAAAATTTCGCGACTAAAAAAGCGATTTTGCCTTTGTAAATTTTAAAA
>NZ_CAJPRT010000019.1 GCF_905373215.1 uncultured Campylobacter sp.
AAATTTTAAAGCCGAGGCTTTATGAAAAGTATAAGGATGTGGTTATAGAGGTGTAATTTAGCGATTATAAATAACGAAAATTTATTATGAACATGTTTAATCTAGCAAGCAAAAAGGACTTTAAATGACCATCTTACCAATATCAACCTTCGACAATGATTTACAAAGAGGCGATATTATAAAATTTAACGACGATGAGCTTATGGTCTGCGATGAGCGATGTTTCTGGACAGAAAATCCCTGCCTTTTAAATTTAAAAAATACCAGATATTTTGAGCTTCCTAGCGAGATGCTATCAAGTAAAGCGGGATTTGTCGTGGATAAGGAGCAATTGATTCGTAATTTAGCAAATTTCGGCATCAATGCGAGCCCCCAGGAGGTATTTATATGCTCCGATAATTACCTTAGTAGCGATGAACTAAAAGATTGCGACGAAACAATCCCTGGTTTCAGACTGATAAAACCTAGGGATAAATTCGGACGCAATAGACGCATAAAGAGGAACCTAATGAAAAAATTTAGTATTCCTCTCTTGAAATTTCGCGGAAAGATCGAGGTCGGAGATATTATCGAATGTAGAAAATCCTGCTATCCATACGAGAAAAATGTAAGCTTTATCGTAGTAAAAGCAAAAGACGATGATGGAGTAAATTTTATAAAATTGATCGTAATTAGCGGCTACAAGGCGGGCTTATGGGTTTTGCCGTTTTTATTTAAAACGGATAAAAATACAGTAGAGACGGACTGGCTAATTAAAAATTGGAAATATATTTTTTATAGATGCTGCGACATAAGATATACTTATATAAATTTACAAAATCGAAAAGAGATTTTAAATTTTACCGATAAAGAGTTGGAAAATTTTATAAAAATAAAGCGAAAGAGATTTAAATTTAAAAATAAGAAGTGATATAATGCCTCGCCAATCGACATTATCAATATATACGGGAAGAATACACACAAGGAGAAAATATGGTTAAAGTATTAAAATTTATAATTTGCGCCGTAGTAGTTTTGTTATTATTTATAATTTATGAAAGCAATTTGTGTGCAAAGTGCGATTATACGTTTTTTGTAGAGGAAAGGCTCATGGGTAGATTATTGATAGCAATCGATACAAATGATATAAATTTAGTAAGATATATTGCTGCTGAAGGTAGAGTTTGCAAGCAAGCCAATGTCCATAATAGAGCGCTTAAAGAATTAAGAAAAATGGAATCGGAAAATAATAGGACTAATGAGTAAACCGGTTTTGCAGAACACAAAGAGAGATATGAAAGAAGCGAATTTACAGGACGGCTTTTCTTGCTTTATCCTTACACTCATCTATTACAGATCTGCTATTCCGATACTCCGCCGCTTTTTAAAATTTCAGATATAAACGCTGTCTATACGCGAACCTAAACACCGCATGAAATTTTAAAATTTCAAATCCTTTACGTCTTGCTAAATTTCTAAATTTTACAGTTTCAAATTTCGCAGACTAACTTCGCAGCAAGATTATCGTATAAAGCCAATCTGCCGCGAGCGCGCGGTAAACGAACTTCTAAATTTCGCCGCGCGCCCGATGATTTGCCGCAAGCAGCCGCTTCACGCGAGCGGGCACTTTGCGCGCAGCTTTAGACTACGCAGGCAGCAGCGCGAAGCAACAGGAAGCAGCTAGCTATACGGCGAAATTTACGCTAAAGCCTCGCCGCGAGCTTTATTGAAGCACCTTGCCTAAAATCCCAGCACCTTTGCCGACGGCGCTACCGCGAAGCGCGCTTTCTTTTTCCCTCATCACCGCAAATAGCCCGTCTAGCGTCTTTTGCGTGATGTAATCGTTCAGATCCTCGCCCTGCTTAGGCAGATACTCGCTCGCGCCCAGCCCGCGCGCGATGTTTTGCACCGCTTCATTGCCCGCGATCTTGTTTTGCGCGAAGGAATTTAGCCCGTTATACGCCGTCGCGAAGCTGTTTTTGCTCATCATGTCACTTACGATCGGTCTGAAAACCGCCCGCAGCTTCGCGCCCGATTTACTCTGCAAATACTCGCTAAGCGCCGTGTCGCCGCCGCCGATGAGCTTTTTAACGTCGGCATCGCTCATCGATTTCAGATCTTGCAAAAATATCTTGCTCGCACCGCTTACCGCCTTGGTAGCGGCATCGTTCATACTCACGACGAGCTCGCGCTCCCATTTATCGCCGCCCACCTTTCTCGCAAGCTTCGCAGCCGCTTTAAGCGAAGGAGGAAGCTCGATTTTAGCGGTCTTGCTGTGGATGTAGCCCTTGGCGAGCTCGGCTACGGCGCGGTTCGTAGCGGAAGCGAGCAGCTCTTTGTAATTTCCGCTCTGAGTCGCACCGAGCACGTCCGCGCCCTGCTTTAGGATATCCGTTACGTCCGCATGCGCGAGCGACAGCGACGCGGCGGCGAGTAAAACCATAAATTTTTTCATATTGCAACCTTTGGATAAAATTTGCGCCATTATGCCAAAATGCGGTAAACGCTCAGCCCGTGCTCGGTTTAAATTTACGCGCTGCACGGGCGAGCTGAGATAAAATTTTAGACTAAATTTAAAAGCGGCTTCGAGCTAAATTTTAAACGTCAAATTTCAAAGCTAAATTTAACTGGCAAAATTTACCCGCCAAATTTAAAGATAAAATTTGGCGGCGGCGGACTTTGCGCGCTTGCGGTTAAATTTAAAAGTGACACTACGACGACTTAAAATTTTAAAACCGCATTGCGCCTGAGCACCATTTAAAATTTATGTAGCGCACAAGATGTCAATGCAACCCGCGCAGAGAGGATTATAGCGATGAGCGGCTATATCCTCGGCGCAAACGATTGGAATTTTATCAAACCCGCCGTAGTTCAAAGGCTTGCTGTAAATTTAAAGAGTTTAAATTTAAAAGCGAGCTGCGACTTTGGGCGCGATAAGCAGGCCTAAACCAGCCCTTGATCCAGCATCGCGTCGGCTACGCGGCGAAAGCCCGCGATATTCGAGCCCAGCACGAGATTGCCCTCCGCGCCGAATTCCTTCGAGGTCTCGTAGCTGGTGCGAAATATGTGACACATGATCTCGCGCAGCTTGCCGTCGACCTCCTCGAAGCTCCACGACGCCATCTGCGCGTTTTGCGCCATCTCAAGCCCGCTCGTAGCCACGCCGCCCGCATTCGCCGCTTTCGCAGGACCGAAAAGAAGGTCCTTTTGCTCGAGCATAAAATCGACCGCCTCGAGCGTGCTGGGCATATTCGCGCCCTCGCAAACCATGCGGCATCCGTTGGCGTAAAGAGTTCGCGCATCATCCAGATTAAGCTCGTTTTGCGTAGCGCTCGGAAATGCCGCATCGCACGGCACGCTCCACACGCCGTTGCGGCCTGCGGGATAGGCACTTACGGGGGTAAATTTTGCGCCGGGACGCTCTTTGGTATATTCAATAAGCCCTACGCGCAGCTGCTCTTTTAGCTTTTTAAGAAGCGCCACGTCTATTCCATCGGCGTCATAGATAAAGCCCGTGGAATCGCTTACCGTAACGGGCTTAGCCTGCATCTGATAGAGCTTTTCGGCGGTGTAGATCGCAACGTTGCCGGCGCCCGAGATCGTGCAAATTTTGCCGTGCAGCGAATCGCCCCTGGTAGCTAGCATCTCGTTTGCAAAATACACGGAGCCGTAGCCCGTAGCCTCGGTGCGCGCAAGACTACCGCCCCAGCTTAGCCCCTTGCCCGTAAGCGCGCCGTCGAATCTGCGGGTGAGCTTTTTATATGCGCCGTACATATAGCCGATCTCGCGGCCGCCCACGCCGATGTCGCCTGCGGGCACGTCGGTATTGGAGCTGATTAGGCGGTGAAGTTCTAACATAAAAGCTTGGCAAAATCTCATAATCTCGCCGTCGCTCTTGCCCTTGGGATCGAAATTTGCGCCGCCTTTTGCGCCTCCGATATTAAGACCCGTGAGGGAATTTTTAAAAATTTGTTCAAACCCTAAAAATTTTAAAACGCCTAAATTTACGCTCGGATGAAAGCGCAGTCCACCTTTGTAGGGGCCCAGGGCGGAGTTGAACTCTATGCGATATCCCGTATGCACGCAGGGCTCGCCGTCGTCGCTCATATAGACGACGCGAAACATCATCGTGCGCTCGGGCGCTAAAATGCGCTCTAAAATTTTGTTTTTCACGTATCGCTCGTCGCGCTTTAGAAGCGGTATGAGCGAGTATAAAATCTCGGTCGATGCTTGGATAAAGACCTCCTGGCCGGGATTGGCGCGCTTTAAATTTAGCAGCAAGCCGTCGATGTAAGATTTCATAGCCCCTCCTTTTGAACCGGATTAAATTTTAATTTTTTGGATTTGGCGATAAATTTTTTCAGCGCCAGCTCCTCGCGGACGTCGATCTTATAGCCGATAAATTTCAGATAATTTAAAATTTCGCGCTCTTTTATGCCGCGCGAAAGGGCGTAGCTTTGCAGGATATATCTTGGAATTTTAATGCGCGAACGTAAAAATTTCGTCGCCAGGCGCGCGTAAGCTTTTTCGTTTTTCACGCAGCACAGCCGCCCAAAAACGAAGGGCAAGCCCGTGCGCTGCTGCCAAATTTCGCCCAGATCGTAGAATTTATCCTTGCCCTGCGAAAGCAGCGCCTTTAGAGCACTATCACCGATTAGCACCTCGCCGCTAAGATCCAGCACGCGAGCTAGCATATTTGAGCTCATCGACGCGGGATCAAGCCTGGGCGCCGAGTTTTTGCGCACGAGTACGCTTAAAACCTCGCGCTTTGCGACGATTCCAAGAGGCAGTTTGCGGTATTTTGCGCGGCGGCTTTCGATGCTGGAGATTACCGCGGCGTCTATGCGCCTATAATAAAGATCGGCGCAGAGTTTGCTCGGCACCCCTTTTTTAAATTCTATCGATTTTTTGACATAGGACGGCAGCGGAAGTGATTTTAAAAATACGTGAAATGGGAGCAAATTTAGATAATCGATTTTGCCTAATAACATAACTTTCTCCGAATTTAGCGCAGGAAAAGAGGTTAAATTCCGGCGCTAAATCGGAATTTAACCAAAAAATTTCAGGATTTATTTGACCTCGGTGATCGGGATGGATTTGTATTTGCTAAACTCCACTATACCCTCACCTTTTTTGAAGTGGATGCTCACTCCGTCTTTATTATCCATATAGATGCCGTCGGCGGCGCGGTCACGCTTAAGATCGTAGCTTTTACCGCTATCGTCCTTTAACACGGCGGTATTGAAATCGTCGTTTGAGCTAAGCGAAAGTTTTTTGCCCTTGTCATCGACGAAATAGAAGGTCTTTGCGTTCTTTTTAGTTATGGTTTTTTCGCTCTGTGCTTGCTTATTCATAGCGCTATCCGGGGATTGGCGGAGCTGGTTTGAGCCGCATCCTAGCAAAACTAGCGCCAAAGCGGCGCACGATAGAACTTTAAACATATTTCTCCTTTAAATTTAGGTTGCACTCGTTGATGAGTGATTTTCGGATATCCCAAAGCTTTTGAGAGAGATCCACTTTGTAGCTTTGCGGATGGACGTTGCGAAGGTGCTCGAGCCAAAATTTGCTCTTCTGCTCCTTGCTAAAACGCGCGATCTCGCTTACCCTGCGGCGCACGCCTACGAATTTGCCCTCCTTGAAAACGGGACGTAAGAGCTTATGCGCGCTGAAATTCGTTAAAATTTTACGCTTGTAGGTGTAAAGCGGATGGAAAATTTCAAGCGGCGCGCTCTCGTCTATGCTCTCTCCATCAAGCGTGATCAGATCGGCAAGCGCCATGCCGTTATCTTTGTCATAGAGTCTAAAGACCTGCTTGTAGCCGGGATTGTTGATCTTGCGCGGATCGTTTGAAATTTTGATCTTAGCCACGATCTCGCCATCTTTTTCGATACCGCTTAGCTTATACACGCCGCCGAGGCTCGAACTATCTCCGCCAGTGATGAGCCTCGTGCCGATCCCCCAGCTATCGATTTTAGCGTCGAAAAGCTTAAGCTGATCGATCGCGTATTCGTCTAGATCGTTAGATGCGGTGATCTTTGCGTCATTAAAGCCCGCAGCATCGAGCATCTTACGCGCCTGCTTGGTTAGATACTCCAGATCGCCTGAATCTATGCGGATTCCAAGCGGCTTATGACCGCTCGCGCGCAGCTCCTTAAAAACCGTAATCGCATTCGGCACGCCGCTTGCGAGAGTATCGTAGGTATCGACGAGCAAAAGCGTGCTGTTCGGATAAATTTTAGCGTAAGCGCGAAATGCCTCCAACTCGCTATCAAAGCTCTGAATCCACGAGTGCGAGTGAGTGCCGATCGCGGGCACGCCGAATTTTTTTGCGGCGAGCACGTTTGATGTGGCGCTACAACCGCCTATAATCGCGGCCTTTGCGCCGTAGATGCCCGCACTTCGCCCCTGAGCGCGGCGCAAGCCAAACTCCATCACCGGATCATTTTTGGCGCTAAAGTTTATACGCGAGCTTTTCGTGGCGATGAGAGTTTGAAAATTTATAGTATTTAGGATCGCAGTTTCGATGAGCTGCGCCTCCATAATGTTTGCCTTGACGCGGATCAGCGGCTCGTGCGGAAATACGATCTGCCCCTCATCCATTGCGTAAATTTCGCCGCTAAATTTAAAGCCTTTTAGAAATTCTAAAAATTCGGGCTTAAATAAATTTAGACTTTTTAAATATGCGATGTCGTCATCGCTAAATTTAAGATTTTCGATATAATCCACGACCTCGCTTAGGCCGCAAAATATCGCGTAACCGCCGCCGCTTGGGTTTTTGCGGTAAAAAACGTCAAAAACTGCCGTCTGATCGGGCTTTGTAAAAAAATAGCCCTGCATCATACTGAGCTGATAAAAATCGGTAAGTAAAGCTAAATTTTGCATCTGCGTCTCTTAAATTTAATCTCGCCCCGATTTGGAGCGAGAGATCATATCTTTTTAGCTTCCAGGCTCTTTTTATAAGCCGCGGCGTCGAATTCTTTGACGCGAGCGACGCCATCATCTACCGCAGCTTTTGCGACGGCCGTCGAGATCACGGCAAATACGCGCGGATCGAAAGGATTTGGAATAACGTAGTCTTTGCCGAATTTCAAGCTCTCTTTGCCCAGCATCTTGCGGATTTCTGCCGGGACCTCTTCGCGAGCGAGATCCGCCATCGCGCGAGCGGCCGCAATCTTCATATTTTCGGTGATCTTTTTGGCTCTTACGTCAAGCGCGCCGCGGAAGATATACGGAAAGCCCAAAACGTTATTGATCTGATTTGCAAAGTCGCTTCTGCCTGTGCCTACGATCGCGTCGCTTCTTACTTCTTCGACCTCGCTCGGATAAATTTCCGGTACCGGATTTGCAAGCGCAAAAATGATCGGATGCGACGCCATAGTCTTTACCATCTCTTTGGTTAAAACGCCCGGCTTGCTAAGACCCAAAAACATATCCGCGCCATTCATCGCATCCGCTAGCGTGCGATCTGCGGTATCTAGGGCAAATTCTTTCTTTTGCTCGGTCAGATCGGTGCGGCCCTTGTGGATCACCCCTTTGGAATCGAGCATTATGATATGTTTAGCGCCTAAATTTTGATACATCTTCGCACACGCGATGCCCGCAGCGCCCGAGCCGCTAACTACGATCTTCATATCCTCGATCTTTTTGCCGCTGATAATGGCTGCATTGATTAGCCCTGCGCCCGTAATCATCGCGGTGCCGTGCTGATCATCGTGCATGACGGGGATATCAACGGCTTTTTGTAGCTCGCGCTCGATCTCGAAGCACTCGGGAGCTTTGATATCCTCTAAATTTATACCGCCGAACGTAGGCGCAAGCGCTTTGCAAATTTCAATTATCTTTTTAGGATCTTTTTCGTCAATCTCGATATCGAAGGCATCTACGCCGCCGAATTTTTTAAACAAAACCGCCTTGCCCTCCATTACGGGCTTTCCGGCGATCGCGCCGATATCTCCCAGGCCTAAAACCGCCGTGCCGTTGGTGATGACGGCTACGAGATTTGCCTTATTCGTGTATTTAAACGCGGCCTCGTGATCACCTTCGATCACCTTGCAAGGCTCCGCGACGCCTGGCGTATATGCAAGCGCTAAATCCTCCGACGTAGCGCACGGGGTTTTTACATTCGTTCCGATTTTACCGCCTATGTGGTACTTCAAAGCCGCTTCAACGTTTACTTTAGCCATTTTATAATCCTTTTTTGATTAAATTTGAAATTCTCGTTTTAACTTCGTCGCTTCCCAAAATTTCACAAATTTCAAAAATCGACGGACTTACGCTTCCCCCCGTGATCGCAACGCGCAGCGGCTGAGCAAGATCCTTTAGCTTGGCGCCGTTTACGTCCAAAAACTCCATCGTCCTTTCCTCACACTCCTTTGCATTTAAATTTGCGCTTAGAGTATCCGAAAATTTTGCGAGTAAGCTTAGCGAACTTTCGGTTACAAATTTCTTATACGCCTTCTCGTCATAGCAGCTCGGACGGTTTAGAAGGATTTTAATGCCCTCAGCCATCTCCACTAGCGTCTTTGCGCGCTGTTTGTACTGCTGCGCGATGAGATGTTTTTTTGCATGGGAACGGATATCGACGCCGAATTCTATAAGCTGCGCGGCAAGCTCATCGTCGTCAGAGTTTTTAATATAATGCGCATTAAGCCACTCAAGCTTGGTTTGATTGAAAGTGCTCGAGCTCTTGCTGATATGGTTAGGATCGAAGTAGCGCTTCATCTCCTCCATGCTAAAAATTTCATCGTCTCCGTGGCTCCAGCCCAGGCGCACTAAGAAATTTAGCAGAGCTTGCGGCAGATAACCCATACGCTTATACTCCATCACGTCGGTAGCGCCGTGACGCTTACTTAGCTTGCTGCCGTCGGTGCCGTTAATCATCGCGACGTGATAAAATTTCGGGATTTTAAAGCCTAGCGCGTTATACAGCACGATCTGCTTCGGGGTGTTGCTTAGATGATCGTCGCCGCGGATCACGTCCGTGACACCCATCAGCGCGTCGTCGATCACGACCGTGAAGTTATACGTAGGCGTGCCGTCGGAGCGCGCGATGATGAAATCGTCCAGAATATCGGCGGCGTTAAATTTTATCTCGCCCTTGATGCCGTCATTAAATTCTATCGTGCCGCTAAGCGGGGCTTTTATACGCACTACAGGCTCGATCCCAGCAGGCGGCGTACCGGTAAAGTCGCGATAGCGGTTATCGTAGCGCGGGCGCTCTTTGCGAGCTTCCTGCTGCGCGCGCAGCTCATCCAGCTCGTCCTTACTCATATAGCATCTGTATGCCTTGCCCTCATCTAGCAGCTTTTGGACATATTGTTTGTAAAGATCAAAGCGCGAGCTTTGGTACACGATCTGTCCATCATAGTCCAGATTGCACCACTTAAAGGCTTCCTCGATCGCCTTAGCAGCCTCCTGCGAATTGCGCTTCAGATCGGTATCCTCGATACGCAGCAGGAATTTGCCGCCGTTTGCTCTAGCGTAAAGATAACTAAAAAGTGCCGTTCTAAGTCCGCCGATATGTAAATATCCCGTAGGACTCGGCGCAAAACGAGTTACTATCATAAAATTCCTTTGCAAAAATTACCATTTAATGTTATAATCGCGATCTTGTAATTATAAAGCAAAAAGACTAAATAAAGGTTAAAAATGATAAAGAAACTGCTTTTTTCCGCAATGATCTGTGTTATTTGTGCAAATGCCGAAGTAGTAAACGGCGTCATCGCCGTGGTAGATAATGAGCCGATCACCGGCTACGAACTAGCCAAAGTTCAGAAGCTAACGGGCGCTTCGCCGCAAGCCGCGATGGAAATTTTAATCGGGCAAAAGCTGCAACAATCCGAGATTAAACGTCGCGGTATCGCGGTAAATGACGCGGAGATCGACGCGAGGCTCAAAGCGATCGCCGATCAAAATAAGCTTAGCTTAGACCAGCTCAAAACCGCTGTGCAAAAGCAAGGTATAAACTACGATGACTTTAAAGCAAATATCCGCCGCACACTGCTTGAAGAAAAGCTCTATGGCTCGATATTCGCAGACGTACAGCACCGCACGACCCCCGAAAATGTCAAAAAATTCTACAGCCAAAATAGCTCATTATTTACAACCTTCGATAGCATCACGCTCACCCGCTACATCGCAAAATCTCAGGCTCCACTCGATAAGATCCGCGCAAATCCAAAGCTCCGCCCAAGCGACGTGTATGTGATGAAGGGAACCCTCAAGGCCAATCAAATGGACGAGGGGCTCAAATACATCGTCACGAACGTCGAACAGGGCAAATTTTCGCCGATCATTCCTACGCGAAACGGCTACGAGATGTTTTACGTAAACGACAAAAAGGGACTTCGTACGCTTGATTTTGACAGCGTGCAAGAAAAGGCGATCGAAGGCTATGTGACCTCCGAACGCAAAAAAGCGATCACCGAGTTTAACGACAGACTCCGCTCAAACGCCAATATCCGCATCATCGAGCGCCCGCAAGCAAAAGCGCAAGGCGCAAAAACCGCCCCAAAAGTTAAAGTGCAAAAAAGGCAATAAATTTTAAAATCCGCCGCCATGCATTAAATTTTATAGAATTTAACGCCGATAACGCAAGGGCAAGCGCGCAGCTTATCCGCTCGCGCGTAAAATTTTGATAAAATTTAAAGGCTTCGTGGTGATAACGATCAAAAATTTTACCGAACTTAAAAGTGATCATCTACGCGAAATTCGAACCCCGCGCGGCTCAAATTTAGCTGGTGCGCCGCGACGGCGACGAGCAAATTTCGATTTTGATTTACGACTACGACGGAGGGTTAAAGTCGAATTTAGCTCTGTCCGATGAGCTTAGAAACTCGGGTGTGGATGGACGAGCTGCCCGAAATAGGCGACACGGCGGTAGGTCTCGGCGCAGGACAAGACGGCAACAGATCGTTTTTGCTGCGTGCGGATGATTAATCAAAGGAAACATTAAGCAAAAAAGATCAATTTATATCAAGGAGCAATAAAAATGGAGCTAGTGTATCTTTGGATAGAGAAGCATAAAAATATTGAAAAGCAAGGCTTCAACTTAGGTTCGAAATTTAAATGCAAATATGATTACGAGAAGAATGAACTAACTATAGACGAAAATCCAAACTATATCGATATTTTCCCCGATAATATAAAAGTAAATGCTCTAATAGGATCTAATGGAAGCGGCAAAAGCAGTATAGTAGAATTTATTTTATTATCTATGCTCGCATACAAAGGAGGCTCTGGAACAGAGATCCCTTCGAGTGGATGGCTGTTAATATATGATAAGAAGAAGGAAAAATTTTTTATATACCTTAGCGATGATGTGAATCCGAGATTGGAAAAGCCTAAAATTAATCCAAATTATAGCAAAAATTACTCTGAGGATTTAGGAAAAGAAAAATTTTTCAATATTCTTTATAATCCATCAATAGAGATGCCCAGTACTTTTATAACAAGATACAAGGACCTTGCCTATTTGCTATATAGCGATGATCAAAAACCGACAGATATTGCAAATGCATTTCTATTCCCCGATAAGACAAATGGCATATTAGATATAAGACAAGCTTATAATAAATATTTGCTCAATATGTTTAAAATAAAAAATAATAAAGAAATTGGCATAAAAAAAGTATTAAATGGTATATTTAAAGATAAAAAGAACCTTGAATTTATACCTCATAATATAAAAATATCCTTAAACCAGAGCGTATTGGAAAGTAGAATTTCAAATGCAACAGTTCGTAATATAGTACTTCAATTAAAGTTATCTTTATCTATAGAATCGCTAAAAAAATACTTATTTGCATTTATTATATCTATGAATAACCAAGATAACGAATCTGATAAAATAAAAACTTACTTTTTTAAAAACGAAGGATCAGATTTAGAATTAGAGTTACAAGAACTATACCACAAGCCTAGGGTTTTAAATAAAGACAAAAATAAATTTGAAGGATTTGTTCGAGAGCTATTATCTAGTAGTTGGATAGAAGAACATTTGCAGAATAAGAAGAATCTAACCTCATTATTTAGAGAAAATTCAAATGCTCTACATAAAGATGTATACGAGCTAGCTAAATTAATCGATGCTATGGAAAAATACCGCAAACTAGATTTGATGAAATTTAAATCCGGAAGCGATGATGAATTAAATGATATCTTATCTAGCCTACCTTCATTCATCGATTTAGATGTCATAGATGAAACAGGAAGACACTTTTCGGATTTCAGCTTTGGAGAAAAAACTATATTAAGCCTTATTTATTCATTGATTTTTTATATAGATTTTTATCATAAAGATGGCAAAGAAATTTTTAACATCATCTTGGATGAAGCAGAAAATGGATTACATCCATTATGGCAAAAGGAGCTATTTAACTTAATTATAAAATTATTAGAAAATTTTAAAGATCTTAAATTTTTACTGATACTAACCTCGCATTCGCCTTTTATTATATCTGATATCCCAAATGAAAATATCATATTTTTAAAAGATGGCAAACAAGTCTATCCGGACATAAATACCTTTGGAGCCAATATCCATACTTTATTGGCCAACGCATTTTTTATGAATAATGGACTGATGGGAAATTTTGCAAAAGAAAAAATAGATAATGTCATAAATATACTAAAGAAGCCATGGTTAAATAACGACGAAATAAAGGGTTGTGAGAATATTATATCACTCATTGGTGAGCCAATTTTAAAAGCCAAACTTAGGCAGATGCTAAATGATGCACGTATTCATAAAATAGACGAAATTGATATTATAAAAAATGATATAAAGAAACTAGAAAAGCGAATACAGGAACTAGAAGAAAATGATTAAAATAGATATGACAGATAAGGCTAAAAGCGAATTTAAAGGAAATATTCTAGGAAAATTTAAAGCACTTAAAAAGAATTCGGAATTGAAATCATACATAAACAGATTAGAAAAACAGTTGAAAGAAATAAAACTTTCAGAATTTGACAATGTTATCACCTTAGAAAGCTTGATAACTATGGACTTTAATAAATTAAAGATCATAAAAAAATATATAGATGAAAAAAATATAACATTTGACAAAGATATAGATCTCTATGAAGAATTTATAAATCGTAGAATTAGAATAGAGCATATAAAGAATCTGAATATATCGGTATGTCCATACTGCAATAGAAACTACATAGTAAATTTTGAGGTGCAGGGCAATCAAATAATTTCAACTGCAGAATTAGATCACTTCTTTCCAAAAAGCGAATACCCCTGTTTTGCTATATCCATTTATAATCTAGTTCCATGTTGCCACACTTGCAATCATATAAAATCAAACAAGAACATAAATATTTGCTCCCCTTTTGATACATCGATTAATGATAAAATCCTATTTAAATATACTCCTAAAAATTCAGATTATCTCTATAGCGAAGAGGATTTTAAACTAGAATGTGACACTTTGGAACAGTCGGACGAAAATGAAATCAAAAATACTCTTGAGCTATTTCACATTATTAGTATATATCAAAAACATAAAGACCTTATATTAGAACTCATACAAAAATCTCAAATTTATACGGAAAGCTATATTGACGAGCTTTTGCAAAATTACCAAGGGAAGGTCTTTAATAACCGAGAAGATTTACTAAGACTTATAATTGGAGTTTATGTAGATGAAAAAGACATCAACAAAAGACCATTAAGTAAACTTTTAATAGATATAAGTAAAAGCTTGGGCTTACTGTATTAGCAGCGAGAAATTCCGCTGCTAAACTTCAACTCACTACTCCCCGCTTAGATACTCCTGCAGCGTTTTAACTTCGAGCGCGGAGTCGTCCTTTATCGAGCAGATCGAGCGCGTAGCGGCGATCGCCGCCTTCATCGTCGTAAAATACGGCAGCCTAAAGCGCAGTACGCTCTGGCGAATCTTTGCGGCATCGGTAGAGTTTGATTTACTATCGCTAGTGTTGATGACGAGCGAAATTTCGCCGTTTTTGAGCTTGTCCTCGATATTTGGGCGACCCTCGCTGATTTTATAGACAAACTCGCACTCCACGTCGTTTTCTCCCAGCAGCTTGTGAGTGCCGCTCGTAGCGGCGATACTAAAGCCCGCGCTCGTAAATGCGCGTGCAAGCTCTACGGCTCGCGGTTTGTCGTGATCAGCTAGCGACAAAAATACCTTGCCTCCGCTTGGAAGTGCGTTGCTCGCGCCGATTTGTGATTTGGCAAAGCTCTTGGCAAAGCTCTCGCCGATGCCCATCACCTCGCCGGTGCTTTTCATCTCGGGCCCCAGGATCAGATCCGCGCCCGCAAGCTTGTTGAAAGGAAAGACGCTTTCTTTTACGCAGATATGGTTTTTGATACGCGGCTTTAAAATTCCCTTCTCTTCGACCAGCACGCCGAATTCATCGTAAAATTTCAAAGCCTCGCGCAGACCCCCTTGCCACATTACGCGGGTAGCGACCTTTGCCATCGGAATTCCGCTCGCCTTGCTGACAAACGGCACGGTGCGGCTCGCGCGCGGATTTACCTCAATGATGTAAAGCTCGTTTTCAAAAATCGCGAATTGAATGTTCATAAGCCCTACGACGCCGAGATTTAGCGCGATCTCTTTGGTTTGGCGACTTACCAGATCGATCATCTCCGCGCTTAGGCTAAGCGGCGGCAAAATGCTCGCGCTATCGCCGCTGTGGATGCCCGCCTCTTCGATATGCTCCATTATCGCGCCGATATATACGTCGCGCCCGTCGCAGATCGCATCGACGTCAAGCTCGGTCGCGTCAAGTAGAAATTTATCTATAAGCACCGGCGAATGATCGCTCACGCGCACCGCCTCGCTCATATACTGCCTAAGCTCGGCTTCGCTATGCACGCGCCGCATCGCGCGACCCCCGAGCACGTAGCTAGGGCGCACGAGTACGGGATAGCCGATAGCAGCGGCCTTTTCGATCGCTTCGGCTTCGCTTATAGCGGTATCGTTTTTGGGCTGCTTAACGCCGATACTTGCGATGAACTCGCTAAATTTCTTGCGATCCTCCGCTACGTCTATCGTGCGCGCGCTCGTGCCGATGATCTTGGCTCCCACGGTACTTAGGCGCTTGGCGAGCTTTAGCGGCGTTTGGCCACCGAAATGCACGATCACGCCGTCTGGGTTCTCAGCCTCGATGACCGCTCTAACGTGCTCGAAGTCGATCGGCTCGAAGTACAAAATATCGCTCGTGTCGTAGTCGGTGCTGACGGTTTCGGGGTTGCAGTTATACATTATCGTGGTGATCCCCATATCGCGCAGAGCGTAGCTGGCGTGTACGCAGCAGTAGTCAAACTCGATGCCCTGTCCGATGCGGTTCGGACCGCCGCCGATGATGAGGACTTTTTTATTATCTTTTGAAATTTTACGACTTGCGATGGCGGGCGTTATGTTGGTGCTGGAGTATAGATAGGGCGTAAGCGCAGCAAACTCGCCTGCACAGGTATCTACTTCGTTGTATTCAAGGCTG
Source organism: uncultured Campylobacter sp. (assembly GCF_905373215.1). GTDB lineage: Bacteria > Campylobacterota > Campylobacteria > Campylobacterales > Campylobacteraceae > Campylobacter_B. The sequence continues at coordinate 15,457 of NZ_CAJPRT010000019.1, forward strand.
ATGCCCTGCCTGGCGCAGGCAAAATGGATGTCGTTTTGCGTAAGGCCCAGATTGTCCTTTTTGTTGATCAAATTTGCGATCATCTTATCGCTAAAGCCCCAACTCTTGGCCTGTCTTAGAAGCGCCGCGTCGTTGATGATCTCCATATCGATGCACTCTTCAAATTTTACGATCTGCTCGATCTGGCTCAAAAACCAGCGGTCGATCTTACTAAGCTCGTAAATTTGATCCACGCTCATGCCCGCTCTAAAGCCCTGAGCGATATACAAAATTCTATCTTGCTGCGCGTTGCGAAGCCCGAAGATAAGATCCTTTTCGCTTAAATTTAATTCCACGAAACCGAAGTAGCCCTTCTCCAGCGAGCACAGCGCCTTTTGAATGCTCTCTTTAAAGCTGCGCCCGATCGCCATCACCTCGCCGATACTTTTCATCGCAGTGCCTAGATATGGGTTTGCGCCTGGGAATTTTTCAAACGCAAAGCGCGGAATTTTAGTCACGATGTAATCGATCACCGGCTCAAAGCTCGCAGGCGTGCCGGTGATGTCGTTTTTGATCTCATCCAGGCTAAAGCCCACCGCTAGCATCGTAGCGACCTTGGCGATCGGATAGCCCGTAGCTTTGGACGCGAGAGCCGAGCTGCGACTTACGCGCGGGTTCATCTCGATGACGATCATCCGCCCCGTTTGCGGATTTACCGCAAACTGCACGTTTGAGCCGCCCGTATCCACGCCGATCTCGCGTAAAATTTTAAAACTCGCGTCGCGCATCGCTTGGTATTCTTTATCGGTAAGCGTAAGAGCGGGCGCGACCGTGATGGAATCGCCCGTATGCACCCCCATCGGGTCGAAATTTTCGATCGAGCAGACGATGATGCAGTTGTCCTTATGATCGCGGATCACCTCCATTTCGAACTCTTTCCATCCAAGTAGGCTCTCTTCGATCAAAATTTCATTTATCGGGCTTACGTCTAGTCCATTTTGCGCGACCTCTTTAAACTCGTCGATATTGTACGCCACGCCGCTGCCTGCGCCGCCCAGGGTGTAGCTAGCGCGGATAATGAGCGGAAAGCCGATCTCATTCGCCGCAGCCATCGCCTCTTCGATATTGTAAGCATATTTGGATTTGGGCAGATCCATTCCGATCTTAATCATCGCCTCTTTAAATTTTACCCTATCCTCGCCTTTTTTTATCGCTTCAGGCTTGGCGCCTAGAAATTTTACCCCCGCTAGCTCGCCGCTTTCGTAAGCCTCCATCGCGACGTTTAGCGCGACCTGTCCGCCCATCGTAGGCAGGATCGCATCGACGCCCTCGCGCTTTATGATACGCAAAATGCTCTCTTTGGTGATCGGCTCTATATAGGTAGCGTCGGCAAAATCGGGATCGGTCATAATGGTAGCGGGGTTAGAGTTTATTAGCACTACGCGGTATCCGAGGCTCTTTAGCGTCTTAGCCGCCTGCGTGCCGCTGTAATCGAACTCGCACGCCTGACCGATTACGATCGGACCGCTGCCGATCAGTAAAATCGTCTTAATATCATCTCTTTTAGGCATCAATTTTCCTTTGTAACGACATACAAAAACGCCGGCATCTCGGAGCTCACGTAGGGCTCTACGACGGCGCTTTTGTATAGCTTCCCGTTTTGAATTTCTTTAACCTTTCCTACCGGCACGCCGGCAAAAAAAATCCCGTCCTTGCCGCTGGTAAGCACCTCATCACCTACCTTGGGATCGAGCCATTGCGGGATGTATCTGACTACGAGCTCGTTATTTTCGCCGCCTGCGACGCCAGGAATTTGAGCATCTCCTATGAAAACGGAGAAATTGCTCTTTTCGTCGCGCTGTAAGATCGCAAGCGGGCGCCCGTCTTTATTTACTAAAATCCCTGCGGTCTTGCCCTCGCTGATGAGACCGTAAATTTTGTTTGGGTTAAAATTTTCAAAATTTACGAAGAATTTGTTGTAGTCGTTTAGATTCGCATAGCTCAGCGCCTTTACGAGCTGGACTTTAGGCTCGTAAACGGAGCTATTTTTATCTATCAAAATTTTATTCAGCTCGCCCGCGAACGTGCTAAGTAGCATCGCCGATTTTTTTAGCTCGGCGTTTTCTTCTCGTAGAGCTTTGATCGTCTCTGCCTGGTTAAAATGCTCGTTCACGGCGCTTTTTACCCGATCGCTCACGCTGTAATAAACCTCTAAAATTCCTCCTGCAAATCCGATAAATTTACCGTGGATATACGAGCCGAACGTTAACGAAACGGCTACCAGCAAAACCGCGACGAGGAGGAGTTTGAGATTAGTCATTTGCCGCTTGTTTTAGCGATTTGATCTCTTCTAGGGCTTTTCCTGTGCCGTTTGCGACGCACAGTAGCGGCTCGTCCGCGACAAAAACCGGAAGCTTTACGGTGTCGCTTAGATATTTATCTAATCCGCGAATAAGCGCGCCGCCGCCCGTTAGCACGACGCCGTTTTCAACGATGTCGGCGGCGACTTCCGGCTGAATGCTCTCTAGCACAAATTTCAGCGCGTCCGCAATCTCTCTGATCGAGTCTTTGATCGCCTCTCTAACGTCCTCGCTCGTAAGATCGACCGAGCTTAAAAGCCCGCTGATCTGGTCTTTTCCTTTGACCGTGTATGTAAGATCTTTTTGCTGCTGTACCGCCGTGCCGATTTTGATCTTGATCTCCTCGGCGGCGCGCTCCGAGATAAGCAGGCTATATTTTTCTTTGACGTAATTAACGATGCTTGCGTCGATCTTATCACCCGCGACGCGAACGGATTTGGCGCTGATGATACCGCCTAGCGAGATGACGCCGATCTCGGTGGTACCCCCGCCAATATCCACGACCAGCGACCCGCGCGCTTCATTTACGGGAAGGCCCGCTCCGATCGCTGCAGCCATCGGCTCTTCGATTAGATAAACCTCGCGTGCGCCCGCTATCATCGCGCTTTCGCGCACGGCTTTACGTTCGACCTGAGTTAGCCCGTAAGGTACGGAGATGATGATGCGCGGGCTTACGAAAAAGCGGCGCTTGTGGGTCTTTTCGATGAAATACCTAATCATCTTCTCCGTCATATCAAAATCCGCAATAACGCCGTCCTTCATCGGGCGCACCGCTTCGATATCGCCAGGAGTGCGTCCTAGCATCTCTTTAGCCTCGGCGCCCACGGCGATGATCCTTTGCTTGCCGTAGCGTTCGTTTTGTACCGCGACGACGCTCGGTTCGTTGATGATGATGCCTTTATCTTTTAGCAGCACGAGCGTGTTTGCCGTGCCTAGATCGATGCCCATATCCCTAGAAAATAATCCTAGAATCGAATCAAGTAACATTTATCCCCTTTATGCAGTTAAATTTTGTTTTACAAGTATCGGCTTGGATACGCCGTCTACGACCTCTTTGGATATGATGACGTCATAGCCCTTAAGCTCAGGCAGATCAAACATAATATCGATCATGATCTCCTCAATTATGCTACGAAGTCCGCGCGCACCGGTTTTGCGCTTAATCGCAAGGCTCGCGACCTCCCTTAGCGCGTCGTCGTCAAATTTTAAATTTGCGCCGTCTATCGCAAAGAGCTTTTGATATTGTTTTAAGATCGCGTTTTTCGGCTCGGTTAAAATTCTAACCATCGCCTTTTCGTCGATCTCATTTAGCGTAGCCACTACATGCAAGCGCCCGATGAGCTCGGGAATTATGCCGTAATGCACCAGATCGTCGGCCTCGACCATGTTTAGTAAATTTAAACTCTCTTTTTTGCTGCGCTTGGTTTGGTTAAACCCTAACACGTTCTGCCCGATGCGGCGGTTGATGATCTCGTTTAGCCCATCGAACGCGCCGCCGCAGACGAACAAAATATTTGTCGTATCGATCTGGATGAAGTCCTGATTTGGATGCTTGCGACCGCCCTTTGGAGGGATATTTACGACGCTTCCTTCGATGATCTTAAGAAGCGCTTGCTGTACCCCTTCGCCGCTTACGTCGCGCGTGATGCTGCGGTTTTCGCTCATTCGCGCGATCTTATCGATCTCATCTACGAAAACGATACCGCGCTGCGCCTTCTCTACGTCGCCATCCGCAGCCTGTAAAAGGCGGGTGAGGATATTTTCTACGTCCTCACCGACGTAGCCCGCTTCCGTTAGGCTCGTAGCGTCGCTAATAGCAATCGGTACATCCAAAAATCGCGCCAAGGTCTGCGCCATAAGCGTCTTGCCGCTGCCGGTAGGGCCGATAAGCAAGATATTTGATTTTGAAATTTCGGTATCGTCGCCCTTCGCGTCGGTCTGTCTGAAAATTCTTTTATAGTGGTTGTAAACGCCGACGCTAAAAATTTTCTTAGCGCGCTCCTGGCCGATAACGTAGCGGTTAAGAACCTCCATCAGCGCCTTTGGCTTGATAGCCTCGAAATCGATCTCTTTATTTTGATTTTGTATCGCCTCATTTTGACCCTCGCTGCCGTGGATAGCGGCGTATGCCATATCGATACAATAGCTGCAGATAGCCGCCGTACCGTCGTCGTTAGGATAGATACGACGTCCGTCCGCGCCCGTCTCACCGCAAAAACTGCACTTATTTGCCATTAAATTTTACCCTTATCTAGCGGAATTCCGCGTTTTGTGTTGATTATAAACTCGCACATCTTGCGCACGTTTTGATCGCTCGTTTCGGCTAAAAGGATCTGCGCCTGCTCCTTTAAGCCCGTGCCTTGGTTAAATAAAAATTTATACGCTCGATTTATCGTCTCGACCGTCTCTTTATCGAAGCGGCGGCGGATGCCCGTTAAATTTAACCCGCGGATATAGGCGCGATTCCCCTCGGCTAAGCAAAACGGCACCACGTCCTGGCTAAGCGCGCTAGCCCCTGCGATCATGCAGCTCTCGCCGATCTGAACGAATTGATGCACGGGGGTAAGCCCGCCGATAACGGCATAATCGCCCATTACGACATGACCTGCGAGCGTAGCGTTGTTTGCTAGGATTATGTTGCTTCCCAGCACGCAATCGTGCGCGATGTGGCAATACGCCATCATAAAGAGATTATCGCCGATGCGCGTAAATCCGTCGCCCTTATGCGAGCCCGAGCTAATCGTGCAAAACTCGTGAATCGTAGCGTTTTTGCCGATGACTAACCCCGTGCGCTCGCCCTCTTCAAAGCTCATATCTTGTGGAATTTCGCCCACGATCGCGTATGAAAAAATTTTAGAGCCCTCGCCGATTTGCGTATCGCCGATGATGCGCGCCCCCTGCTTGATTGTGCAGCCGTCGCCGATTTTAGCCTGCGCGCTTATGAAAGCATACGGCTCGATCACAACCTTGGCTCCGATCTGCGCGCCGTCCTCGATGATCGCCGTGTGGTGAACTTTAGCCATTATTTATCCATTATCATCGCTTGAAGTTCCGCCTGTGCGGCCAGTGTGGCGCCGTCGTTGATGTAGGCTTCGCCCTTTAGCACCCAGATGCGTCCGCGGTGTTTGATTACGCTGATGCGATATTCAAGCTTGTCGCCTGGGCGAACCGGGTTTCTAAATTTAGCGTTGTCGATACTCATAAAATACACGACCTTGTCGCTTAGATCGACGCCGTCTTTCTCCATGCTCTTAAACGCCAGCACGCCGCCTGCCTGCGCTAAGCCCTCGATGATCATTACGCCCGGATAGATCGGATGCCCCGGGAAGTGGCCCTGAAAGATCTGCTCGTTGTAGGTTACGTTTTTATAGGCCTTGATGCTTTCGCCTATGCTGAGCTCTTCGACGCGATCTATCAGCAAAAACGGAAAACGATGAGGTAGGATGGAGAGAATTTCGTTTATGTCTATCATTATCTGCCTTTATTTAAAAATCTTGCAATTTTATCAAATTCTTACTAAAATTTCCCTAACGTCTAAAAATATGCGCGAGAGCCCGTAAATTTGAACTTTGGCGGCTCTTATCTCGTCCGTGACGATGATCGGCGAGAGCGAGCCCGCAGCGCACAGGGCGGCACGAGCTTTATTTTGGCGCGCAAGACTCGGCGGATTTTTTAGCATTTCGGATACGCTTTTGAAATTTGATCTTGAAATTTTGTTAAATTTCGCCAGACTTAAAATTTTAATCTCCCCCTTATCGCTGCAAAAAATTTCGCACCCCCGCTCCACGCTAAGCTTTACGTTTTCGCGCGTAAAATGCGAGCCTTGCAGCACAAACGAAGGTACCACCTCGCCGTCAAATTTAATCCATGCGCACAGCAGGCGATAGTTTAAAAACCGATCGCGCAGCACGCTAAATTTCACCCCATTTTTTTCGAGCGAGCAAAGCTTTTTGTAAAATTTCAATTTCTCCTCTGCCGAAGCGGGCAAGATTTGCCGATCGATCGGCGACATTAGCTCGTAAATTTCGGCGTCAGGGGCTAAATTTCGCCTCAAATCCGCCGTCAAAATTCCGCTCGAATTCCGCTCGGTCTTTCGCTGTTCATTCCGCTGTGCCGCGAGAGCATAGATACAGCCGCAGTAGTTTTGATGATAGAGCGCGTCCTTTTTCGCGAGCGCAAACTGCTCGTTCGTGCCACCGTTTTTGCGAAAATCCGGCGCGATAAACTCTAGCCCGTGGCGCTCGCAAATGCGCTGCAGCGAGACGCAAAGCTGAGAGTGCGATTTTTTTGGGCTCATTAAAAGAGTCGTAGTGATTTTGTGCTCGCCTAGGCTTAGCGCGAGCTCGGCCGTTTTTTGCATGCGAAAATCAAAGCAAAACTCGCAGCGCGCGCCCTTTTCGGGCTCGTTTTCAAGTCCGCGCGCACCCTGTAGCCAGCCCTGAAAATCATACTCGCCCGGGATAAATTTAATCCCCAAATTCTCACAAACTCGCTTTGAGTCGTGCATTCTAAGAACGTATTCGCCGTAGGGATGGATATTTGGATCGTAGAAATAGCCTATTAGCGGCTCTTGCGTGAGCTCTTTCAAGCGGCGCAAAAAATAATCGCAATCGACCGAACAGCAGATGTGAACCAGCAAATTTTAACCCTTTGCGCGAAATTTTGGATATAATTTTACGCTATCAAAATTAATGAGCGGAAAAATGAAAAATTTTTTTATAAAACACCGACGTAAGTTTGCTTGCGGCGTAGGTGGATTTGCGCTGTTTTACGTGCTTGCGGGCTTTTTCGGCGTGCCGCTTTTTATCGAAAAGGCGCTGCCTAAAATTTTAGAGGGCAGAGCAAACTTTAGCGTGCAGGATGCTAAATTTAACCCCTTTACCTACGAGCTAAACGTCACAAAGCCGGAGCTTAGCACCTTTAAGCCGCTGTTTAGCGCCGATGAGATAAATTTAAAAATCGGTTTTTCAAAGCTTTTTAAAAAGACTCTCGCGGTAGAAATTTTGCACTTAAAATCGCCTAAATTTCACGTCGAACGCGAGCAAAACGGCACCTTCAATTTCGAGCCGCTAATCTCGGAGCAAAAGAGCGAAAGCAAGGATGAAAACTCGAGCTTCAACGTCACGCTGAATAATTTTAAGATTGAGCGCGGCTCTCTGGGCTACGTCGATAACTCCCTGAAAAGGCCGTTTTCGCTCATCTCGACCGATCTGAATTACGAGATAAATGGCTTAAATTTAAAGGACGAAACGATCGGCGAGCACGATCTAAGCGCCGTTTCGCGCACATACGACTCGTTAAGCTTCGATGGAGCGATCGATCTAGCGCCTCTGCGCTTGCACGGCAAAATAGATCTTAAACGGCTAAAAATCGATCCGTTTTGGCTATCATACCTCGATCCTAGCGGCGTGCGACTTAAGAACGGCTTTCTTTCCGCCGAGCTAAATTACCGATTGAGCCTTGATGAAAATATAAAATTTGCGCTTGAAAACTCAAAACTCAAGCTTGAGAGCTTAGAAATTTTGCAAGATCAAAGCTTAATTTCTCTAGGCTCGCTAAAAATCCCGAGATTTAGCCTAAATACGGACGTTTCGGATGAAATTTCAGGCGCAGTAACGATCCCGCAAGTGCTGCTTTCGGACGCAAAATACGATATGAACGAAACCAAAATTTCCACTGGCTTTGAGGGGGCGCGGGTCGCGGATTTTGCGCTGGATTTTAATAAAACTGGGGCAAACTTGCGGCTAAACTCCGCCGTAAAAAGCGTAGATCTAAACCGCTCAAGCTTTGCAAACCCGCTAATTTCGGTCGTTTCAAACGACACTAAAATCACGGAAAACTTCTTGAAATTTAACGCCGAAGGTAACGATACAGCCCTTCATACGGGCTTTGGCGCCTTTAATATCGCGGACACGCAGATTACGCTAGCGCGCAGCGATAAAATTTCGGTCGCTGCAACCGAGCTGGGCGCGTTTAGCTACGACAAAGAGGGCATGCAAAACGGCGCAAGTCTGAAGTTTGCTAAAATTTCAAACTCCAAAATCGCAAACAAAAACGGAATTTTTAGCGGATTTGAAAGCTTCGGCGTGCAAGGGGTGAAATTTAACGTCGCGGATCTCGATCTGGGCGTGGATAAAATTTTGCTAAACGAGCCGTTTTTCAACTCGGAAGCGGGCGCCAATGGCGCGAAAAGCATAAACGATCTGGCGATTTTAAGCGCGATCTCTAAAAATCACGCGAGCTTCAAAAAAACGGCGAGCTCTAACGCCGTAAGCCAAGCGGATGCAAACTCTACAGCAAGCGGCGCAAATTCGGATTCTAAAAAGCCCGCCAAAAGCCCCGCTTTAAAATTTAAGATCGGAGAGGCCTCCATAACGGGCGCAAAGGCTAAGATCAGCGAGAGCTTTATCGTTAAAAACAACGTGCACGAGATCAAGGATTTCAGCGCCACGCTAAGCGGGCTAAGCTCGAATTTCGCCGAGCCCTTCGGTATCAAAGCAAGCCTTATCACGGGCGAAATCACGGCTAGCGCGGACGGCAAGGCCAGCATCGCACCGCTTAACGCAGGCGTGAACTTTAGCCTAAAGGCGCCGAACTTGGGCGTCTTTAACAGATATGCGGCGGAATTTATCACGGGCTCCATCGCCGGCGAGCTCGCTACGCAAGGGCAGCTGAAGCTTTCAAACGCATTCTCGCTCGAAGCGAAGCTATCGGGCAAGGGCTTGGCGCTAAGCTCAGGCAGAGATAAAATTTTCTCTCTTGCATCACTAAATATCGCGCAAATCGCACTGAGTCCAAACTCCCTCACGCTAAACAAGATCGCCCTTGGTTCGCCCGCGGCAAATATCTCGCTAAATAAAGACAGGCGTTTAAATTTAGCTTCGCTGATAAAGCCCGCCGCGCAGGCAAAGCAGGCCGCAAAGCCCGCCAAAGCTGCGCCTAGCAAATCCACAAAAGACGGGACGAGCTTTGCGTGGAGCGTAAAAAATATCTCGCTTAGCGGCGGAAGTTTAAATTTCACCGACGAGAGCCTGGGGGCGCCCTTTAAACTGTGCATTAGCGATATGAAGGCAAGCATCAGCGAGATCAGTCCGAAGCGAGCGGCGGATATTAAGTTTAGCTCGCTCGTAAGTGGAAGCGGGCTGGCAAGCATCACGGCGCGCGCCTATCCGCTGGATTTTAAACGCAAAAGCGACATAAACGTCGTTTTAAAGGAGATCCCACTTGCGCCCGCATCGCCCTATACCGCCAAATATATCGGTAACGAAATCGCGGGCGGCAAGCTAAATTTAAAACTTGCCTACAAAATCGAAGACGGCAAGCTAAACGCAAGCAATGATCTAAATTTGGACCGCTTCGAGCTCGGCAAAGAGGTGCAGAGCAAGGATGCGCTGAGCCTTCCGATCGGTCTAGTGGTATCGATCCTAAAGGACAGCGACGATCAGATCGATATTAGCCTGCCTCTAAGCGGCACGCTGAGCGATCCGAAATTTAGCTACGGCGCGCTCGTTTGGGGCGCGGTCAAAAAGCTGCTATCTGACATCGTGTTAAGTCCGTTTAGATTTATGGGAAAGATCGCGGGCGTAGATACGAAAAAGCTCGAAAGTATCGATTTTGAGGCGGCGAGCAGCGAAATTTTAATCAGCGAAAACTCTAAAATAGATGATTTGGCCAAGGTCGCAAAAGCCAAGCCCGAACTTAAGATCATCCTAAACTCTGCGTATAACGAAAAGTTCGATACTCACGAGTTTAAAAGGCGCTCGCTACAAAATACCCTCACGCTGATGTCTAATAAACAAGGTCTCTCCACGGATGAAGCCATAGCGGCGCTTAAGATCAAATACGGCATCAAATCCGGCGGCGATGAGGCGATGGAGGAGCTGATAGGGGCGCAGAAATTTACCCGTTCGCGTCTTGATGAGCTAGCCCTTGCCAGGGCGGCCGCCGTGCAAGCGGCACTAGTGCAGCGCGGTGTAAGCGCCTCTCGCATAGAGATCAAAAAGCCGAGCGAAGCGGAGCTTAAACAGAACAGCTTTATCCCGCTAAGTCTCGGCGTAGAGAGGTAGTGTAAGCAAAATTTGGCTATACTAAGCGGACTAAATTTAAAGGATGAGCGATGATAAATATAGGAATTCACGGCGGAAGCGGCAGAATGGGCACGATGATCTACGAGTGCCTGAAAAATTTCGATCAGGCGCGAGCAAGCGTGATCTACACTATCGCACCGCTTGATTATACGCCGAACTGCGCCGCAAGCCGCAGCTACGACGAGCTTTTTAGTGGCTGCGACGTCGTGATAGACTTCACGATCCGAGACGGCGCAATAAGCCTAATGAAATTTGCGCTTTCGCACCCAAAGCCGCTTTGCATCGGCACGACGGCTCTGGGCGAAGAGGGCGAGCGGCTACTGCGCGAATGCGGTGCAAAAATGCCCATGCTGCACGCTACGAACATGAGCCTAGGCGTCGCGGTGCTAAATAGACTCGTATCGCTTGCCAGCAGGAGCCTGCGCGATTTTGACTGCGAAATTTTAGAGATGCACCACCGCCACAAAAAAGACGCCCCGAGCGGCACGGCGATGAGCCTTGCGGAAAGCGCCGCGAGCGCGCGCGGGCTAAACTTAAAGGATGTGCGCATAAGCGGTCGCGACGGGCTCATCGGCGAGCGCGGCAAGGACGAGATCGCCGTGATGTCGCTGCGCGGCGGCGATATAGTCGGGCGCCACACGGTGGGGTTTTACGGCGAGGGCGAGTTCATCGAGCTAAATCATACGGCGACTTCGCGCGCGACCTTTGCCAGAGGCGCGATAAAGGCGGCGGTATGGCTTGCGTCCCAAAATAGCGGGCTTTACGGCATCGACGACTGCTTAGGAATCTAGGCTTTGCGGCTAAATTTAAGAGGAAAAAATGCCTACAAAAGATGAAATTTTAAATTATTTGCGCGAGCTAAAGCCCGAGTTTGAAAGCTTTGGAATTTACAAAGTCGGGCTATTCGGCAGCTACGCCAAAGGCGGAGAGAATATCGCCGAGAAGTTTAAAATTTCAGCCGATCTATTTAATAAGGCGTCGGCAAAATGCCGGACGGCGAGCCGTAAATGATAAAACAAAATATAGATAAATTTCTAAAAAATAAAATTTAAGAGGTTAGAAAATGTGTGCAATCGTGGGAGTCATAAATTCCGAAGGTGCGGCTAAAACCGCGTATTACGGGCTTTTTGCCATGCAGCACCGCGGCCAGGAGGCAAGCGGCATCAGCTCAAGCTTCAACCATCATATCAAAACGATCAAAGCCACAGGGCTCGTGACGGAGGTTTTTAGCCCCGCGAGTTTTGAAATTTTAAAGGGCAACATCGCGATCGGCCACAACCGCTACGGCACCGCGGGCGCAGACAGCCTAAAGGACGCACAGCCCGTTGCGGGCAACTACGCTTTGGGGGAGATCTCGATCGTTCATAACGGAAATTTAATCAACAAAGACGAAATTCGCCGCAAGCTCGTAAGCGAGGGGGCGATTTTTCAGTCCGGCATGGACACCGAAAATATCCTACATCTCATCGCACGCAGCAAGCAGGAGCATCTAAAAGATCGCATCGTCGAAGCTCTGAATCAGTGCGTGGGCGCGTACTCGCTTCTGATTTTAAGCCGCTCGAAGATGTTTGCCGTGCGCGATCGCTACGGCGTGCGTCCGCTTAGCATCGGCAGGCTCAAAGACGGCGGCTACATCGTCGCGAGCGAGACCTGCGCGTTTGATCTCGTAGGAGCCGAGTTCGTCCGCGACGTGAAGCCCGGCGAGATGGTGATCTTCGAAGAAGGCAAGGATGAGTTTAGCTCGGTTCAAATTTTAAAAGCCGCGGAGGCTAGAATTTGCGCGTTTGAATACATCTACTTCGCGCGCCCCGACAGCGTCGTAGAGGGCAAAAACGTATATGAGGTCAGAAAAAAACTGGGCGCTGCGCTCGCGCGAAAATGTAAAAATTTAAAAGCCGATTTCGTCGTGCCCGTACCCGATAGCGGCGTACCGGCGGCGCTAGGTTTCGCACAAGAGAGCAAAATACCCTTTGAGATGGCGATCGTGCGCAACCACTACATCGGTCGCACCTTCATCGAGCCGACGCAAGAGGTGCGAAATTTAAAGGTCAAACTCAAGCTAAATCCGATCGGCGCGGCACTGCACGGCAAGAGCATCGCGGTGATCGACGACAGCATCGTGCGCGGCACTACGAGCAAAAAGATCGTCGAGCTTCTGCGCCATGCGGGTGCGGCGCGCGTGCATATGTGCATCGCAAGCCCCGAGCTAAAGTATCCCGAGCGCTACGGCATCGACACGCCGAGCGTGCGCGAGCTGATCGCCGCAAATATGAGCACGGATGAAATTTGCAAATTTATAGGCGCCGACAGCCTCACGTTTCTTAGCGTGCCTGAGCTCGTAGAGGCGCTTGGGGGCGAGCGCAAGTACTCGCTCGTAAGCTTCGACGGCGATTATTTTATCAAGGATTAACGAGGATTTCGTATCGCCGCGCCGGCACCTGCACCTCTTTACGGCGCCGCGATCCGATGGGTGGTGCGCTAGAATTTCAAATTTATCGCGCTGCGATATATGAGCGAGCGTCGCCTCTTATTATGCAGCCTTGCATTTCAAATTTTATCATGCGGCTGCGACGGGGCGGCGTAATATAGAATTTTAAAATTTTACCCCGCCTATCAGACCGCGTGAAATTTTGTCGAAAGAGGGTTGAAATTTTGAGGCGGCGTTAAATTTTGCAAGCTTTAAAACGCGCAAAATTTCATCCTGCGGACGTGGATTTGTCGTGCCGCGTGAAATTCTGCCGCGGCGCTAGGCACAAATTTCATCTCGAAATGTTTAAAAATTTTTCGCGACGATTAAATTTAGCGCGAGGCGCTATAAAAATTTTACCGCAAGCGCGTCGGTTGCGATACTGATACGAAATTTTGCGGCGTAAATTTAAAATAAAGGAGTCAAGATGCCAAAATTTAAAATCAAGCGCGTTTATAAAAAACTGAGTGAAAACGACGGATTTTTGGTGCTTTGCGATAGGCTTTGGCCACGCGGCGTGAAAAAAGAGGCGCTACCGATCGATATGTGGGCGAAAGAGATAACGCCGAGCACCGAGATACGCAAGCTTTTTGCGCACAAGCCCGAGAATTTCGCCCATTTTAAGGAGCTTTACCTAGCCGAGCTTTCGCAAAATCCCGCCGTGGAGGAGTTTTTGGGAGCAGTCAAGGATGAGCCGCTAGTTACTCTACTGTACGCCGCAAAGGACGAGCAGTGCAACCACGCGATGATTCTGCGCGATTTTTTGCAAAGCAAGGTCTGATAAAGGTGCTGTTTTATAAACCGAGCGGCGAAATTTACGCCGCAATTCGGTAAAAATTTTGAAATTTCATAAAAAGCAGAGCCGCAATCCAAGCAAAATCACTCTAATTTATATATGCAAATTTAGAACTTG
>NZ_CAJPRT010000020.1 GCF_905373215.1 uncultured Campylobacter sp.
TAGTATTGGCTATCGACGTAAGAAAATATATAAATTTTAAGACGAATAAAAACAAAAATGCAAGTATAGATATGAAAAATACTCTGAAACTACCTGTTTCTATATATTTTCTTACGTCGATAGCCAATACTAATATACAGATTAATAAAAAAGCGATTATCGTAGCATATGGATCAAATTTTAAGAAGAATCTATAAAAAGCGCCTTGCCTCCTAAGCCACTCATTATCTCTTGCAAAATAGGCTCTTTTTACATCCTTAAGATCATCTAAGAATATAGTTTTTTCAGGCATTTTGTTTGTACAATAAGTAACTCGATCATTATAAAATTTTACAAATTTCTTATTAAAAAAATTTGTAAAATATTCCATTATGATAGGCAATCCGAAAAATGGAAATACTATAAAAAGCTGATTATATCTAGTTTGATTGGGTTCGTATGAATACATAAAAATCATAATCGCAAGCGTGCATACCGTAGCAAGAACTATATAAAAATTCGTCCTATCTTTGAGCGCTAAAGGCTCTTTATTATAATCACTAGCGCAACTCGGATTTTGTTCAAATTTATTAGATTTTTCGTTTGTATTTATCGTAGAGTCATCCGTAAGTTTTTCAAATTTAGAGTTTTTACTGTCAGAATTTCTGGCATTAGAATTCTCCTGTGATCCTTGCTCTAAATTTTGACGCCGTTCATTTAAAATTTTATTTGGCTTCTCAAGCCTCTGTTTTCTATCCATCTTTTATTCTTTATAGCCTACACAAAAATTTGCGGCCGGATTTTATCTAAATTTTTCCCTATTTTGAGTAGAAAATAGGCTTTTAGCTCTTTGTATTCTTTACTTGTTAATATGCTTACTTCGATATAATTACCATTGCTCATAAAAATAAGGCTGTCGTTTCCTATGTCAAATCCCAAATTTTTCTTAAATCTAAATATGATTAAGGGCGCAAACGCCAAAAATAAGGAGATCGGCACAATTAAAATTCCATAAGAAATTTTATTTTTAAAAGTTGCTACCAAAGATAAAAGGATTATCCACGTAAACACGACAAAAAATGTTGAAATTTTACCTTTTTTCGTCATTTTAAAAGTGGATGGCCCCAAGGTGCGTTTTATTGCAATTATTTCGGATAAATTTATAGAGTATAGAGTCGCCCTCTTTTTCTCTGAATAATATTCGATAACTGAATTTTTAAATTTTATATAGCAGGTGCCAAATTTACCAGGAAGTTCTAGCCAGCGTTTAACGGATCTTGGCGAGTCTTGCCTTGTTCCAAAATCTATGAAATTAAGAAAATACAGAAATGGCGAATAAAATTTAATCATCTCTATTGAATTATCTTTTATGATTATCGGCTCTTTGTCGTAATCTCTTGTTTGAGTTTTAAAATTTTGCGAGGGCGTATCAGTGGTGCAAGAGAAATCGCTTTGCGATTTTTGTTCAACGGCATTCGTAAAATTTCGTTCGCTGGCATTTATAGAATTTTGCCCGCCATCGCTCGTAAATTTTAGCCCGCCGCCCGCCAAATTTCGCTTATCGCAATTTTTATTTTGTAAGAAATCCTTTATATTTTTATCATACCGCGTTTTGCTTATGCCAAACCTAGCAATTTCGTCGTTATGCATTTGGCTCCTCCTTATACACGCTTTATTTAGATATAACTATCGCGCGAGTTTGCACGCAGAGATCAGCCTTGCGCATTTTTTAAAATTTGCAAAATTTCGCTTATCCTTTGTGGATCTTTAATACCTCGCGCGTCCTCCACGCGGCTGTTTAGATCGATAGCATAAGGACGTAGCGCGAGCGCCTCACGGATATTTTGCACGCCGATACCGCCTGCAAGAATAAAAGAGATCGCACCGCTTTTAGCAGCAGCGCTATGTTTATCCGCACTATCATCCTTTGTGGCACCCAGATTGTCCACTTCGCCGCCGTCATTCGCAATATTTGGCGCACTCGCCTCATAGTCGCTTGCGCCTCGATCATTGACGCCTTCGCTTGCGGGTCTTACACCGCTCAGCCGAGTGGTAGCACACGCATTAAATTTGCACTCATCGCCATTCTTTTCGGCGCGACGATCGGCACTCGTTTCTTGTTTTGTATTGCCCAATCGAACAATATCATGTGCTCGCTCGCTCGCTTCATTGCTATTAGAGGCACAGCACACGTCGCTTACCATCTTGAACTTCAAATTTCCGTTTTCGCTATGCTTCACGAAAGAATTGCCGCAGCTGCCGTTTTTATCGCGCTTTAAATTCCCCTCGCTATATCTGTTACAGATCGCGCTATGTTTAAGATGGCTCCTTGCGCCGTCTGAGCCTTGAGCTGTGCCCGCTACATAGCATTTTTCGTCGCTTCCTGCATCATTTTGCGTATTGCAGCGCCCGCTAGTAGAATCGTATTTTGTGTCGTCTATGCTTTGAACCGTGCTGCCCGTGCAATATTTTTTATCACGTGGCGCGTCGTATTGTCCTTCGTAGTCAAGCCCTACGCGTCGCAACAGATCCCAGTCAAAGCTCACGCCGTTACCGCCCAAGCTCGCTCCTTTGGCGTCGAATAAGATCCGATCACAGCTCAAACCCTTAAGTGACGGCATCTCAGCACCGATGCTTAGCACCTGCCACGCCTCTATGCCTGCCGCGTTAAGCCACGCTTTGAAATCCGCGCTTATGCGCCCATAAATTTGAGCGCAGTCCAGCTCGCAAAGGTTGCAAATTTTTAAAATTTGCTCCTCGCTTAGAGCTTCCGCGTCTAAAATTTCAGAATTTAGATCCTTTATAGAAGCAGGCGCGGCGCAGTTTGCGTTTAAATTTACGCTCAAATCCTCGCGCTCGTTTTCGTAAAATTCTATACTGCTGCTCGTGCCCGCGTAAATTTTATCTTCACAAATTTCTTCGCCGCGAGCTTTGCTGCTAAAATTTTTACATTCGCACGCGGCAGCGCTGTGTTTTTCGGAGCTCAAAGCAAAAACTCCGACGCACTTTGCGCCGTTTTGGTGCGCGATATGCGCGATCTCGCGCGCTGTCTCTATGCTGACGCAACGCTTGGAGCTTGATACAAAAATCACGCCTAAAAAATCCACACGCACGCCCGAGTTGTCGCCCAGATTTCGCGAATCGTTGCCAAAATTTTTATCGCAATCGCAATTTTGATCGGGCGTAAAATTTACATGATTTTGCGCACGGCAGGTAAAATTCTCGCCGCCCTGATTAAAATTTTGCGAGAAATCCTTGCTGCCGGAATTTCGCGTAGCATTCTCGGCGCCCGAATTAAAATTCCGCCTAGAATTTTCGCCGCAAAAATTAGGAGTTTTTATCGAGCTCTCGCTACCCGATTGCGGTAAATTTTTAGCGCCGTCCGCGCACTCTAAATTTGCGCAAAAAACTGAGCTGCACGCTAGCACGGCGCGGGCTTCGGCGGCGCTTTTGATGCCGCAAATTTTTATCTTACTTCTGTACGACATATAAAAATTCCGTCACGTAAAGCTCGCGCGCGTTTAAATTTCTGCTCGCACGGTAGGTCGGATAGCGGATCTCTATCGTGCGCACGGAGCCGATGTGCGCGAGGTTTTTTAAAAATTCCGCCTTAGAGATAAAGCCCTCGGAATTAAAAGAGATTATTAAAAATTTCGCCGGAAATTCCGCCAGCAGCGCGAAAAATTCCTCCGCAGCGCTTGATTTTTTATTATACGCCGAGCGGTTCCAGTCTGCGGGGATCCCAGAGACCCTGCTAAGCTCGGCGACGTTTGGGCTCTTACCCTCGTTTATAAAATCCGCGATCAAATTTAGCATGAAATAGTTCGAGCCGTAGGGATGCTGATTGTATGGCGGGTCGAAATATGCGACGTCAAGCTGCGAAAAGCGCTCGCGCGCACTCTTTGCGAAGCGCGCGGCATCCTCTTGAAAGACCGCGCTTTCGTAGGCGAAATTTGAAAGCACCGGCAGGCGCAGGGAAATCTCGCCCATTATGCGAGCTAGCGCGTTTTCGCCGCTGCCGCCGAACTTGCCCACGCCCGCTTTGTCCTTGTAAAAGCCCTTAAAAACGCCGCCCGTGTTTGAGTGGATGCTCGCCTCGCTAAGCAGCGGCGCGGTGAAAAAATCGCGAAATTCTTGCGGGATTTTGCTAATCTGCTCGCAGAGCCCGCCTAAAATTAGGGCGTTTCGGCGCGTGTAAAAAGCGCGCTCGCCCGCCTTGATATTCTCATCGTCCTTCGGTGCGTACAGCTCGCTAAAAAAGCTCTCCTTCGGCGTGAAATTTCTTAAAATTTCAGCGTGTAGCTCGCTCAATTCTCGCCATAGCTCATCGCTGAAATTTGAAAGATAGCAGGAGTTTATCGCGCGCGAGTAGCCCTCCAGATCGTTTGCGATCACGAGGTTTGAGTGCGCTTTAGCCAGTCGCGCGACGATGCCGCTGCCGCTAAAGACGTCCGCGAAGCTGATCTTGCTCTGCCCAAGCTCCGCCTTAATCTCGCAGATCGCCCGCTCTATCGGCGCTAGCAGCGAGCGCTTGTTGCCCAGATAGCTGATGAGCTGCTCGCTTAAAAACTCCCTCTTTTCGCCGCTAGCCATCTAAGCTCTCACCCCTACGTAGTTTTCGTAAAATTCCCACGTCTTGCCCGATTTGATCGCCTCTAAAATGAGCGGCTTAGCCTCTGCAGGGCTTGAGACGACATCCGTGCAGTATAGCGCAAACATCGCATTTAGCACTACGATATCAAATTTCGGCCCGCTCAGCTCGCCTTTTAAAATTTGCTTTAAAATCTCGGCATTGGCCTCGCCGTCGCCGCCCTCTATATCGCCGTGAAACGCTCGCGCAAAGCCGAACTGCTCGGGATTTACGCGGTATTCTAAAATTTTGCCGTCCTTGACCTCGTGGATTAGCGTCTCGTCGCACAGGCTGATCTCATCCATACCGTCCATGCCGTGTACCACCAGAGCGTGCTTGCGCCCCAAAATCATCAGCGTTTCGGCGATGAGCCCGTTTACTTCCTCCAGATAATTTCCTACGATCTGATTGCTTAGGCTTAAATTCGGATTTAGCAGCGGCCCCATTATATTAAAGACGGTGCCGATTTTTAGACGGTTTCGCACCTCTTTGACCTCGGCGGTGATCTTGTGAAAAAACGGCGCGTGAAAAAACGCTAGCCCGGTGCGATCTAGCAGCGCCCTAATCTGCGCAAGATCGCTAAGTAGCGGCACGCCCAAAGCATCCAGCGCATCGGAGCTTCCCGATCTGCTGGTAATGGCGCGGTTGCCGTGCTTAGCGACGCGTACGCCGAAGCTTGCCGCGATAAAGGCCACGGTCGTTGAGATATTGATCGTCTTTAGTCTATCGCCGCCCGTGCCCACGATGTCAAACATCGGGCTCGGATCGTCGTAGGTGATCGAGTATTTTAAGATACTGCGCACGAGCGCTGTAAGGCTGCTTGGATAGAGCGATTTTTCGCTGATCAGCACGAGCAGCCCCGCAAGCTGCACGATGTCGTAATCCTGCTCGTAAAGCGCCTTGCAAATGACGGCGTAATCGTCGCTATCTAGCGGGAAGCCCTTTTGTAGCTTCAACATAAACGGGGCGAAATTTACCACGAGTTTCTCCTTTAAAATTATCTTTTTGCCGTAATTGATGAAATTTTCGATGATCTTTTTGCCGTATTGAGTAAAAAAGCTCTCGGGATGAAATTGAATGCCGAAAACCGGCTTATTTCGGTGCTTCATCGCCATTATAACGCCGTCATTTTCGCTCTTTGCTAAAATTTCAAACTCGCGCGACAACGTCGCTTCGTCCACATAAAGCGAGTGGTAGCGCATCACTTCGAATTTACGCGGCAGCCCGCTAAAAAGCACGCCGTCACTAAAAATTTCGATCACCGAGCTCTTGCCGTGAAGCGGCACCTCCAGCTGCTTTATCTCCGCGCCCGCCGCATATCCGATCGCCTGATGCCCCAAACACACGCCCAAAATCGGCACGCCCAAATCCGCGTGCAAAATCTCTAAGCAAACGCCGCTATCTTTTGGGTGATTTGGCCCGGGGCTTAGGATTATGTGAGATGGGGCAAGCTCGCGCACCTGCTGCAGCGTTATCTCGTCGTTGCGGAAGTAGCGCACCTCCTCGTCGCTTAACTCCAAAATGTATTGATAAATATTGAAAACGAAGCTGTCGTAATTATCTATCATTAAAATCAAAATTTTATCCTTTTTTAGGGCGTTCGCGCCTCTTTAAAATTCTAAATAGTTTAAATTTAACCGCTTTGTGGCGGACAAATCCGATGTCGCTGTAACGTCGCTAGCAGGCTAAATTAAAATTCCGCGTCGTCTGCAACATTACCGCATCTGTCGCGACGTTGCACGGCTTTGCGGCGCCTAATGAAGCTAGCCGTAAATTTTAACGCTCTCACAGCGAACACGTTTTAAATTTAGCCGAATCAAACTCGCACCGAAAAGCGCCGCGCCCGGATGGTTAAATTTAAAGCGTCTAAACTTCCTCGCATAGCTCCTCGATCGCCTTGAGCGGGCTCTTGCGCTTTTTGCAGATCTCCGCGTATTCGCTCTTTGGCGAGCTGTCGTAAACGATACCCGCGCCCGCTCCGATAAATACGAGATTACTTAGCATTTCGCAGCCAAAATTTTCCGCGTTAAATTTGGCAGCTTCAAACCGCATCGCGCGGCTAAAATGTGGCTCGCTCTCTAAATTTAGCGCCCCGCCGCCTGCGCGAGCTTTTAAATTTAATGTCGCGTCGCGTTTGCTTGCGCGAGCCGGTAAATTTTGCGCCTCGCCGCCGCCCTTTTGCGCTGCAGTACCGCAAAACTCCGCCGTCTCGGGATTTTCACCGTCGCAAAGCCCCATCGCTTGGGAATTTATCCCGCCGCAAGCAGCGTTTAAATTTAAGTTGGAATTTCGCTTAAAATCCTCGTCCGAGCAGAAATTTTGCGCGTCGCGATTTACGAAGATCGCCGAGCGAATCAAGATCGCCTGCATCACGTCGCCGCTAAAGCGCCAAAATCCGATTCCGCCGCCGTAGATGCCGCGCTCATAGCGCTCCAGCTCATTTATGATCTGCATCGCGCGAATCTTCGGGCTGCCGCTTAGCGTGCCCGCAGGAAAGATAGTGCCGAGCACCTCAAACGCACTTACCCCGCGCGGTTTGGTGCCGTAAACCTCGCTTACGATGTGCATAACGCTTTCGTAGCGCACGATGCGCATCGCGTTTTGCACCCGCACCGAGGCGGGCGCGGCAAATTTGCCGATGTCGTTGCGAGCTAGATCGATCAGCATCCGATGCTCCGCAAGCTCCTTTTCGTCGCTTAAAAGCTCGCGCTCAAGCGCCGCGTCGGCCTCGGCATTCGCGCCTCTGCTGCGAGTACCCGCGATGGGAGCTACGAAAATTTCGTCCTTTTTGATCTCCATGATCAGCTCGGGGCTAGAGCCCGCGACGCAGCCGTACGGCGTCGGGAAGTGAAACATATAGGGGCTCGGATTGTTCTTTTTGAGTCGCTCGTAAAACTCCAGGCTGCCCAGATTCGTGCCGACTTCTAAAATTTCGCCCAGCACGACCTGAAACACGTCGCCGCTTTTTATCTTTTCTTTTGCGGCCTCGACCATCGCGCTAAAATGCGACTCCTCGGCGCCCAGATCGGTTAAAATTTTAAATTTAAGCTCTTTTTTGCACGGTGCGGGCTGCGGCGCGCTTTGCGATTTCACCTCGCCTTTTATCGCAGCGTCCGTTCTTGCAGCACTCTGCGGCGTGCCTGCTGCTTCGGCGGATTGCTGCGAAGCCTGCGGGCTAAGCCCGCGCAGGCTTTCGTAAATTTGGGCATCTTTGCCGTAAAAATCGTAAATTTTGCTGATTTTATCGTAGCGCAGGTAGTTTGCGGCGTCGGCGTAAAAAAACGGCGGGAAGTCATACAGCGCCTGCTTTGGCGCGCCGATATTTTCAAACGCGCGCACGATGTCGTAGCCCAAAACGCCGAAAAGCCCGGCAAAGCTCGCGTTTTTAAACTCGCTCGCGCCTTCTTTTGCGCCCTTTACCTCATCAAATTTAAGCCTCAAAGCCTCAAAACTCATCTTAAATCCATCGAAATAATCGCAATCAATGCCGATGATGACCTGCCTGTCGTCCTCTGCGAGGTAGCTTTGTGGATGCGTCTTTAAAATTTCGCGGTAGTAAAACAGCGGCTCTTCTAAAAGCATTTTCGTCCTTGGAATTTTTAGCGCCATTATACGCTGCTTAGCTTAAATTTGAGTGGGCGGCGCGAGCTTAAGCGGGCTTGAATGCAAGCAAAATTTTAGTAAAATTAGCAAATTTCAAGGAGAGCGTATGAAGATTTTATTTTCCCCAAGCGAGATGAAAAGCGAGCTGGGCGGCGATACGTGCATTTGCGAGCGAAATTTCATCTTTGCAGATCTTTACGAAAAGCGCCTGCAGATGCTACGCGCTTACGCGGATTTTGTGGATAAAGCAAGCGAGGCGGAGCTTTGCAAGCTTTTCGGGCTGAAAAAATGGGATGCGGCTCTGCGCGAAAATATCTTTGAAAAAGGCTGCGCGAAGGCGCTTTTGCGCTACACGGGCACCGCGTATCGCGCCCTAGGCTACGCGTCGCTAAGCCCCGGCGCGCAGGAGTTTGCGGAGCGAAATACGATAATTTTTTCAAACCTTTTCGGCCCCGTGCTGGGCGGCGACGCGCTGCCGAATTATAAGCTCAAACAGGGCGAAAAATTTGGTGGCATAGACGCGGCGAAATTTTATCGCGATAGCTTCTCCGCTGCGCTGGATCGGTACCTGGCGGATGAGTGCGTCGTGGATCTGCGCGCGGGATTTTACGAAAAATTTTATGAGATGAAGCGCCAATATTTGAGTTTTAGTTTCATCAAAGGCGGCAAGGTGCTGAGCCACTACGCTAAGGCCTGGCGCGGCAAGGTGTTGCGCGAAATCGCTCTGGCAGGCGCTTGCAGCGAGGCGGAGGTGCTTGCGCTGCGATTGAGCGGCGCTTCCGTGCTCGAGATCAAACAGATCGGGCTAAAAAAGGAGGTCGTGCTGGAAATTTCATAAGGCGCGAAAACCGCTCGGAGAAATTTACTATAAATTTTGCAGGTTTAATGCGGATTTTTGCGTAAAATTTGGCCCGGAAAAATTGCCACGAGTTCAAATCCCGCCCCATCCAAAGCGATTTTATCGGGAGAAATTTGCGGACGAAATTTCATTGTAAGGATTTTTCGGCGGCTTTTTGGTCTTTTACATCTTTTTTAGCGGGCTTTGAACGAGCTTTTGGCGGAGAAATTTTACCGCAAGGATTTTCAGAGTAAAAATTTACGCTCTTTGCGTTTGCCCGCTCCGCATAAAATTTTACGCCGATCTTGTCTTGATTTTGCACCGTTTTTGCCGCGATTTTTAGGATACGGAACGCGGAAATTTCGCCGCAGAATTTTGTCTAAAATTTTACTTAGCGGAATTTTGCCGTATGAAATTTCGCCGCGATAGAATCCTATCGAAATTTAATCGCGGCAAAATATCGCGTCGCGACCTAAACATGAAATTTTAATCCAAATTTACACTAAACCGCCGCAGTTCAAGCGCAGAATTATGATCTAAAATTTATACTTCGAAGCCGCAACACAAACAAATGCAAATCGGGCTAACCCCGTATAAAATTTTAAGCCGAAATTATGGCTTACGTTCCGTTACAATAAAATTTTGATCCAAAATTTCACGCTTTGAAATTCCAAAAATCTGCAAACGCAGTAAAATACGCCGTCGCTACAAACTCTAGTAGCCCAGCGCATAAAGTTTCTAGCCGAAATCTGCAATTAAAATTCTGCGCTCTGAAATTTCAAGCTTTAAAATCCCGTAAATTTCCAAATTTCACAAATCCCACACATAAAATTTTAAACCGAAATCCCGCGATCAAAATTCTCCGCCTCAAAACCCCGCAAATCCCCACCCTCAAATCCAAAATTCCGCAAATTTAGCAAGCTTTAAATTTTAAAGCTATAAACTTCGCTTCAAATTTTAAGGATCAAAAATGCTAGAACTCCCCTTTGTCGGCGTCGTCGTGGGCTTCATATCGGGCTTTTTCGGTATCGGCGGCGGCACGGTCGTAATGCCCGTGATGATGGCTCTGGGATACGACGTCAAGACCGCCGCGGGCATCTCGGTGATGCAGATGTTCATCGTCTCGCTTTTTGGCTCATATCTGAACTACCGCGCGGGCAAGCTTCGCCTAGATAGCGGCATCGCGGTGGGGCTCGGAGGGCTGTGCGGCGCGAGCATATCGGGCTTCATCGTAAAATACTCGCCAGAAATCGTGCTTGAGATCGGTCTTTTGCTGACGCTTGCGATCTCCTTTCTTAAGCTCTTTAGCACGAACGTAACAAGCGGCGGCAATGCCGATCCTCACGGCGCGGCGCTGTTTTTCATCGGCTTTGCTATCGGCGCGATTGCGCTTAGCATGGGCGTGGGCGGCGCGGTATTTCTGACGCCGATTTTGGTAGGATTTTTGGGCGTCGATATCAAAAGAGCGGTCTGCATGGGGCTATTTTTCATCGTTTTCGGCTCATTTAGCGCGCTTTTAAGCCTTTCGTACAACGGCCATGTGGATTACGAACGCGGCGCACTGCTAGCCGTGGGCGGGCTTTTGGGCGTGTATTTCGGTACCTCTCAGGCTCGCCGTGCAAAGCGCGAAACGCAGAAAAAATGGCTGCTCGTCCTCTACGTCGTGCTATTTGCGCTGGCACTAAAAAAGGTGCTGCAGTAGCGCCTGCTGTAGTAGCACTGCGGACGATTTTGCCGCGCTACGTTTTGCCCTTGCCTCAGTTTTGCTACAAGCGCGATTTAAGTGCCTGCTACGGGCACGTCAGAGCGATTCTATGTGCGCTGTTTGCTACGCCGCCCTTTTGCGTCTCGGAGTTTTTGCTTTGCCGTCCTCTTACACTGCGCGCGTTTGATCGCCGTCTTACGACGGCACGTAAAACGTCACGTTTTGCCGTGCGAGTAAAATTTTAAAACGAAATTTCAAAAAGAGCGAGCAAATTTTAAAAGCTGAATTTTAACTAGCCGCGTTAAAATAGCGAAGTCACACATCTTTCATCCTATGGGGGCTAGATAGCAAAATAAAATTTACAAATTTTAAAAGGACTAGGATTGACGAACTTGATTTTAGCGGGGCTAGGCGGCTGTGTAGGCGCGATGGCGCGAGTAGGCCTAAGCGGAGCGATCGCGCGCGCAATGGACCGCGCCGGGTTTTGGAGCGCGTTTCCGATCGCTACTTTTTGCGTAAATGCGTTGGGAAGCTTGCTGATAGGGTTTTTACTCGCACTAAATTTAACGCAGAGCCTGCGGGTACTTTTTGTCGCAGGCGCACTGGGCGGTTTTACGACATTTTCTACGTTCAGCTACGATACGTTGCAATTATTGCTGGCGCGAGAATTTGCTATAGGCATGCTAAACGTGGTCTTAACGTATGCGTCTGTATGCTGTTTTGCTATGCTGGGCTGCTCGCGGGCAGAGCGCTTGCAGGCTAGCCGTGGAGCACGTGAGCTTTAAATTTAAACGCCTCTATGTTTGCGCTTTTAAATCAAAATTTATTGAAAATACCTGCGCTACGGAATTTTATCGCGCGCATGTGCTGCAAAATCTGCGAGCGATGGGCACAATCCCACATGCTGTGCAGTTTTGTAAAATTTTGCTGTTTTAGCACGGATAAAATAAACCTAAGCCGAGCGATAAATTTTAAAAGCTCCGCGGGCAAATTTTAAAGCCTGAAGCTTAGAATTTTAAAATTCTTGCGTAAATTTTAGAAGCTAAATTAAAGCGCGCCGAAATCACGATCTTATATGCCAAATCCTGCACGCTATCTTAGATTTATCGCAAGCGGCTGCGAGCCCTCTTAATTTCGTTTCTGCAGATTTCATTAACCTGCTCGCCCTCGCTATTTCGCAAGATAACCTCGTAGTCCGTGATCTCGCGATCTTTGTTATACCCCTTGATATATCTGAATCTCGATAAAACTATTTTAAAGGATTCCACGTCGTCTAAAGTGTATTTATCGCCGAGCTTGACGTAGTTAAAATTTTCGCTAGTAAGCATATGAAAATTATTAAATTTTTGCTTTAAATTTAGCGTATAAATTGCCGTATGAGGCGTATCGTTATCGCAGTGATTAAATTCGCTTTCATCGAAGGCAAGCGCGAGGCAAATTTCATCTCCGCAGATTACCTTTATATCTTTGGCGCTGCTGTTTATACGTATGGTTTGTCGCCATCCCTCGCCTTTGATCTCAAAGATATTGCGAGCGAGCTTTTTGGCTATTTCATCTCCGACATAACCTTCAGCTTCAGATTTATAAGCTGGGCCGAGCCCAGAGTAGTTCTGCTTTTGCGGAAAATCCACAAGAGGAGTTTGAAGCTCGCTTATGGCTTTTAAATTTTCCTCGGTGCCTTGTGGAGCCGCAAAAGATGTGCCCCTCATAGAGTGTAGATTAAAGAAACCGATAAATTTCCTCACGACCTTATGCGCCGTTTGAGAAAATATCTTGGCTTCGTTTTCAAAAAGCGAAATATCGTAGATGCCGTAGCTATAATATCCAAGCTCTCTACTCACCCACCTTTCGTCCGGCGAACGATCGATCTCGTCGTATCCATAGTATCGCTCTGGCATATCTTTTTGTAGCAAAAAGTCGTCGCTATCGCTGTCTTTATACCTAAGCCAGACCCCAAAATCGTCCTTAATGTATAGATAATAAAACTTCGCGCCTCCTGCGAATTTTTTCTCGCCTAGCCAAAATACGGGCCTTTTGTTTAGGCTCGGCAGAGCGGCGACTGGGGGCAAATTTTGTAACTCTTTTTCAAATTTTTCATCGATATAATCGCAAGCGCTAGTGGGCATACTAGGATCGCAACCCTCGGGCGTATCGGATGAAAAAAGCAAATTTAAAATCACAAATATATATAGCACAAAAAGCACGCACGCAACGCTCACGACCAAGGCGGTAATTTTTAAAATTTTTATAAAAGTTTTCATGTCCAAATTTTACCTCGTTGCACCTAAAAAGCATAAAATTTTGCTTTAAATTTGAAATCCTCCGCGTATTATCTGTACGCCTCGCCTATAGCTTCGCTAAGGCTTTTTAGCAGCTCGTCCGCGGCCTCTGCTTTATCGCGTGCGCTGCGATTTTTGCCGTTTGAAGCGCCGGGTCCCGCCCCTCTTACGCAGTCTTGCACGAAATACCACCAAAAGTACCCGCCCACGTAGTTTTTCGCGTAGCGAGGCATCGTATAATACCGCCGCATCATCGTCTTTTTGCTCGCTTGCGTAGCGCCTGACGCCGTGTTTCCGCACTCGCCGATGCCGAGCTTTGAAGCGGGGAAAGTGCTTTGCAGATCGGTAAAAATTTCGCTCCAATCAGGCGCAAAGCCCTCGTTATCGTCCTCGTAGTAGCTTACGAAAAGATAATCCAGCCCCTCTTTCATATCTTGCGGTACGAATTTTCGCAGCCACTCGCGCATCTGTGTTTTCTGAGCTCCGCTCGGCGTATAATACGCCGTAAGTGCCGTTTTGGCGCCCTTTTTGTGGATGAGCTCGAAGGCTGCGATCATCTTGGCAGCGATAAAGCTTGCATCGTCCCCGAGCCAGCCCTCACCGTTTATTTCGTTGCCGATCTCCCAGATCTGCACGTAGGGCGCGAGCGCGGCGAAGGCGTCCGCAAACCTCTTTTCGTAACTTTTTACGCTTTTGTACGAGCTCATCTCGTAGGAGTCCACGGGGCAGGCCATCACGTACGAAACCTCGCTAAGTCGCCTAAAAAGGGGTTCGTACTCGCGTGGGCTAATTTCTTTTGACATCACGACGCGCACGGTGGGTTTTGCGGGTAGGGCTTGCAGGGCGCGCACGATGCTTTGCAGCTTCGCGCCCGAAGCGTCTTGCACGTCCTCGTACCAGCCGTCGTCGATCGTAACGCCCCAGATGAAGTCAGATTTAGAATTTTGCTTTGAAATTTTATTTGGATTTTCGCCGTAAAGTACGCCGCAAAACAGCACCCCGCAAAACAGCGCGAGAAATATGTGTTTGAAATAGACCACGGCTTGCTCCTTGATTTGAAATTTTAAAAATTTAGCTCTTTGCTGGTTTTTCCACAACCGATCAAGCAATCAAAATTTATCTCTTGCCTCTAAGATCATAAGAATAATACGAACGAGAAAAACCCTCTACGCTGAACATAGCAAAAGCATTAAGTGCAAGAGCCGCTAAGCTTAGTAGCACCGTAGCAGGCAGTGAAAAACGCGCCAAAAACGCATTTGCAATAGCAGCAAGTACAAGCGCAATAAAGCAATATGAAAATATCGCAACTCCGCTAGTGTCGGTAAGCTCCTGATAAAATCTATAAAAAAACAGAAACGATGCGATGAATCCCAGTGCAAGTAGTATCTGAGCGATGATGCCGCCCGCTAAAAATATAAATAACAATACGCCTATAAATATTGCCGCAAAGGCAATGGCTACGTTACGCAAAAGGCTGCGGCTTGCGGTAAGCTTGGAGATGTTATAAATGCTAAAGATAAAAAGCACGAATGCTGCTGCGCTTAGTAGTACTCCCAATCCGCCGTAAATTCCTAATAGCAATAGCACTAGTTCAGCTATAGCTTTTAAGGCGCAGGCCGCGATGAAGGTGTATTTGATGAGTGCTACTTCTTTTTCTTGAGGGTTTGAGGGCTGCTGATCTTGAGTGTGGAGGTAGTCGTTTAAGTCCATGGTTGCTCCTTTAAAATTTAGCAAAAGTATATCTAAAAAACGAATAGGTAAAAATAAATTTCAAAATTTAATGGCTTACAGGCGTGGTACAAGGTAAGTGCCGCACAAAGGCGGGCAAATTTAAGAGGTAAATTTTAAAATTTAGATCGGAATTTCGGCGCTGGCGCGGCGGGCAAATTTTAAACAGGCTGTAAATTTAATAAAGATTTGAGATAGATTTCGCGCAGATCTGCAAATTTAAAATCCGCAAATCCGCGCAAACTGCTACAAGCGTGACTCGTAGCGACGTAGCGTGTAAAGACGTTTAAGCATCTTTTTGCGAGCTGAAATTTTTTGCTTTTTGCGGACTTCCGTCATCGGCTCAAAAAATCGTCTCGCGCGAACCTCGGTAACGACTAGGTTACGATCGGTCTGCTTCTTAAAGCGTCTGTAAGCTTCGTCAAATGATTCGTTCGGATATACCTTTACTCCAGGCACTTTCCTCACCGCCTTTCAAAAAAATGAATCGTGAGTTTAGCGAAAAATTCCTTAAATTTGCTTTTGAAGCGCTTTTTTATACTTCCACACGCTCTTGTTGTTGCGAGTATCTATCATCGAAAGTTCTAAAAGTAGGCTTTCGCTTGCTTGTGCGGTAGAATTTTTAGCTGCAGAATTTAAGCTTTTTGCTTTTTTAGATCCTGCCTTACCGTCGTTTGCCGCAGCGGGACTTTGCGGTAAAATTTTACCTACCAAAATGTAATCCGGCGCGTAGATCGAGCCGCTTTCTACGGCGTGATAGCCACGGCTTACGCCATCGTTGCTAAATACGAGTTCATCTTTACTTGGAGCGTCTGTGACGACTGCTTTGCCTGAATGCAGCAGTGAAATTCTAATTTTTTTGCTCAAAAATTCCGCATCCACGCCGTGCGCGTTCGTCCCGTCCAGCGGTTCGATGCCGACGACGCTGAATCTACCGCCTTTCTTACCGACGATACGCTTTGAGAGTAGATCGGCGATGCTTTCGCCTGCAATGCGCTCCAGATATGCGTTTGGATATCCTGCGTGATCTATGCCTCCGGTAAGCGCCGAATTATCCGTGTTTTTAGAGCCTTTAAGCGCAGCGCAGCCCGCTAAAAAGACGCATAGTAAAATCACGAAAAAACTTATTTTAAAATTTTTCATAGCATTTCCAAATTTTATAAAATAAACTCCGCGATTATAGCGAGATTTGGTTAAATTTCGTTTTTTATAAGCAAAATTTGTAACGGATATTCCGCTCGTTCCTTTAATTTTGAGTTAAAGATTCCTTGATATACTTTCTGCCAATTTATTCAGAAAATTCTCGGGGTGCTTATGAAAAAAATCATTAAAAGAGACGGAAGTTTTCAAGAATTTCAATCCTACAAAATAAAAGATGCTATCAAAAAAGCCTATAAAAGCGTTGGTAGCGAGTTTGACGAAAAAGTCTTTAATAATGTAATGAGCGCGATCGTTTTTAAAGAGAAATTAAGCGTCGAAGATATCCAAGATCTTATCGAGAAAAAGCTCTTCGAAGCGGGCGATTTCGACGTTTTGAAAAGCTTTATGATCTATCGCCACACACACAAGATGCAGCGTGAGCATATTTTGGGGCTTGAAGAGGATACGACCTATATCAACTGCACTCAGACGGTCAATGAATACATCAGCAAGCAGGATTGGCGAATTTTGGCAAATTCCAATACCAGCTACTCAAACGCAGGCCTTATCAATAACACCGCCGGCAAGGTCATCGCAAACTACTGGCTCGATAAAATTTACTCTCGAGAGGAGGGTGCAGCGCACCGAAACGGCGACTATCATATCCACGATCTGGACTGCCTTACGGCGTATTGCGCGGGCTGGAGCTTGCGCGTGCTTCTAAACGAGGGCTTTAACGGCGTGCGCGGCAGGGTCGAGAGCAAGGCGCCGAAGCATTTCCGCGAAGCGCTGTATCAGATGGCAAATTTCCTTGGAATTTTACAAAGCGAATGGGCCGGCGCACAGGCGTTTAGCAGCTTTGATACATATCTGGCGCCATACGTTTTCCGCGATAAATTAAGCGACGATGAGGTCAAAAAGGCGATTACGAGCTTCGTATTCAACCTAAACGTTCCGGCGCGCTGGGGGCAGAGCCCGTTTACCAACGTCACCATCGATATGACCTGCCCGGATGATCTAAAAACGCAGATCCCTACGCATAACAATGAGCATCTATTTAAAAATTTACGCGACGAGGAGCTTTTGGCGGAGGCTAAAAGGCGCGGCAAGGACTCGCTTGAGGCTTTGACTTACGGCGATTTCGAGCCCGAGATGAATCGCATCGTGATTGCGTTTTACGAGGTTTTAACGACGGGCGATAAGTGCGGTCAGCCCTTTACCTTCCCGATTCCTACGGTAAATTTAACGGAGGAGTTTGATTGGGATACTCCTGCGGCCGACGCGGTATTTGAAAACACCGCTAAGGTAGGCTCTAGCTATTTTCAAAATTTTATCGGCTCACAATATATCACGAATGAAAAGGGCGAGCGCGTACCCAATCCAAAGGCGTATAAACCTGGCGCTGTGCGCTCGATGTGCTGCCGCTTGCAGCTCGATCTGCGCGAGCTTCTTAAGCGCGGCGGAGGCCTTTTCGGAAGCGCGGAGATGACGGGAAGTATCGGCGTCGTAACGATAAATTTAGCCCGCCTAGGCTATCTGTATAAAAACAACGAAGAAGCGTTGTATACCAGGCTGGATGAGCTTTTGGAGCTTGCCAAATCGACGCTTGAGAAGAAGCGAAAATTTGTAACCGAGATGTTCGAGCGCGGCTTGTATCCATATACGAAGCGCTATCTGCCGGGCTTTAACAACCATTTCAGCACCATTGGCATTAACGGCGCAAACGAGATGATACGAAATTTCAGCGGTAACAAAGAAGATATTACGACGGAATTCGGACGTAAATTTGCCCTTAAAATGGTTGAGTATCTGCGTGAGAAGATCCGCTCATTTCAGGAGCAGACTGGAAATTTATATAATCTCGAAGCCACGCCTGCCGAGGGAACTACGTATCGCTTCGCCAAAGAGGATAAGAAACGCTACGCAGATATCATCCAAGCGGGATTTGATAAAAACATATACTACACCAATTCGACGCAGCTTCCGGCAAATTTCGGAAGCGATCCGTTCGAGGCGCTGGCGATGCAGGACGAGCTGCAAAGCTCCTATACCGGCGGCACGGTGTTGCATTTGTATATGAAGGAGCGCATCAGCTCGGCTCAGGCATGCAAACAGCTCGTAAAAAGCGTAGTGCAAAACTACAAACTTCCTTATATCACGATTACGCCGATTTTCAGCGTCTGCCATAAGCACGGCTACATCAGCGGCGAGCATGAATACTGCCCGAAATGCGACGAGGAGCTACTCGCGGAATATAAGGCCAAGCAGAGCAAGGGCGCCTAAATAGCGATTTAAATTTTAATCTTAATGAAAGGATGGAGAATGGAATTTCCAAAAGAGTTAGAAGCAAAACGCACAAAATGCGTCGTTTACACAAGAGTAATGGGCTATTTGCGCCCAGTAGAGAGCTTTAATATCGGAAAGAAGGGCGAACACAAAGAGCGCGTCTTTTTTGAAGAGAAAAAAGACAAAAAGCAGATCGCCTAGTCGCCGCTACCGGCTAAATGCAACAAACGCATACGAAGCCGCCGCAAGCCTTAAACCTGCATAACGCGCAGATTTACGAGATCACGCCGTTTACGATGCTTGATTTTGCCGATCACATCGCCGCGATTGCGTGGTTTTGCGGCTGCAATATGCGTTGCAATTACTGCTACAACCCACAAATCGTTACTTCACGGGGTAAAATTTCAAACGAAGAGTTTCTGCGTTTTTTGGATGCGCGCGCAGGCAAGCTTCAGGGCATCGTATTTAGCGGCGGCGAATGCACCTGTGCGAGCGATTTTATCCCGCTGGCGCACGAAGTTAAGCGGCGCGGCTTTTTGCTCAAGGTCGACACCAACGGCTCGAATCCGCAAAAGATCGAAGAGGCGCTAAGCTTGGGGCTAATCGATTATATCGCGCTTGATTTTAAGGCGCCGCGGCAGGATTTTGAGCTCATCACGAAATCAAGCTTATACGATAAATTTCTACAAACTCTTAGGTTTTTGCTGCGGCTAAATTTTAAATTTGAGGTGCGCACGACCGTGCATGCCGATTTTTTAAATGAAGCAAAGATCGAGCGGATGGCGCAAATTCTATACAGCGAGGGCTACCGCGGCGTCTATTATCTGCAAAACTTCCTGCCTACCGGCGATAATTTCGGCAATTTAAGCGCACCGCTTGCGAGCTTCGATCCGAGCAAAATCCGCACCGATCTAAAGATAGAACTTCGAAATTTTGATTAAATTTGCGCTGTCGCGCGCGTCTTGCCGCGATGAATGCGATGAAATTTTAATTTAGCGTATTTATCTAGCGCGCATTGTCCGGCGTATATTGTGCCGCGATAAATTTCGCCTTACGGGAAGCTTTAAAAATTTATCTTGCCGCCGCTTGCTATGTTTAAATTCCACTCCGCTTGCGGCGTAAAATTATATGTTTATCAAGAGCTTTAAATTTATACCGCGCAGATTTAGTTCCCCGTAAAATTTCACGCCGCGTAGCCATTGCTGCTTCAAAACAAAAGGTAAATTTAGCTTGCTTTGGCTAAAATACGCCGAAATTTTGAAAAAGGCAAAAAATGGATAGAAAAAAAATCTACAACCCCTTCTCCGACGAGACGCTTACCGATCGCAAGATCTTCGGCGGCAATCCGCAGGGAATTTTAAATTTTACCAAGGCAAAATATCAATGGGCGCTGAAGCTTTGGGATCTGATGGAGGCCAACACCTGGTTTCCTAAAGAGGTCGATACCACGGACGACGTGCGCGATTATAACTTCAATCTTACAAGCGCCGAGAAGCGGATGTACGATCTCGTGTGGAGCCAGCTGATATCGATGGATAGCTTTCAGACCAACAATCTCGCCGATAATATCAACCCTTATATCACGGCTCCGGAGATCAACGCCGTGCTCGCGCGCCAAGCCTATGAGGAGGCCAACCACAGCAAATCCTACGCCGTCATGGTCGAGGCGATCTGTGAAAATACCGATCTGATTTACGAGATGGAGAAGCACGACGATATGCTCCGCAGGAAAAACGACTACATCTCAAGCGTCTATGAGGAGCTTGCGGGCGAAGTTAGCGACGATAAGCTGCTGCTAGCGATGGTGGCGAATCAAATTTTAGAGGGGATCTACTTCTACAGCGGCTTTACCTCGATCTATGCGCTCGCGCGCGCGGGCAAGATGCTAGGTAGCGCGCAGATGATCCGCTTCATACAGCGCGACGAGATCACGCATCTGCTGCTATTTCAAAACATGATAAATTCCGTCCGCAAAGAGCGCGCCGATCTGTTTAATAAGCGCAACGTGGATAAAATTTACGAGATGTTCGAAACGGCGGGAAACTTAGAGATCGATTGGGGTAAATACATCACAGATAATCAAATCATGGGCTTTACGGACGACATCATCGAAGAATACATCCACTACCTAGTCGATCAGCGCCTACTCGCCATCGGGCTTGAGAAGCGATACGGCGCGAAACACCCGATAAAATGGGTCGATGATTTTTCTAAATTTAATGATCAAAAGAGCAACTTTTTCGAGAGCAAGGTCACGAACTACAGCAAAGGAAGCTTGAGTTTCGATGATTTTTAGCAGATTTTACGGTTTGAAATTTTGCTCCGCCTCATCGCGGCACGGATACTTTGCGGATACTTGTTCGGCGCGGCACGGACGTGCGATAAGCGCAAAAAGCGTATTAGCTGCAAAATTTTTAAAATTTAGCCGCGCTATGTATTTAAAAAACGCAGCTCATGCTCTTTTGGCACGGGGTGGACTTTCGGGAATTTTTAAAAATTTTAGCGGCTCCGAATTTAAACAGAGCAGAAACTTTCGTGGCTTTAAATTTAACGTCTGGTCGGGCGGGAGTGTGTCATGGTCTCGCTAGAGCGGCTTCGCTGCGAAAAGATGGCGAATGACATCGCCGAGCAGGTTAGCTTAAATCCGGCGCTTTTTGAGGCGTTTTGCAGCGTCGCTAGAAGCGAGTTTGCCCCGCTGGGCGCGCACGCTTTCAGCCTTAACGCGCAGCCCATTTTAGCCAGCCAGTGGATCAGCTCGCCGCTGACGGTCGCGCGCATGACGATGGCGCTAAGCGTCGATCCGAAGGTCGAGAAAATTTTAGAGATCGGCTGCGGCAGCGGCTATCAAGCGGCGATTTTAAGTAGGATGGTTCACCGCGTCTTTGCCGTCGAGCGCGTCGAGCGGCTGGTGGGCGAGGCGAAAAGGCACTTTGCAAATCTCGGGATTTCAAACATCAGCCTGCGTCACGACGACGGCAATGCCGGGTGGAAAAATTTCGCCCCTTTCGATAGGATCTTGCTCTCCGCATGCGCCGAGCGGATCGACGAGCGGCTGTTTGTGCAGCTGGCAATCGGCGGAATTTTGGTCGCTCCGATGAATAGAGGCGGCTCGCAAAAGATAGTTAGATTTAGTAAAATTTCGCCGAGCGAGATCAAGGAAGAGGAGCTCGGCGCCTGCGAATTCGTCCCGCTGGTGCAGGGTCGCGGATAGATCTAGCGCGCAGTAAATTTTAAAATTTCCTACCGCCTCCTAGCGCGTAAATTTAATAAAATTTGCTTTCGCACTCCGTCGCGAGATCAGAGTTTTATTAATTATTTATTTAAATTCAAGTACAATACACAATTTTAATCTTTCAAGGATGAGTCATGCAAGATTTTAGCAAGGAAAAGATCGAGTCGCTGGTCGCCAGCTGGAAAAATCACAACAAAAACCAATTCTGGCTTAAAAAACAAACCGCAATTTCAAAGTATTTAGGCGAGATAAAGCGCTGCCTCGCAAGCTTTGATGAGACCGAGAACGAGTTTTTGCAAACTTTATATATAAATCTCAGCGACGGCAATCTTAGAAGTTGCAAAATTTTATCTTTGGGCGAGAAGTTCGCGCACGCCGAGTATTTCTTTATGGATCAGTTTTTTGATTCCAATATCAGCGCGTTTTATTACGATTTCGCTTTTAAAGACCGCATCGTCGGCAAAAAGGAGCTGTTTCCTAAAAATGCCGTAAAAAGCGTAGATAGCGCGCTTAGCGGCGAGGACAAAAACATCGTCTCGCTTTATATTTTCATCGAGAATATCGTCAAAAATTTCAATAGCTATTCGCAGGAGCGCACCGCGCGCGATATTTTTAAACAAAAGCTAGTCAATTTCTACGACGAGCTTTACAGGCTTCTTACGGCGGTGGACAGCGCTTTGGCGATCGATTTTTTCGACGTCGCGCTGCATAATCAGCCCTTCGTGCTGATGGAATTTTTAAAATCCGCGATAAATGCCGATAATTTCTATCTGATCGATAGCTACTTAAGCGACGACGGGATGCTAAATTTAGGACTTGCCGAGGACGGCGATTTCGCGCAAATTTCGCGCGAAAAGCTCTATCTGCTAGCTAGCATATTTGCGCAGTGCAACGATGAGTTTCCGACGCTCGTTTATCGCGATGAAACCGCGCAAATTCTAAGCTTGCTTTACGACGAAAAGGTTGAAATTTTCGAAGAATTTTACGAAGTAAGTTCGCGATTTATCGCAGAATTTACCCCGTATCCGCAGGATGTCGTTGGCGCGGCTAGGATCGTGTACTCCTCGCTATTTTTTGAATACGTCAAAAACTACAAAAGCGAAGAGGTCGCGAAAAATACGATATTTTACGGTGCGATCGGTACCGGCAAAACTCGCAGGCTGCGATCTTTGATCACCGAAAAGAAGCTCGCGACAAAAAATTTCCGCTACGTTTGCCTGCACGAAGGCTTTGAATACCGCGATTTTATAGACGGATTTTACGGCGAAAGTTTCATCAATGGCGAGTTTAAGGCGCTGTGCAAAGAGGCGCTAAACGATCCGAAGGGCGAGTATTATTTTCTGATCGACAATGCAGGTGCTGCGAGCTTGGATAAAATTTTAGGCGAGGCTGCGGTGCTTTTGGATCGCCGCTACGACGAGAATGATAAGCTTTCGCTGATCCGCACGAAAAATTCCCACGTAATCGACGGCTTTGAAGAGGGCGAAAAAGCGCGCGCTAGCGTCGTTTTAAAGGACGGCCACTCACATTTCGCGGTGCCTAAAAATTTATACGTCCTATGCACTCTAAATGAGTACAAATGCGTTTCGCCGTCGATTGCAAAGGCGTTTAGATGGATCAGATGCGAGTGCGATTACGGCGCGCTTGAGGATTATTTAAGAGATCGCGAGATCGTAAATGCAAGCGCGGTCGTTGCGGTTTGCAAGGCGCTGAATAAATTTATCGCCGATGAGGCAAAGGCCCTCGGTGCTATCGGGCACGGCGTATTTATGGGGCTAGCGCGCTATCAAAACAATGCGCAGATCATGCAAGAGGGGCTAAGCGGCTTTTTCGCCGAGGTGCTTGAGCCGATCTTTAGGTGCGCGTCAAGCGGCGAAGATACCGCTACGAACCTTGGCGAGCGTATCGCAGAAGCTAAGGGCGTGTTTAAATTTTAACCGCCGCTTAGCAGGAATGGTTATTTGTTATGAAATTTTAAAATTTCATAGCATTGTGCTTCACTTGCGCTTAGATATACGGCGGTGAAATTTGGGTTTTAAATTTGGCAAGAGTTTGCGCGGCGCTATTTTATTTGCGACGCTCCGTAGCAATGTCGATCTATTAAATCGATATAAATTTAGACTTGAAATTTTAGTTCTCGCCGCCATACTTATCGGGCGCGTGGAGTTAGAGTAAAATTTTGAGCTTTAAATTTAGCCTCAGCCACTAAATTTACACAAATTTTTATTTTAAAATTCCCGCGATATTTTATATACGGAATTTTGCTTGTCGGCGCAATCGCCGTTTTGATTAAATTTGATTGAATTGAAGTGGGTCTATAAATTTAAGCGACGCATGCTTTTAAATTTAGCCCAAAAGCCCCGCGCCTTTTACTCTGTGCGAGCGATCCGCCGCGTAGATCCTCTTCCCGCCTACTACTTTGCCGCCCTTTACGTCGTATTTCCAGATCGGCGCGGCCGCCTTGAAATCCTCCACAAACTCGTTTATTAGCGCCAGAGCGACCTTGCGCTGCGGGCTTACGACGCCTGCTACGTAGGAGCTTTCGTGGATCGGCACATCCCCGTTTGCATGTGCAAAAAGAACGAATGCGCCCTGTGCCGCAGCCTTTTGCTGCCACGCTTCAAACCAAGTCCGCAAAATCGGCTCGTATATATCGAAGCTAAGCGCGCAGATGCCGCCCTCTTCGCGCACGATGCCTACGAAAGTAATGAACGCGCCGCAATTTGCGTCTTTAAATTTAGCGTACCAGCGCGATAAAATCGCGTTCACATCTAAGCTGCCCTCATAAATTTCAGGCTTGATCCCGCTTAAAATTTCCGGATTAAATTTAGCCTCGCTCATCGCCGCCTCCTAAGCTTAGCCGCCGCAAACGGGAGGCAGAAGGCTCACGCGATCGCCGGATTTGAGCGCAAAATTCGCATCATAAATCATCTTATCGTTTACCGCTACGGCGCAGTTTGCGAGCCACTCCCGCAGACTTTCGTCCTTTTGCAGCTCCGCTTTTACCTCTTGCAAGGAGTTTGCGTTTAGGTGCAGGGGCTCGCGCCCGATCGGCCCTAAAAATTCTATCTCTACCATTTTTATCCTTTTTTAAAAATTGGGCGATTTTAACCAAAAATTCATAAAATTTTATATAATTGCCTAAAAATTTAATGAGGAAAAACGATGAAAATCGATGAAATTTCTACCCCCGCTTACGTATGTGAGGAGCAAAAATTGGTAAAAAATTTAGAAATTTTACGGGGCGTGGGCGAGCGAAGCGGCGCGAAAATTTTATGCGCGCTAAAAGGCTTTGCGTTTAGCTTCGCGATGCCTTACGTTGACAGATACCTCTGGGGCGCCACTTGCAGCGGCCTACATGAGGCGAAATTTGCTGCAGAGTTTATTAAAAACGGCGAAATCCACACATACTCGCCCGCATTCAAAGAGGATGATTTGGATGAAATTTTAAAAATTTCAAACCATGTCGTGTTCAATAGCGCCGCGCAGTGGCAAAAATACCGCGCAAAGGCGCTCGCTGCGGGTGCGTCGTGTGGACTACGGCTAAATCCGCAGACCTCCTTCGCGCCCAAAGACGCTTACAATCCGTGCGGCAGCTTTAGCAGGCTAGGGATGAGCCTTGAGGCGCTGCAGCGGGCGATCTTGCAAGACGGCGATTTTTTGCGCGGCATCTCGGGGCTACATTTTCACGCGCTGTGCGAAGAGAGCGCTCAGAGCTTAGAGCGGGTGCTCGAGGTTTTCGAGGCGAAATTCGGTAAGTATTTTAGAGCCCTAAAGTGGCTAAATTTCGGCGGCGGGCATCATATCACGCGTGCAGGCTACGACGTAGAGCTACTGATAGAGCTGATCAAAAAATTTCGCGAAAAATACGAGGTCGAAATTTATCTCGAGCCCGGCGAGGCGGTAGGCTGGGAGTGCGGATATTTAGTCGCTAGCGTGCTTGATATTGTAGAAAATGGCGCTAAAATCGCTATTTTAGACGCTTCCGCTGAAGCTCATATGCCCGATACCGTGCTGATGCCGTATCGTCCTGCGGTGCGCGGCGAGAGCGAGAGCGGTAAATTTAGCTATCGTTTTGGCGGCAATACCTGCCTCGCAGGCGACGTCGTGGGGCTTGAGAGCGGACAGCCCGAGTATAAATTTGACGCGCCGCTAAACATCGGCGATCGGGTGATTTTCGAGGATCAGATCCACTACACGATCGTGAAAAACACGACCTTTAACGGCATCAAGCTGCCCGATCTCGTCTTAGCGGACGAGCGCGGAGAGGTTTTGGCAATCAAAAAATTTGGCTACGATGAGTACGCGAGGCGAAACTAGCTCCGCACTTAATGCAAAAATGTAATTTTACTTTGTAAGAAAATTTTTTGCAAAAAATGATATAATCGGTCCGAATTTTATATCTAAGGAAATCCATGAAAAGATTGTTTCTCGCGCTTTTTGCCTGTATTTATGCGCAGGCCGAAGAGAAAAAATATGCCGATATCGTGCAGGGAAATAGCGATGTTTGGGGCAATGCAAGGCTTGAAAACATCGATAGCTACGGCAATGGCTTCGGTCCGATTTTTCTGCAATTTCAAGGACATCTGCAAAGCTCGGGCTTTTTTGCTTGGTTGGCGCTGGGCGCGGTTTTAGGCGTAATCATAGCTTTTATTGGGCACTACGCGATCATAGGGCCGAAGCACTTCGATCATCATGCGGGCAAGCCGATCTATGCGTTTAATAAATTTGAGCGACTATACCATCTTGTAGCGGCCGTCGCATGGGCGATCTTGGTTCCGACAGGCTTGATTATGATGTTTGGCGAAGAATTCGGCGGCGGCGCTTTCGTGAGATTTTGTAAAAACGCTCACGGACTGGCTACGATAGCGTTTGCAATCTCCGTCGTGCCGATGTTCTTGCTGTGGTTTTGGCGTATGCTACCGCGAGCTTACGATATCAAATGGATGATGATCGTGGGCGGCTATTTAAGCAAAAAGAAGCGCACGATCCCTGCGGGTAAATTTAACGCAGGCCAAAAGGCGTGGTTTTGGGTCGCGACTTTAGGCGGTATAGTGATGATAGCGACGGGTGCGTCAATGTTTTTCCTAGACTACGATATCCCCGCAATGAGAAGTGCGCTAGGTATGAGTCAGATCGAAATTTTAAGAGCAAGCGCGATTATTCATAATCTTTTGGGTGCGGTCTGCGCGGTCTTTTTGCTCGTGCATATCTATATGGCGGTCTTTGCGATCAGCGGTGCCATTCACTCGATGATCGACGGACACAAGCCGGAGGAGGAAGTTTACGTACTTCACCACTACTGGTATCGCGAGCTGCTCGATAAAGGGCAGATCGCCAAATCGCAATTTGAAGCGAAGTACCCGCGCTTATAACTTGGGTAAATTTTATGCGGGCCTGCTTGCGTGGGGCTCGCATTAGCTTTGAGGTTCAAAGAATTTTTATTTTTAAGGATTACATATGCAACTAGATTGTCGCAATTTAAATTGCCCGGAACCGCTTTTACGCACTAAAAAAGCCCTCGGCGAGCTAAAAATCGGAGAGAGTTTAGAAATTTTAGTAAACGACGTAGCGCCGTGCGAAAATATAAAGCGCTTTTTGGCTAAAAATGGCTTCGAGGCGCAAATTTCACAAGCGGGCGCCGATACGCTTATAAAAACTGTAAAAACGGACGAGCTGAAAGATGAAAATATCGACGATATTTATTGTGACGTCACGGTGCCAAAAAGAGGCAAGGTGATATTCCTAAATGAGGAGCAGTGCGGAAGCGGCCCGATCGGAAAGAGCTTGCTTGCTAAATTTTTAGGCGCGGCGCTGAACCTAGACGAAAAGCCCGTGAAAGTGATCTGCGTAAACAACGCCGTGCTTATAACCACTAACCGCGGCCACGAGTGCTTTGAGGCGATTAAAAAATTAAACGAAGCGGGAGCTGAAATTTTAAGCTGCGGAAGCTGCCTAGAGGGCTATAAACTAGTCGATAAGCTCGCAATCGGCGAGATCTCAAACGCATACGAAATCATGGACGTCCTATCAAAATACGAAGTAATCAAGCTATGATCTACAGAGATTTTAACCTCACGAAATTTATTGCAGCCGCCGGTTGAGCCGCCAAGCTTGACCCGGCGGGTCTAACCGAAAATCTTGGAAATTTAATCGAGCCCAATGCGAGCCTGCTGTCGTCCACCCGCAGCAACGAAGATGCGAGCGTGTTTCGCATAAGCGATGATCTTGCGCTAGTGCAGACGCTCGATTTCATAACTCCTTTGGTGGACGATCCATTTATTTTCGGACAGATCGCGGCGGCAAATTCCCTAAGTGACGTATTTGCGATGGGCGGCGAAGTGATAAACGCCCTAAACATCGTGGGTTTTGACGATTGTCATTTCTCAAACGAAATTCTGCGAGAAATTCTGCGCGGCGGCAAAGACAAGATCAAAGAGTGCGGAGGGGTCTTGGTAGGCGGTCATACCATCTCTACTCCCGAAATTTATTACGGACTTAGCGTTACGGGGCGCGTAAATCCGCGTAAATTTTGGAGCAATAATACAGCACGCGAAGGCGACCTGCTGATCCTAACAAAACCTCTCGGTACGGGCATCATCGCTACTGCTATCAAAGCAAAATTTCTTAAATTTGAAGAATTTCGTGACGCGATAGAGAGCATGATTTTGCTAAATTTTTATGCCGTGGGTGCGTTAGCGGGTCTAAAAATACATGCCGCGACCGACGTGACGGGCTTTGGACTACTTGGACACGCGCTTGAGATGATAAACGAGAACGTGAGTTTTAAAATTTATCCTAGCAAAATCCCGCTTCTAAAAAGCGCCCTCAGATGCCTTGATGAGGGGCTGATCCCCGCCGGAAGCTATAAGAATTTAAAATTTATCGCACCGGGCGTCGATTCCGAGCCGGACATAACGCTTTGCGACGCACAAACCAGCGGCGGACTTCTGCTTGCCGTAGCGGAAAAGGACGCGGCGCGAGCGCTTGTAAATTTAAAAAACGCAGGCTACGCTAGTAGCGCTATCGTCGGCGAAGTAGTAGGGCACTCCGAACATAAAATTTATTTAGTTTAAAATCTTTTTTATTCAGCCCCCTTTAAGCATCGCTTCTGTATAATCACAATTCTGTTTCGCACC
>NZ_CAJPRT010000021.1 GCF_905373215.1 uncultured Campylobacter sp.
TCTGCGTGTTTTATGCGTGATGTTCTTGTAAGGGGGCGGCGCTCAGAGTTGCGAGGCGCGCCCGCCCCCTTACCAACCCCCACCCGCGCGACGCTAGCGGTGCGGACTGCGTCCGCGTTAAATTTGAATTGCGACTGCGTCGCATAAAATCTCACCAATAATAAAATTCTTTCGTGCTTAAAATTTTAAAATTCCAAGCGCAAAAGAATTTTGAAATTCCAAATACGATAAAATTTAAATGGCGGCGGAATTTTAGAATTCCTATTAGTGGCGAAATTTCGGAATTCTGATCGGCAACATAATTTCAAAATTCCGTAAATTTGAGCGAAATTCTGAAATTTCGTAAATTTAAAACGATTGAATAAGGAGGTCTCATTGAACCCGATTACCGAAAAGCGCAGCGTTTCGGGCTATTACTACGCCGAGGATCGCGAGTATGTGTACTTCGTGACGGACGCGCCGCGCGAGCAAAACTACCGCTTTATTTTCGACGCGGGCGCAATCTATTTGCAAGAGGGTGCCGCCGAGGTGCGGCTTAGCAGCGAGGCGGAGTTTTTCGCGGTCGTCAAAAAGATCCTCGCGCAGTACCGCGATAAAATTTTAGAGCACTCCGCAGAGCTTGAGAATTACGAAAAAATCTACACGCGCCGCGGCGATTTTTCAAAATTTATGAAAAAGCACTCGATCCTAAAATATGAAATCCGCAAATTTCAAAACAAAATTTCGCATTTTTACGAGGCGCTGCTCATCTGCGCAAACGAGCAAGCACCCCTTAAAAAGCGACTGAAAAACTACGCCTACGAAGCGGGCGTTTTCAAAGGCGTGATGAGCGAATACGCCGTCAGGATCGAGGATATCTATCAGTTCATCCAAGGCCTCAAAAACGACAAAATTAGCCGCAACATCTACATTCTCACGATCATCTCGTCGCTGCTTTTGCCGCTAAATTTCATTACGAGCTTTTTCGGGATGAACACGACGGGGCTGTTTTTAAGCGGCTCGGCGCACGGCACGCTCATCGTGACGCTTGTAATGTGCGTGATTTTCGCAGCGATGCTCGGCTTTTTTATGCTCTACGTCAAAAAACGAAACTAAAGCGGAGGGGTTAAATTTTGAATAAAAACGAGCTAAAAAATATCCTAGGCGGATACTTCGGAAGGGAAATTGCGGGCGATTTTAGAGTGCTGAAAGAGCATGAGATCGCGCACTACAACGACGCGGCAAAATTTCCTTTTGAGGGTGATAGCGGACTGCTGCGCGAGTTTTGTATCTTTGCAGATAGCGGCACCGGCGATCTTTGGTTGCTAAGCTCTGACGGCGAGATCGCTTTTTACGACCATGATTTGGAGTTTTTGTCCGAGGCAAATTTGAAAAAATTCGATCTAAATCTTGCGGGCTGGTTTGAGATAGCGGAGCTTTTTGCTAAATTCGAAGCCCTTGACGAACCGAACGCCTCGCAAAAGGCGGAGTTTGAACAAAGCGTAGCTAAAATCTGCCCGCAAATTTTAGAAATTTGGGAAATTTAGGCGCTGCTTGCGGCGCTAAATTTAATCGCAAAACAGGAGCAACGATGAAATTTATCGCATATTACGACTCGCCGCTTGGCAAAATCACGCTCGCGGGCGATAAGGCGGGCTTTGCGGGCTGTGGTTCGAGGGCGAGAAATACTGCGCGCACGCTCTCGCGGCAAGCGGCGCGGATAAAAAGCGGGGTAGCGCCGATCTGCTCGCAAAAGAGCAGCGCGCCGCGAGCGAAACACAGCGCGATTTTGCGGCGCTGAAAAAGAATGATACTGCGGCAGAAGCGGCAAGCAGCGCAGATGAAAAGTACAACGCGAGCGATTTTGTGGCTCAAAGTGTGGGTGAAAAATCTCGCGCGACCAATCTTTCGGCGCAAGGCGCGAGCGGAAATTTTTGCGCAAACGAGCAAAGCGGGTACTTCGAGGAGAAAAACCTAGCCGTTTTTGATTAAACTAGGCGTTGGCTCGATCTATATTTTAGCGGACGAGGCCGAGTTTTACGCCCGCTCTAAATCCAGCGGGTTCGGCGTTTAGGCGCGCCGTGTGGGAAATTTTGCTTAAAATTCCTTACGGAAAAACCACGACCT
Organism: uncultured Campylobacter sp.; assembly: GCF_905373215.1. Taxonomy (GTDB): domain Bacteria; phylum Campylobacterota; class Campylobacteria; order Campylobacterales; family Campylobacteraceae; genus Campylobacter_B. The sequence continues at coordinate 2,107 of NZ_CAJPRT010000021.1, forward strand.
ACGGGCAGATCGCGCGCGAGATCGCCGCAGCACGCGGGCTAGCGAAGATGTCCGCGCAAGCCGTGGGGCACAACGAAATCTCGATAATCATCCCCTGCCACCGCGTCGTAGGCACGCACGGTAGCCTCACGGGCTACGCGGGCGGCATCGATAGGAAAATAAAGCTGCTGCAGCCAGGGGACGTCGATATGCGAGGGTTTTTCACGCCCCCAAATAGCACCGCGCCGTAAAAATGCAATTTAAGCGGCTGTTAGCGCGCCCAAGGTCTAAATAGCTAGCCGGATAGCAAAGCCGCGCAAGATAAGGCCTGCCGCCAAAAGGACGATAAGCGTTGCGAGCCGTATCGCAAATGAGCCTAGCTGCGCCGCCGAAACGGAGCCCCGTGCGAAACTCAAATCGGCGCACCGCAAAACGTCCCGCACCGATGCGCTCATGGAGCGGATTGAACAAATTTTAAAATTTCGCCGCTTTTCTCCGCTTCCCGCAGAAGCCGCATCGATTTAAAATTTTAACGCGCCGAGGACGGACAGATCGGCCGCTACAAAATTTGCGATAACCAAAATCTACAAGCGGCGTCGAAACGGGCGCGACAAAGCTTGCGGTGAAAAAACCAATAGGCGGCCTCGCGCCTGCTTCGTAAAATTGCGGCGGGGCCGATTGCCTAGGAGCCCGCTTGAATTAGCGTTTTAAACCGCCGCACAAAAAAGATGAAATTCTATCTTTTCGCGCATGATGATTTGCGCCGCACTTACAAGCAAATAAAGCTCGCAGGCTCTTAGCGATCGGCAACGCTGCCGCTACGCCGCTTAAACCTGCGCGGATCTAAAATTTTATAAATTAAAATTCCATGCCGCGGACAATTCAAAATTTCGCGCTTCGAATGATCCGTAAATTCCGCACCGCACAGGGGCAATAAAATTCCATGCCTAACACTCCCAGCGGTGTTTTTTCATATCGACGCGCTCGCCTCTAAATTCCACGCCTTCGGCCTCTAGCAGTTCGCGCTGAGCCGCAAAGCTCGCCGCCAAAGCGCCCGCGTGATTTACGACGCGGTGACACGGATAGTCGCCGTAGAGCTCCGCCTGCGAAAGCACGCGCCCCACGAGCCGCGAGTGAGCGGGCAGCCCGATCAGGCGCGCGATCTGTCCGTAGCTAGCGACCCTGCCCGCGGGGATCTCCTCCACGACCGATAAAATTTCATAGATCAAATTTTGCGTCAAAACCATGGCGCGATTATACTCTTTCGCGTTTAAATTTAGGCGAAATTTCACTAAATTTAACCTCGTGTCGGCGCCATGAATTTCATTAAATTTAGCCGCGCTTTTAAAATTTTACAGCGCGGCGTCTCGTCGAATTTCGAAATTTAATAGCTTTAAAATTTTACCTTGCCGAGACCTGCGCGCAAGCGAAATTTAAACCGAATATTCAGCCCCTCTTTATATGTAAAGGAATATAATTTCAAAACAGATATCAACTTTGATTTAAAGGAGAAAAGATGCAAAATCAAAGACGAAACCTACTAAAGGTAGCCGCTTTGGCGGCGGGCGCTGCGATGCTCGGTACGAGCGAACTGGCTGCGAGCGAAAAGGCGTTTAAGCTCTCTAAGCGCGATCATAGCAAGCAAAGAGCGCTGCTGCTCTCAAGCTCGGGCTACAAGGACACGAAGTATCTATCGCACGCGGTGGCGTGGATCGGTAAATTTGCGCAGGAGAACAGCCTCGCGGGCAAAAAGATCGTTTTCATCCCTTACGCGAGCCTACGCAGGAGCTACGACGAATATGAAAAGCGCGTCAAAGAGGCGCTTGCGAGCTTAAATTTAAACATAGTCGGCGTCCATCACGCTAAAAACGCCGCGAAGGAGGTCGCGAGCGCGGATTGCATATTCGTAGGCGGCGGCAACACCTTCAAGCTCGTGCACGATATGTACGAAAACGAGCTCATCGCTCTGATTAGCAAAATGGTCGAGGACGGCACGCCGTATATCGGCTGGAGCGCGGGCTCGAACGTCGCGGGCGCTACGATGATGACGACGAACGATATGCCGATCATCGAGCCTGAGTCGTTTAATACCTTCAATATTTTCCCGCACCAGATCAATCCGCACTTCATCTCGGGCAAGCCTGCGGGGCACAACGGCGAGAGCAGAGAGGAGAGACTGGAGGAATTTTTGATCGCTAATCAAAAATCGACCGTTTATGCGATGCCGGAGGGTACGGCGTTTTGGCTTGAAGGCGATAAGGCGACCGTGCTTGGACCTGCTGCGGTGCTAAAGATGAATTATAAACAAAAGGTTAAGTTGATCGAGCCGGGTAGCTCGTTTAAGTATTGATCGCACCCGCTCAAATTTAACCAAGAGGTGCGCCAGACGGCACCGCTAGTTTGAATACGCGAATCGTTAAATTTTAATTGCGGCGCTCGGCTAAATTCGGGCGCCGCTTTTAAATTTACGCGGTAAAGCGCGCTTTGCTTATGCGGACGCGCGATCAAAAGATAAGCATCGATTTAAAGCGGCACGCGACCCCTGAAGCCATAAAGAGTAAAATTTAAAAGAGGAGATAAAATGCCCCGCGCCCACTTTCTTATGCCGCTCGGCGATTTTATTCCGTATATCGCAGACATCCTTGCCGGCTGCGGCGGGACGGTATATTTGTAAAAAAGAAGCGCCTATGGCGCCACCAAAACCGGTTCGAGTAACCGCCGAAACTTAACCGATCTAAGGCAAAGCTTAAAATTTTTATATCGCTGGAATCGCCGCAAGAGTCCGAATTGCCTGCAAAGGTATTTTACGACGATATGTATCGAAGCATCATAGAAGGTGCGGGCGAGCAGAGACGCAAGAAGCCATAGAGATGATTGCGCTGCGGCTCGTCGCAAAAAATCCGGGCGAGGCTACTTGGGAAAATTTTTTCCGCAATCAAAGATAAACTGGGAAACGACGAAGCGATCGGTCGCGGGCTTGGCTGCGGCGCTTCTTTTTACAAAGATTATTTTTACGCGAAGCGCTGCGCTGACGGTAAAATTTTAAAATTTGATCCAAACGACGACAAACTGCCGAATATTACGACGCTGTAAACGGGCGGCATCGCTAGCGCGAGCAAAGGCGGCGCTTACGCAAAAAAAGCGCTGCTTGAATCACGCGCGGCTTTAGAATTTAATCGTTTTCCCGTTTAAACGGCTTGATTATGCAAGAAAAGACGGCATCGCTCGCGCAAGGGCGTCCATATAAGCAAAAATCGCTCCGCCGCATCGTAAGCCGCACGATCTCAAAGCCGCCTTCACCGCCGCTAGTTTGCGCCGCTTGCCGCAGACGGCTCGCAAAGGGTTATAAATTTAAAATACCTGCGAATTTAAGCGTTTAGCCACTATGAACGTATCCACTCAGACGCCACACTAGGCTTCGTTGCAGGCGCAAATTTAAACGGCAGGGCACAAGCAAATTAAATATAGCTAACCTTATAATGATCGCAGCTAGGCTTACGCTCCTCGCATTTAGCGTCGCTTTTACCGATCGCAAGCGAGCAAAGCGGCGAGTATCCCTCGGGAATGCCCGCACGAGCTGCGAGAATAGGCTCGTCAAAAAGCGTAACGACGACTGTATTTATCGGGCACGAGGCAAGCTCAAGCGAGGTTGCGCGAAGCTGCATATTTTGCATCACAGAGCCCATTGCCCAGTAAATCCCGCGGTGTAGGTTTTCAAGCTTGGCGCCTTCGCATTCCTTCGGCAGTTCCGTCGCGAGTTTACCCGAAAGCAAGATAAGAACGGGTGCGCCGTAAAGCGTAGTTTTAGTTTTCATCCCCATGTTTTCAAGCATTTTTCCGAATTTCTTAACGGCCGCCGCATCAAGCTCGCGCAAAAGATCTTTGTCCGTAATAACGCTTATGTGAGCGTCCTTAGTGGTAAAAAGAGCGGGCGCCAGATACGCTGCCTCCAAAATCGCCTGGATTTCCTCTTTTGACGGGACTTCGGCGTTAAATTCGCGCACGCTTCGACGCTTTTTCATAGCTTCGAGTAGTTGCATTTTCTCTCCTTAAATTTGATTTTATATTTCAGGCTCGCCGCGCTTTACTCAAGCGTCCGCGAGCAGCCGTTTAACCTAGTACTTTTTCACGCACGCTTTTATCTGTTCAAAGCTAGCCGTCGGCTCAAATCTCGCTACGACTTCGCCGTTTCTATTAACTACGAATTTCGTAAAATTCCATTTCACGCCGTCGCCTTCTAAAATTTCGGGGAAGTTGCTTTTTAGCGATTCTTCAAGTTTTGCACTTAACGGATGGGCTGCATCAAAGCCTTTAAATCCCTGTTTTGAAGTTAGAAATTTAAACAGCTCTATCGCACTCTCGCCGCGCACGTCGCCTTTTTTAAATAGCTCAAACGTTACGCCAAAATTTAGCTTGCAATTTTGCTCTATCGTCTCGTCGTCGTCGGGTTCCTGATGAGCGAAATTATCGCTAGGAAAGCCCAATACGCAAAGCCCCTTGTCTTTAAACTCCTGATTTAGCGCCTCAAGCTCCTCGTATTGGTTCGTAAAGCCGCATTTGCTGGCCGTATTTGCGATGAGCAACACTTTGCCGCGGTACTCGCTCATAGATTTTTGCTCGCCTCTGCCTGTAGTTACGTTAATGTCGTAGATTTGCATTTTTTCTCCTTTGTGGCATTTCGCCTTAAAATTTTGGATGGATTTTAGCAAGCGAATGTGTTCTCAGTGTATCCTTTTGCGATTTTAAAAATTTATCTGCCGTCCCATTCGCCGCTCCTGCATTAAATTTAGCGAATTTTACCATAATTCGGCCGCCTCCTTGCGGCAAGAACGATCCTTTTTGATCGGCTCATTACGAGCACGGACGAGCCTGTGCGCCGCATAAATTCGTAGCGTAGCGTGAAATTTCCGTCCGATTGCAAAGCTTGGGTTTGAGCTTAAATTTAAAAATCCGCCCCGCCGTCGTAAGCTAAAATTTTGCGCGATTGTTTTAAAATACGTTTAAAATTTTAAGGAAAGCTCATGGCATTTTCGGATTTTTTTAAAAAAGGCGGCAAAAATAGCGCAAACGCCGCAAAGATCGGCAAGACCGCGCAGGAGCGCAAGGATATAAGCATCGAAATTTTAAAATCGCAGGGCGTGCCGTATATAGATCATCTGCCGCTGCGATACGAGACGGACGAGGTCGCCCCGCGCGAAAAGGACGAAGTCATCGCCCGCGCGATCTGTTCTTACGCGGCGATAATGTGCGCCTGCTCGATCAGAGACGAGGGCAAGCTCGCGGATGAGGGTAAGCAGGGCGCGCAGGGTTTTCTTACGAACCGCTACGGCTGCATAGACAAGCTTACGCGCATGGAGCGCCGCGTCACGCAGGGCGAGGCAAGCCGCGACGAGGCCGTAAATATGGGCTGGAAATACGAGTCGCTGTGGGCGCTGATGTGGGCCATGGGGCTCGTGGAGGAGCTTAGCTTTCCGAGCGAGATCTGCGACTGCGCCTTTGTGATGGACACCTTTAGCGGCGGCGATTTTTCGGCGCGCGTGAAGCTACGCGATACGGATGAAATTTTACAGGTACTCGATCTCATCTACCGCTACCACTGGGCGTGCGTAAATGCCCGCGTACACGGCTCAGACTGCGCGGGGCTTGATGAAGGGGTCGTGATGGAGAGGCGCGGCGGGCTAGAGTGGATGTGCTGCAAGGGGGACGAGAATGATGATCCGGCAGACGAATACAATGCGTGGGATTATCCGGACTTGAACACCTAGCAACCCTTTTTTCCTTTATACGTTGTTGGAAATTTCGCCGAATTTCAGTCACGTATTATAATATACGCTCCTTCATTCGGCTCATTTCCGCCTCGTCTAAAGAAAAAAATACTGCGCCTTATCTTTGTGCGCGCTGTCTTATTTTGCTATACGTCGTGGCGTCTAAAATTTGCTCGGTCACGTATTGCATATACGCTCCCATTCGAATTTCATCCGCGCCTCGTCTAGCTTCGCAATACTGCCGCCTGTATTCTTTTGCTCAAAATTAAATTCGCCGAGATTTCGTGAAAAATACTTTACCTTATTTCCGTGGAGCGGTATTTTCTCGCACTACTTTTAGTTGCCTTAAAATTTTACTCGGTCGCCGCCCATACGGTAATTTCCATCGTAAAATTTTAAGTCGCTCGGTCTGGCCTCGCGATACTATCGCCTGTGTTTTGCGCTAAAATTTAACCTCGATCACGCGCTGTTTTTTCTAAATCCAAAATATTTGCCGACGGATAAAAAAGCATACCGAATATGAGATAAATTTATAAATTGATTGGAGATGGAATTTTAAAATTCTATTGCGAACTGCGCAAGAAATATCGCAAACGCGATCCGCTGAAATTCAGACGTAGCCTGCTAAATTTCAGGGCGCCGTGGAATTTTAGAATTTAAAGTTGCGGGCGAGCAAGGCGCCCGTCCGCGTATTTTAAGCCCGCTAAATTTAAGCGAGCGAACGTCTGCACCGCAAACCCAAAAATTGCATCAGCCCTGCGTCGCAGCGCTTCCGCTCGCAAACGCCGCCGCATTCAGCGCCGCGTCGTAATCGGGCTCATCTACGATGTCGTCCGTGATCTGCTTGTAGGCGATCTTGCCTGCCGTGTCCACGACGAAAACCGCGCGGCACGTTAGCCCCGCAAGCGCGCCGTCTGCGATCAGCACGCCGTATGCGCGCGCAAACTCCTTATCGCGAAAATCGCTTAGAGCGCGTAAATTTTTGATCCCCTCGGTCGAACAAAATCTGCCCGCGGCAAATGGCAGATCCATCGAGATCACGAAAACCTCGGTATTTTTTATGCTCGCGGCGCGCTCGTTAAATTTGCGCGTCTCGGTCGCGCACACGTCCGTATCCAGGGACGGCACGGCGATGATGACCTGCGCCTTGCCCGTGCCGCCGCCGACTTTGACCTCGCTAAGATCGGCCGCGACCAGACTAACCACAGGCGCCTTATCTCCAAGCTTAAGCTCGCTGCCCGAAAGACCGACGCTTACGCCTTGCAATTTGGTTTGTTGCATGATTTTCCTTTGTTTTGAAATTTAAAACGGGCGCATTATAGCCCGCGAAAGCAAACGCCTACTAAATCCGAAAACAGGCGAGCTCGGGCGTCGGCTCGGCCGATATGAGCGGCGCGTAGATCGCTATGCGAAGATGAAATTTTACGGCGCAAAGCGGCGGCACAATTAAAGTACTCCGAGAATACCGCTACTCGCATAAAGCACTGATGGTCGCGATCCGATATAGGTCTATGATAGTTGTACTCCGCCTTAAGGCTGCACCGAAGGTAAAATTTCGCCCTGCTTACGCGATCTGCTTGCAGCGATTTTGTCCGTGAATGTAAATCAAAGCGATAGCGCCGCACGCGCTTTATCTGAGAATGAATAAATCTCTAGTAAAACGATAGGCGCGGCATCATGAGCGCGCTTTAAGTTATGTTTTGAATTTTTAAATTTAATTGAAATTTTTTGATCTAAATTTGCGACCGGCAGGAGTTAAACTTATGAGTTGAAATTTTATTTGAAGCTAGAGCGTGAGTTAAAATTTCGGCTCGTGAAGTAGGTTAAATTTAAGTGCTGTTTTAAAATTTAAAAAAGCGCCGGGGTTGGCGATAAAGTTATCGCCGCACCCTAGCGCTCGTTAAATTAGCCGTTGCGCTTTTTGATGATCTCTTCGCCGACATTCTTAGGAACCTCGTCGTAGTGATCAAATTCCATCGAATAGGTCGCGCGACCCTGTGTCTGAGAGCGCAGATCGGTCGAGTAACCGAACATCTCCGAAAGCGGGCAAAATGCGTCGATGATCTTGTTGCCGCCGCGTTCGCTCATATTATTGACCTGTCCGCGGCGTTTGTTTAGATCGCCGATGACGTCGCCCATATACTCCTCGGGAGTTTCTACCTCAACCTTCATCATAGGCTCCAAGATCACGGCACCCGCTTTTCTAGCGCCCTCTTTAAAGCCCATAGAAGCGGCGAGTTTAAACGCCATTTCGGAGCTATCGACTTCGTGGTAGCTTCCGTCATAGACCGTTACGCGCACGTCCTCGACCGGATATCCCGCCAAAACGCCGTTTTGCATCGCCTCTTGGCAGCCCTTATCGACTGCGGGGATGTATTCTTTAGGAATCGCGCCGCCTTTGATATCGTTTACGAACTCATATCCGGTGCCAGGCTCCAAAGGCTCTAGGCGCAAAAATACGTGACCGTATTGACCGCGACCGCCCGACTGCTTGGCGTATTTGTACTCCTGCTCGACCGTTTTGCGGATAGTCTCGCGATATGCGACCTGCGGCTGTCCGACCTCGGCCTCGACTTTAAATTCTCTAAGCATTCTATCTACGATGATCTCGAGGTGTAGCTCGCCCATTCCCGAAATGATCGTCTGTCCGCTCTCTTCGTCGGTCGCAACCCTGAAGCTCGGATCTTCTTGTGCCAATTTTTGAAGTGCGATACCCATTTTTTCTTGATCGGCTTTGGTTTTAGGCTCTACCGCTACGCTGATAACGGGATCAGGAAATTCCATACGCTCTAAAATTACTTTATCTTTTTCGCTAGCTAGAGTATCGCCCGTAAGGGTATCTTTCAGACCCACAACGGCGCCGATCTCGCCCGCATATAGCTCTTTGATCTCTTCGCGTTTATTTGAGTGCATTCTTAGCAAGCGGCCGATGCGCTCTTTTTTACCCTTGCCGGTATTTACGACGTAGCTACCGCTTTCCAAAACACCGCGATATACGCGCACGAAAGTAAGCTGTCCTACGAACGGATCGGTCATAATCTTAAATCCAAGACCCGCGAACTCGCCCTCGTCGGTAGAGCTTACGTGAACCTCGCTACCGTCCTCATACTGGCCCTTAATCGCAGGCACTTCATCAGGCGCAGGTAGATAATCTACGACCGCATCTAGCAAAGGCTGCACGCCTTTATTTTTAAACGCGGTGCCGCATAGCATAGGAAAAAAGCTTAGGCTTAAGCAGCCTTTCTTGATGCCCTTTTTAATCTCTTCTACGCTTAGCTCTTCGCCGTTAAAATACTTCTCCATCAAAGCTTCATCAGTCTCTGCTACCGCCTCAATCATCTTATCGCGATACTCTTGCGCTTTTTCTCGTAATTCAGCAGGAATTTCAACGATCTCGGGAGCAGAAGGACCCTTGCTATCATCCCAAACGAGCGCCTTCATAGTAACCAAATCGATAACGCCCTTAAAATCATCCTCTGCGCCGATCGGAATTTGAATCGGAACAGGATGGGCTTTGAGCCTATCTTTTACCTGCTGTTCGACATTATAAAAATTTGCGCCTACGCGGTCCATCTTATTTACGAAAATGATGCGCGGAACATGGTATTTATTCGCTTGGCGCCAAACGGTCTCACTTTGAGGCTGAACGCCGCCTACAGAGCAAAATACTGCTACCGCACCATCTAAAACGCGCATCGAGCGCTCGACTTCGATAGTAAAGTCAACGTGACCCGGGGTGTCGATCAAATTTATCTGATGATTATTCCAAAAGCAGGTAGTTGCCGCAGACGTGATCGTAATGCCACGCTCGCGCTCCTGCTCCATCCAGTCCATAGTGGCGGCACCCTCGTGGACCTCGCCAATCTTATGGCTCATACCGGTAAAAAATAGAATTCTTTCGCTTGTAGTGGTCTTTCCGGCATCGATGTGAGCGGCAATACCGATGTTTCTAACCATATGTAAAGGGGTTTTTCTTGCCATAATGCCCTCCTACCAACGATAATGCGCGAAAGCTTTGTTGGCTTCTGCCATCTTGTAGGTGTCTTCTTTCTTTTTAAATGAAGAGCCTTTAGAATTTGCGGCGTCCATAAGCTCGTAAGCCAGGCGCTCTATCATCGTGCGCTCGCTTCTTTTTCTCGCAAAGGAGATAATCCAGCGAATAGCCAAAGCCTGCTGTCGAGCTGGCCTGACCTCGATCGGAACCTGATAAGTTGCACCGCCTACACGACGAGATTTTACCTCCATCAAAGGCTTAACGTTATCGATGGCATCGTTAAAAATTTCGATGCCTTTCTTCTCACCGCCTTTATTGTCGATGAAATTTAAAGCGCCGTACATAATCTCGGTAGCGACGCTCTTTTTGCCGTCGAACATAAGCGAATTAATAAATTTTGTGATTACCTTGCTGTCATAAATCGGATCAGGCATAACTTCCCTAACGGGAGCTTTTCTTCTTCTCATTTTATTCCTTCAAATTTTAAAATTTTACTCAAACTCGGCAAAACCTAGTACCGGTCTGTTTCGGCTAAACTATTTTTTAGGTCGTTTAGCACCGTATTTTGATCTTGCAACGGTTCGTTTCGCAACGCCTGCAGTATCGAGTGCACCGCGGACGATGTGGTATTTAACGCCCGGTAGGTCCTTTACGCGACCGCCGCGAACTAGCACGATGGAGTGCTCTTGTAGATTGTGACCTTCACCGCCGATATAGCTGATGACTTCAAATCCGCTAGTAAGCCTTACTTTGGCAACTTTACGAAGCGCAGAGTTTGGTTTTTTAGGGGTCGTGGTATAGACCTTAGTGCAAACTCCTCTTCGTTGAGGGCAATTCTTTAGCGCCGGAGACTTCGATTTCTCGGTAAGCTTCTTGCGCTCTTTTCTGACCAATTGATTTATGGTTGGCACATCTTTCCTTTCACAAAAATTTATTCAAAAAGATTTGGATTATACTTTGTTTAAACTTACAGAAACGTAAATTTAACTAAATTTTAATCTCTAATCAGTACAAACTCTCCGCCACCGCAGATCACTAAGCAGATCGCAGCAGAAAGATACAGATATACGATTTCCAGCTCAAATCCACCCACGCCGGTAAGCGCGCTCAACGGAGCGTGTAGGACATATATTATCATGAGCACGTTTGCAATCACAAGTAAAGCGCCTATACGGCAAAATACGCCTATGATTATCATCGCTGGCGCCAGCACCTCGCCTACGTATGCACCGTAAGCCACTAAATCCGGAATTCCTCTGGCTACCAACATCGATTTTACGCCGTCTATGCCGTGAGTAAGCTTAAAAATTCCGTGCATTAAAAGGCAAATTCCAAGCCCCAACCTAATAAATAAAAGACCGAAATTTATGTTGATCATATTCATGCTTTATCCTTTAAATTTAGGGCTTGCGCCCAAAATTATTTTTTGAGTTTGACCTCTTTGTCCTTATACAGACCCGTTCCCACAGGGATTATGCGACCTAGGATGACGTTTTCTTTTAAGTCCTCCAATCGGTCAAATTTACCCGCGATACTAGCCTCGGTTAGAACCTTTGTAGTCTCTTGGAAGGATGCCGCCGAAATGACGCTATCGCTTCCGACGGCTGCACGAGTTACGCCCAGCAGTACGGACTCTGCAATCGCAGGCTCGCCACCAATTTTCATAATGCGCTCGTTTTCTTCTCTAAATCTGCGGCGGCTAATGAGATCGCCGACGATTAGCTGAGTATCGCCGCTATCGACGATTCGAACCTGGCGGAGCATCTGAGATACGATGATCTCGATATGCTTATCGCTGATAACGACGCCTTGAGAGCGATAAACCTGTTGAATTTCGCTTATCAGATAATAATGCAGCGCCTTTTCGCCTAAAATTCTAAGCACGTCGTGCGAGCTGATAACTCCGTCGGTAAGCTTCTCACCTGCGTGGACGAACTCGCCGTTTCTCACTTGGATCTGGCGACTTTTATCGATTAGATACTCGGCGCTCGTCCCGTCCTCTCCCTCGATTACAATGCGCTCTTTTGCACGTAGCGCCTTATCGAAGCGAACGGTTCCGTCGATGTCTGCGATAATCGCGGTATTTTTCGGACGGCGCGCCTCAAATAGCTCCGATACGCGCGGCAAACCACCGGTGATATCTTTTGATTTCGCAGCAGCCTTTGGTGTCCTAGCCAAAATATCCGCAATCGCTACCTGATCGCCCTTATTCGTAAAAATTGCGGTCTTCGGTCCTAGATTATATTTGATAGGCTCTCCCTTGCTAGGAGTTACGATAATTGCCGGTTTGACGCCCTGCGGTAGGTATTCGTTGATAACCAAACGGCTTTGACCTGTAGTCTCGTCATATTGCTCCGTAGCGGTGTATCCAGGCTCGATATCCTCGAAGCTGATCTTACCCTCGCACTCTGCTGCTACCGGGATAGAATACGGATCCCACTCAGCGATAATCAAGCGATCATCTTTCTTAGGCTTGGCGATAATATCTTCGCTTTTTACGACGCTATTATCATCATAGGTAATGACAGATTCGCGCGGTATATAGTGACGGATCGCCTCTCTGCCGTTTTCATCGGAGATGACTACGTACATACCCTTCTCGCTTACGACGTGACCTTTTTTGATATCTCTTAGCCTCTCTAAATAATCGCCCTTGAGGATGAAATATTTAAGCGTACCATTTGCTCCCGCTTTGATCTTTTGAGTTACCGGCTCGCCGTCTTTGACGCGAAGTTCGCTGGCAAACGGAATTCGAGTAGGGATATTCCAGTCTTCTTTTATAACCTCCACTAAACTATCATTTTCTCCAACGGTTTCGCCGTCTTTGAAAACGATGTAGAATTTTCCCTCAACTTTACCGCTTACGCCAGCAAGCTCAGTAGGCTTAGCTAGATCGTGGCGTCGGATAGCATATCTAAATTCTTCTTTCTTACCTTTTAGCGTAATATTCACATCGTCGTGAGTTATATCAATGCTTACCTTGCCGGTAATTGGGGCTTTGATCTTTGGCTCGACCAAAAGCACCGCGGCGTTTCTGCGGTTCATCACGATATTTTTACCGCCGTTTTCATAGGTCTTTACGTTGTAATATCTGATAAAGCCTTCCTTATCAGCGATTACTTGGCGATCTTGCTGCTCGGTAGATGCGGTACCGCCGGCGTGGAAGGTTCGTAGCGTAAGCTGCGTACCCGGCTCGCCGATTGATTGCGCAGAGATGATACCGACCGCTTCACCCGGTTTTACCAGCTTGCCCTCGCCCAAATTTACGCCGTAGCACTTCGCGCAAACCCCTTTTTCAGCCTTGCACGTAATAGGCGTGCGGATGCTTACGGATTTGATGCCTGCATCGACTATGGTGCGTACCTCATTAACGCCTAGAAGCGTGCCTTCAGTAAATAAAATTTCATTCGACACCGGATCAATCACATCCGAGCTTAGCACCCTACCCATAATCCTATCGGCTAGGCTTTCTATTTGCGTTCCGTTCTCTACAATCTCAGTAACCTCGATACCCTCGTGCGTACCGCAGTCATGCATTGTAACCCTGACATTTTGCGCAACATCGATCAGCTTTCGCGTTAGATATCCCGCATTTGCGGTCTTAAGCGCCGTATCGGCAAGACCTTTACGCGCGCCGTGAGTCGAGATGAAGTACTCGTTTACGTTCAGACCCTCTCTAAAATTTGAAGTGATCGGCGTTTCGATGATTGAGCCGTCGGGCTTACTCATAAGACCTCTCATACCCGCTAGCTGTTTAATCTGCTCCGCGCTACCTCGCGCGCCGCTATCGGCCATCATATAAATAGAATTAAAGCCGTCCTTGTCCTTCTCCATCATCTTCATCATCTCATCGGCTAGCTTCTTGCTGGTGCTGGTCCAGATGTCGATGGTTTTATTATAGCGCTCGCCGTCGGTTAGCAAACCCGCGCCGTATTGGTTCTGAACCTCTCGCACCTGCTTTTTAGCCTCTTCTACAAGACCCGCTTTAGACTTCGGCACGATGATGTCCGAAACAGAGATCGAAACGCCCGCTTTGGTCGCGGATTCAAAGCCTAAATTTTTAAGATTATCCAAAAATTCCGCGCTTATCTCAAGGCCACCGTTTTTATAGACGTAATCGACAAGCTCGGCGATATCCTTTTTCTTCATAATCTTATTCCAAAGATGATCCGGAATAAAGCTAGGCAGGATCGATTTGATGATCAAGCGGCCCGCGGTCGTAAAGATAGTGCGGCGATCGATCATCGTTTTGATTTTGGCGTGAATATCTAGAGCGTTTGCTTCTACGGCAAGCATTACTTCATCGACGTTTGCAAAAATTTTATTTGTTCCTTTTGCACCCGGCTTTTCGAGGCTTAGATAATAAATTCCTAAAACCATATCCTGGCTAGGCACCGCGACAGGCTTTCCGCTCGCAGGAAGCAAGATGTTCATCGAGCTAAGCATTAAAATTTTACATTCCGCAATCGCCTCTTGGCTAAGCGGCACGTGCACCGCCATCTGATCGCCGTCGAAGTCCGCGTTGAATGCGGCGCAGACTAGCGGATGCAGCCTGATCGCCTTACCCTCGACGAGCACCGGATGAAACGCCTGAATAGACATCTTATGAAGCGTCGGCGCGCGGTTTAGCATAACTGGGTGATCTTTAACGACCTCCTCCAAGCACTCCCAAACTTCATTGATCCTATTTTCGATCATCTTTTTAGCCTGCTTGACGGTCGTTGCGTATCCCTTCTCTTGCAGGCGTGCGATTAGATGCGGCTTGAATAGCTCAAGCGCCATCGTCTTAGGCAGACCGCACTGATCCATGCGTAAATTTGGACCTACGACGATGACGGAGCGACCCGAAAAATCCACGCGCTTTCCGAGCAAATTTTGTCGGAAGCGGCCCTGCTTACCCTTAATGATCTCGCTTAGAGATTTAAGCGGTCGCTTATTGGCGCCTTTTACGGCATTGGCGCGACGTCCATTGTCAAAAAGCGCGTCCACCGCCTCTTGAAGCATTCGTTTTTCATTGCGAATGATGATCTCGGGTGCATCGAGCTCCATCAGCCTTTTGAGCCTAGAATTTCGATTTATGACGCGGCGATACAGATCGTTTACGTCCGAAACCGCAAATTTACCGCCCTCAAGGCTTACAAGCGGGCGCAGATCGGCAGGCAGCACGGGCAGATTTGTAATCATCATCCACTCCGGCTTATTGCCGGAATTTAAAAAGCTCTCGACGACCTTTAGACGCTTGACGATGGTTTTTTTCTTCGCTTCGGAGTTTGTGTTAGCCATCTCCTCCTTCAAAGAATTTAAAATTTCGACCAAATCAAGCTCGGCTAGCATATCACGGATCACCTGACCGCCCATTTTGGCGACGAAACCCGTCTGCGAAAAGCGCTCTTTTAGGCTCTGATACTGCTCCTCATTTAAAACATCGTATTTCTCGACCTTTTTGGAATTTTCGTTGTCGTAAAATGCCTCGCCCGCGCTTTCTACGATGTAAGCCTCATAATAAAGCACGCGCTCAAGATCTTTCATCTTGATATTTAGAAGCGTACCGATGCGGCTAGGCAAGGAATTTACGTACCAAATATGCGCCACCGGCGTTACCAGCTCGATATGCCCCATTCTAGTGCGGCGAACCTTCGAGCTCGTGATCTCGACGCCACATTTTTCGCATTTCCAGCCTTTGTAGCGCATCTTCTTATATTTGCCGCAGATGCACTCATAGTCTCTTACGGGGCCGAAAATTTTAGCGCAAAAAAGCCCGTCGCGCTCCGGTTTGAGCGTGCGGTAGTTAATAGTCTCGGGCTTTTTGACCTCGCCGTGGCTCCAAGCTTTGATCTGCTCGGGACTGGCGAGCCTAATAGCAAAAGCATCGAAATCGTGGACTCTGGCGTCCTCTTTTATTTCTATTCTTTCTAAATTTGAATTATCGCTCATTTATTCTCTCCATTCTCGTAAATTTCAACGTCTAGAGCAAGCGATTTAAGCTCGTTTGTTAAAACAAAAAATGTCTCAGGAATTCCGGTAGAAGGAACGTTTTCGCCTTTTGTCAGCGCTTTATACGCAGCCAAGCGTCCGTCGACGTCGTCGGATTTGATCGTTAGCATTTCGCGAAGCGTATATGCCGCGCCGTATGCCTCCAGAGCCCAAACTTCCATCTCGCCGAATCTTTGACCGCCGAATAGCGCCTTGCCGCCGACGGGCTGCTGCGTAACTAGGCTGTAAGGACCGGTGCTTCTTGCGTGAACCTTCTCATCGACTAGGTGATGCAGCTTGAGATAATACATGCAGCCCACGTTTACGCGCTCTTTGATCTTTTCGCCGGTGCGGCCGTCGTAAAGCTCGGTCTTGCCGTCCTGATCGATGCCCGCCATTTCAAATAGCTTTTTGAAATCCTCCGGCACAATGCCTTCGAATATCGGAGCGGAAAATCTAACGCCCTTAGCCCAGTCTCTAGCGTATTTTAAAAGATCTTCGTCGCTGATCTTCTCAAGCGTCTTTTTAGCCTGCATTAGCTTGGAAACGCCCGCGATCTCAATCATTTTGGCGCGAAGGGTTTTTATCCACTCGCCCGTTTTCTCTTCTAAAATTCTAGCGATCTGCTCTCCTAAGCGCCAGCCCACAAGACCTAAGTGGCTCTCCATTATCTGACCGATATTCATACGGCTTGGAACGCCGAGAGGATTTAGCACGATATCCACGCGCTGTCCGCTAGGCAGATACGGCATATCGACTTCAGGGACGATGTTTGAGACGATACCCTTATTTCCATGGCGGCCCGCCATCTTATCGCCCACTTTTAGCTTGCGCTTGGTAGCGATATAGACCTTTACGAGCTTAACGACGCCGCTTGGCAAGATATCGTCTTTTTCTAAAATTTCGATCTTTTCGTCGTGTTCCTCTTTGAGCTTGCGCTTTTCGTTTTGGAAGTGGTTTTTTAGCTCTTCGTATTCCTTCTGAACAGCTTTAGAATAAGCCTTGACGAAAGAATTTAACGTAAAGCGGTTGGAGCTTTCAAGCTCCTCTTTTTTAACCTTATCGCCCTTTTTATAATCTTTTTTATTTAGGCTTTGATCGCTTTGTAAAGCGCTTTTAGAAAGTAGCGCCACTACCTTTAGCATCTCTTCGCGATCGAGCATCAAAAGCCTGTCGTGATGCTCCCTTTCGAGCTCGGTTTTTTCATCCTCATAGGCTTTGTTCGTGCGCGGATCCTTCTCGTAGCCCTTTTTGGTAAAAATTTTAACGTCGATCACCACGCCTTCCATCGAAGCGGTAGCGTAGAGAGATTTATTTACCACATGTCCCGCCTTCTCGCCGAAGATCGCGCGTAAAAGCCTCTCCTCTGGCGTCGGTTTAACCTCGCCCTTCGGAGTTACCTTGCCTACTAGGATCATGCCAGGTTTGACATGAGTACCGATCTTTACAATACCGCTATCATCGAGGTGGGTAAGCTCCTCCTCTTTGATATTAGGGATGTCGCGAGTGATCTCCTCCACGCCGTCTTTAAGCTCTCTAGCCTCGATCTCCTTTTCATAAACATGCACGCTGGTGTATTCGTCGGCACGAATCATCTTTTCGCTCATGACGACGGCGTCCTCATAATTATAGCCATGCCACGGCATGAAAGCTATGAGGGCATTTTTGCCGATCGCAAGCTCGCCGCCGTCCATGCTAGGACCGTCAGCTATGATTTGACCTGCCTTTATCACGTCGCCTTTTCGCACGATAGGGCGCTGTGAAAAGGTAGTGTTTTGGTTAGTGCGTAAATTTTTCTCCATCGAGTAGTGATCGATAAACGGACCTTTTTCGTCCTCGCCCAAAATAAATATATTTTTATTATCGACCTTTTCTACGATACCGTCGCGACCGGCTTTGATCGCTTCCCACGAATCGCGCGCGATGATCGCCTCCATGCCCGTTCCGACGATAGGAGCGGTAGAGTGTAGAAGCGGCACGGCTTGGCGCTGCATGTTCGAGCCCATAAGCGCGCGGTTAGCATCGTCGTGCTCCAAAAACGGAATCAGCGACGCCGCTACGCCCGCGACCATACCCGAGCAAAGATCAATCAGCGAAATATCCTCGCGTTTAGCCATGATATTTTCGCCGTCTTTTCTGACCTCCAAAAGCTCTTCTACAATATTGCCCTCTTCGTCCAATTTAGCGGACGCAGGAGCGATTACGAGCCCCTCTTCTTGCGTAGCGGTAAGATATACGATCTCGTCGGTGACCTTGCCGTTTACGACCTTTTTATACGGAGCCTCGACAAAGCCCAGATCATTTACCTTCGCATAGGTCGCTAGGGTGTTGATCAGGCCGATGTTTTGACCCTCCGGGGTCTCGATAGGGCAAATTCTACCGTAGTGCGTAGGATGGACGTCGCGCACCTCAAAACCTGCACGCTCTTTAACTAGTCCGCCCTCGCCCAGCGCAGATAGACGGCGTTTATGCGTGACCTCGCTAAGCGGGTTGGTCTGATCCATGAACTGGCTTAGCTGGCCGCCGGTGAAAAATTCCATAAGCGTAGTAGTGATGATTTTAGGGTTTACGAAATCATACGGCATAAGCTCGTCTAAATTTCCGCTGATGCCGGTAAATTTATCCTTGATCGCCTTTTGAACTTTGATAAAGCCAAGGTGCATCTCGTTTGCCAAAAGCTCTCCGATCGAGCGGATGCGGCGATTGCCGAGATTGTCGCGATCGTCGATGAAGCCGTCGCCGTTTTTAACTCTAATTAGATATTTCGCCGTCTTGATAATATCCTCGCTGGTTAGCACGGTTACGTACTCCGGTGCCTCGATGCCTAGTTTATGGTTCATCTTCATACGACCGACTTTGGTCAGATCGTAGCGCTCAGGGTTGAAAAATAGATCGTTTACAAAACTCTTTGCCGCTTCTTTTACCACCGGCTCGCCCGGGCGCATAACCTTGTAAATCCTAATCGCAGCCAGATCGTTCTCGTCGTCTACGCCTTCGCTTTGCTGCAAGAGCTTAAGCGCGTCGGCGTCTTGAATGAAGGAATTTATGATTGAAGTATCTACGCCGCTAGCTAGGTCGTTAGCGATCGTAAATTTTTTCTCGGTGTTAGCGATCTTTGCTAGCTTGCCCTCATCTAGCGCGGTTAGCGAATCAAAAAGCACTTCGCCGCTTTTTTTATCGACGACGGCATCGGCCAGGTAGCGCTCGGCTAAAATTTCAGCCGGATACTCGATGAGCTTTAGTCCGTCCTCTGCTAACTTCTCCGCTTTTTTGACCGTTAGGCGCTTGCTTGCTTGATGAAGCACTTCGCCCTTTTCATTTATAATGTCGTAATCGAGCCTGCCCGCGTATTCTTTCGGATCAAAATCGGTTAGAAATTTTCCTTTTTTAATATAGATCGTCTTAATAGGATAAAATAATTTTATAATGTCTTGTTTTTTGTAGCCGAGTGCGCGAAATAGGATCGTGATCGGAACCTTGCGCCTTTTATTTATGCGCACGTATAGTACGTCTTTTACGTCGTATTCGAAGTATAGCCAGCTGCCGCGATCAGGTATTATTTGAGCGGTGTAGATAAGTTTATTTAGAACCGTCGGGCTCTCTTCCTCTTTGAAGATTACGCCCGGGCTTCTGTGCAGCTGATTTACGACGACGCGCTCTACGCCGTTTATGATAAATGAAATTCTATCGGTCATTAAAGGAATGTCGCGAATGAATATATCTTGTTCTTTGATCTCTTTTACGCCGATTTTTTTGTCCGTTTTTTCGTCGCGCTCATGCACTAGCAAGCGGAGCTTCATCTTTAAATTTACGGAGTAGGTAAGACCTCTCTCCATGCATTCTCTAATCGAATACTTTGGCTTTGAAATTTCGCTACTTACATACTCGATACTTAGTCTATTCTGTGCATCGTGGATAGGAAAAATGGCTTTGAAAACCTTCTCTATGCCGCTTTCTCCACCCGAGTTATCAAGATTTAAAAAATGATCAAAACTTTTCTTTTGTAGTTGTAATAAATTCGGAATTTCGATGTCTTTGGGAACCTTTGAAAAATCCACCCTGAGACGATTTCCTGAATATAGGCTGTTTAACATTCCACTACCTCGTAGTTGTATTTTAAAGAAAGAAGTGCCGATGCGACGCACCGGCACACATTTGTATGCGAAATTTTAAAATTCCGCGATTTATTTGAGTTCGACTTTAGCGCCTGCTTCTTCAAGCTCTTTTTTAGCCTTCTCGGCGTCTTCTTTATTAAGGCCCTCTTTAAGAACGGACGGAGTAGCCTCGGTAGCGTCTTTGGCTTCTTTTAGACCAAGACCTGTTAGGGCGCGAACGACCTTAATTACGTTGATTTTCTTATCGCCTGCATCAAGCAATACGACGTCGAATTCTGTTTTCTCTTCAGCCGCTGCCGCACCTGCGCCGCCAGCACCTGCGCCGCCTGCTACCATAACCGGAGCTGCGCTTACGCCGAATTTTTCCTCAAATTTTTTAACTAGTTCGCTAAGCTCTAGTACCGAACGATTAGAGATATACTCCAAAACCTCTTCATCTGTTGAAATTGCCATTTTATTCTCCTAAATTTTAATTAAGCGCTAGCTTCTTTTTTCTGCTTAAGCGCATTGAGGCCGATCGTAAAATTTTGGATCGGCGCATTCCATACTTGAAGTAACATCGCGATAAGCTCGTCTCTCGAAGGCATCTTCGAAAGCGCCCTAACCTTATCTACGCCGGCTACTTCCCCATCGATATGAGCAGTCTTGAGCTTAAAAATTTCATTTTTCTCTTCAAATTTAGCCGCTACTTTACATACAGAAAGCTGCTCGCCCCATAAGAAGATATTGGTATCTTTAAAGCTAAGTCCGTTTTTTTCGGCATTTTTTAAAGCGATATTGGCTAGGGTATTTTTGATAACCCGAACCTTTACGCCCGCTTCGCGCGCGCTATTTCTAAGATCTTCAAGCTGCTTAACGCTAAGGCCTTTAAAATCGGAAATTACTATAGCTTCGCTAGCTTTGAAAGCCTCGCCAAGCTCCGCTACTATCTTTGATTTTTCGTCTCTCGTCATTAGGTCTCCTTTCCGATCGGTGATTTCAAGCCAAGCGATCGAAATTTTAAAATTTCGATCAATTAAGTTAAAAACCTTGAGCTATCTCCAATCTAAGATAAAAATTTAAAATTTTATTTTAAATCGATTATTTCTTGATTATCCAGTGTAACTGCAGGGCTCATAGTAAGTGAAAGCGATGCATGAGTTACGTATCTGCCCTTCGCAGTCGCTGGCTTATGCTTATTTATGGTTTTAATAAACGTCGTAAGATTGTCTAAAAGCTGCTCTTTGCTAAAGCTAGCCTTGCCAAGGCCTGCGTGGATATTTCCCTGCTTATCGACGCGGAAGTTTACCTGTCCGCCCTTAGCGTTTTTAACGGCTTGAGCGACATCCATAGTAACGGTACCGGTTTTAGGATTCGGCATAACGCCTTTTGGACCAAGAATACGACCTACCTTACCGACTAGTCCCATTAAATTTGGAGTGGCAATAAGAACGTCGAAATTTATATTTCCTTTTTGAATCTCTTCGATCAGATCATCGGCGCCCACGATATCTGCACCCGCTTCGCTAGCCTCGCTAGCTTTTGCGTCCTTTGCAATCACGGCTACGCGGACGCTTTTGCCCGTACCGGCAGGTAAAACGACCGAGCCGCGCACCATCTGATCGGCATGTCTTGGATCTACGTTTAGTTTAAGAGCGATCTCCACCGTCTCGTCAAATTTAGCAGAAGCTAGAGTTTTTACCGTGCTTACCGCTTCGTCTACGCTATAAATTTTATTTACGTCAACTTTTTTTAAAAGTTCGTTGAATCTTTTTGAATTTTTTGGCATATATTTCTCCGCAATTAAAGTGCTACCGCTTTTTTAAACCTTAGCGGTCAAAAGGTCTAGTCAGTGACCGTAATACCCATAGAACGAGCCGAACCCGCTATAATCCTAGCAGCCTGCTCTCTATCTTTGGTATTCAGATCGGCGATCTTTTTCTCGACGATCTCTAAAACCTGAGCCTTAGTTAAGGATGCTACCTTCTTTTTAAGAGGATTGTCCGAACCTTTATCTATCTTCGCCGCTTTTTTGATCAAATCCGTCGCAGGCGGTTGTTTAGTGATGAAAGTAAAGCTTTTATCGGCATAAACCGTGATGATGACTGGGATATTAAAGCCCGCCATATCTTTGGTTCGCTCGTTAAACGCTTTGCAAAATTCCATAATATTAACGCCCTTTTGACCTAGTGCAGGACCTACCGGCGGGCTTGGATTTGCTTTTGCGGCCGCTATTTGCAGCTTGATTTCGCCAACAACTTTCTTAGCCATAAATTTACTCCTTATAAAATTTAAATAATCTTTTCAACTTGCGAGTATGAAATTTCAATCGGCGTGCTTCGTCCGAAGATTGAAACATTGAGGCGAAGCTTGCCATGGATCATATCATACTCTTCTACGATGCCGTTGAAATTAGCAAAAGGCCCGTCGACGATCCTAACCGTTTCGCCCTCATCAAAATTAATCTTGGGCTTAGGAGCCTCGCGATTATTAATCTTTTCTAGAATTATTTCGATATCTTTTTCCGGTAGCGGAGAGGGCTTTTTAGCCTCGCCGATAAAGCGACTGACCTTAGGTAGCATCTGAATTCTATGCCATAAAGTGGTATCCAGATCTAAATTTGCAAAGCAATATCCTGGATATAAGCTACGCTCTTTAATGGTTTGCTTTGTGTTTTTGACCTCTATAACATCTTCGGTAGGCACAAGCACTTCACCGATCTTAGCCTCAAGTGCTTCGTCTTGCTTTAGTGCTTCTATCGCGCGCTTTACCGCCATCTCGCTGCCGGCGTAAGTTTGTATCGCATACCATTTATTTGCCATATTACGATCCTTACTTAAGCAGTTATCAAAGCGGACATAATAAGATCCACTAGCGCTAAAAACAGTGCGATAACTACGACTACGACGACTACAGAGATATATGCTGTTTTAGTCTGATCTTTAGTCGGGAAAATTACCTTATCTAACTCTACTTTTGCTTGTTTATAATACTCTTTTACTTTTTCCATACCCAATCCTCGTGGCAGGGCAAGAGGGATTCGAACCCCCAACCATCGGATTTGGAATCCGGCGCTCTACCGTTGGAGCTATTGCCCTATAAAACAATTAGCCTTTTAACTTTACTTCTTTATGAAGCGTGTGCTTTTTTAATCTAGGGCAATATTTTTTAAGTTCTAGTTTTTCGGTCGTAGTTTTGCTATTTTTATAAGTAGTATAGTTAATATCGCCACTTTCGGAGCATTTCAATCCGACCTTTACTCTGCTTGAATTCTTTGCCATTTGGTTTCCTTGAATAAAAAAGCAAGCGGAATTTTAAAATTCCGCTTGCAAAAAATTAAGCGATGATTTTCGAAACGACGCCTGAGCCTACTGTATGACCGCCTTCGCGAATCGCGAAGCGAGTACCTTGCTCAAGAGCAATCGGAGCAATTAGCTCAACGGTAATTTTAACGTTGTCGCCAGGCATTACCATCTCGGTTCCCTCAGGAAGAGTAATCGAACCGGTAACATCTGTAGTACGAACGTAAAACTGCGGTCTATAATTATTAAAGAATGGAGTATGGCGTCCGCCTTCTTCTTTAGTTAGGATATAAACCTCGCCCTCAAATTTA
The DNA here is from genome assembly GCF_905373215.1 of uncultured Campylobacter sp. Taxonomy (GTDB): domain Bacteria; phylum Campylobacterota; class Campylobacteria; order Campylobacterales; family Campylobacteraceae; genus Campylobacter_B. The sequence goes on from NZ_CAJPRT010000021.1 coordinate 25,525, forward strand.
GTATGAGGAGTAATCGATTTAGGTTTGCATAAAACCATACCGCGTTCTACTTCCTCTTTCTTAGTACCGCGCAATAAAACACCTACGTTATCGCCGGCTTCACCTTGATCCATCTCTTTTCTAAACATCTCAACGCCAGTGACGGTAGTAGTCTGAGTAGGTTTAATACCTACGATCTCGATAGTATCGCCAACTTTAACTATACCTTTTTCGATTCTACCGGTTACAACGGTACCACGACCGGAAATCGAGAAAATATCTTCGATCGGAAGAAGGAAATCTTTATCGGTATCGCGAACAGGAGTTGGAATATAGCTATCAACAGCATCCATAAGCTCCATAATCTTTGCAGACCATTCGCCATCTTGTCCAGCTTTTGCTTCCTCAAGAGCCTTAAGAGCAGAGCCCTTAATGATTGGGGTCTCGTCGCCAGGGAATTTATACTCTTTTAAAAGATCTCTAACTTCCTCTTCAACTAGCTCTAAAAGATCCGGATCATCGACCATATCAGTTTTGTTTAGAAAAACTACGATATAAGGAACGCCTACCTGGCGAGAAAGCAAGATATGCTCGCGAGTTTGAGGCATAGGACCATCCGCAGCAGAGACAACTAAAATAGCGCCGTCCATCTGCGCCGCACCAGTAATCATATTTTTTACGTAGTCAGCGTGACCTGGGCAGTCAACGTGAGCATAGTGACGTTTCTCGGTCTCATATTCGATGTGAGACGTAGCGATAGTAATACCGCGCTCTTTTTCCTCGGGAGCGTTATCGATATTGTCGTAGTCCTTTAGCTCAGCTAGACCCTTCCTGGAAAGAACAGCAGAAATAGCAGCTGTCAAAGTAGTCTTACCATGGTCAACGTGACCGATGGTACCAATGTTTACGTGTGGCTTGTTACGATTAAATTTTTCTTTAGCCATCATATCCTCCGTTATTGATTTGTGGATTACACAACAAACTAAGCGACTCTATTTTATGGAGCTCATAGCGGGACTTGAACCCGCGACCTCTTCCTTACCAAGGAAGTGCTCTACCTCTGAGCCATATGAGCCTAAACTCAGGCAAAGAGAAATCGCTACCAATACCCAACAATGCGACCAAAATTTAGATTATGTAAGCATATAAAAGCAGTTAAGTTTTACAGCTCCCAGTAAACCTAAATGGTGGAGCGGGAAACGGGGCTCGAACCCGCGACCCTCAGCTTGGAAGGCTGATGCTCTAGCCAACTGAGCTAATCCCGCATCAAAAATTCATGGTGGTGAGACGTGGATTCGAACCACGGAAGGCAAAGCCAGCAGATTTACAGTCTGCCCTCGTTGGCCACTTGAGTATCTCACCCTTTGATGAAATCTGGTCAAACACTGTTACAAAAAATGGAGCTGGTGGACGGGATCGAACCGCCGACCCACTGCTTACAAGGCAGTAGCTCTACCAGCTGAGCTACACCAGCATTTTGAAATTGAAGTGGCAATTATAACCGAAAAATCCCCAATTGTCAAGGCTAAAACATCCTATTTTAAAATTTCATAAAATTTCTGCTATAATGCGCGCAATTTTAAATTTTAAGGAATTTTATATGAAAATCATACCTTGGATCATAATAGTTTTTATGATTTATTTGATTTATTATTTTATCTCCCGCTCTGAAAAGCGTCTAAATACCCTTGAAAAGCGCCTAAATAAGATAGAAGAAAACTTAAGCGAGCTAAAAAAGGCTACCGAAGCCAACAGGCTTTTGATTGAAGAAGCAAAGCTAGACTCCGAAGATGACGAAAAAGAGCAAGAATAAAATTAAATTTAAAGCCCCGATCTCGCTAGCTTAGCCTTTTTTTGCTAAATATCTCGTGCTAAAAATTATGAATATATTCTATAGTGCACTTTGGCATTTTTGAAAGAAATTTTGCCGCAATGTCGGAACCG
>NZ_CAJPRT010000022.1 GCF_905373215.1 uncultured Campylobacter sp.
CACCGCCGCCGACCGTGCCCGCCATTGCCGTAAATCCGATGATGACGATGAGCGTGAGCGTAATCGCACCGATGATGCTAGGCAGCGCCTCGATCACGCCGCTATCCACTTCAAGCAGAGCGCTTTCGATGAGGCGCGCGATAAAGGGCGCTGAGCCGATAGTAAGCGGTACGATCGCCGCGGTGGTGCCGATACTCGTTCCGACAAGAAGCTTCGTAATTTGGCGATACGAAATTTCAGATTAAAATCTCTCTAGCATTCGAACTTGAAATTTTAAGAAGCCAAACAATTTAAAATTTAAATTTCTTAAATTTAATACTATAAAATTTTAGCCTTTGCGGTTACGGATTTTATTTTGAGTTCGTAAATTTTCGTGCGCTTTAATGATGCTTTGGAGGCAAACTCCACGCGCGACATATAGTTTGGGGTGTATTTTTCGCAAAGTATCCGCAAGGCGTAAATTTTACGCTCGTCATCTAACACTTCGTTTGCTTCGCAAACGGCGATCGCGCTGCGGTACTCCGTCGTATAAACTCTAGAGCCTAAAGCGGCAGCGTCGTTTGCGATAGATCGGTATTCTTCGTCGCTTGGGGTAGGAACGCGGTTGTAGCTAACAAAAACCGCCGTTACCGCGCGTCCGTTTTGAAAGAGTTTCGCCTTTGTGCCGGCAGGCGCGCCGTGGATATAAATAACGTCTGCATCGCGCACCGGCGAGATAGGCACGCTAAAAATTTCGCCGCTCTCGTCGATGCAGCTAAGCGTAGCGTATTCGCTCTCGTCGATGATTTTTAACGCCTCATCTTCGCTTAGCTGCCTATCTCGTCTGCGCATTTAGTCCATCTGGTTGCGTAGGAATGCGGGCTCGTCGAGCTCGTCGTAGGTTTCGTCTCCGTTAAAATCGCCGCTACTTACCTTTTGTCTAGAAAAGATAGAATTTCGACCCATGCTCTCTAAAAGCGCCTTCCTGCGATCCGCTACGTTATCGCTGGCGACCTGCTTTTTTTCCTCGATACTCCTTTCAAAGCCAGTGGCGATGAGAGTAACTTCGACGCGGTTATTTTCCATCTTAGGATCGGTGGTGGTACCCCAAGTAACGTCGGCATCCTTATCCACGGTATCTTCGATGATATTCATCGCGGATTCAATCTCAAGCAAGGAGCAATCAGGCGACATCTTAAAATGCACTAACACGCCCATAGCGCCGTGGATGGAGGTATTGTCCAAAAGCGGAGATTGGATCGCGCTTTTTAGCGCCTCTTCTGCCGCGCCATCACCCTCGCTAACGCCGATACCCATAAGCGCCAAACCGCGGTGAGTCATTACCTTTTTGACGTCGGCATAATCTACGTTAATATCGCTATCGCCGGACTCCAAGATCACGGAGATCATACCGTTTACGGCTTGGAATAGGACATTATCTACGATCTTAAAGGCATCTTTTAGGCCGGTTTTTTTATCGATGATCTTCAATAAATTTTGATTTGGGATAACGATTATGGAATCGCACTCTTTTTTAAGCTCTTCAAGACCCTCTTGTGCTAGTCGCATGCGCTTTTTACCCTCAAAACCGAAAGGGGTAGTAACGACGCCGATAGTTAGAGCTTTTTTCTCTTTCGCAGCTTTTGCAACGATAGGCGCAGCGCCCGTGCCAGTACCACCGCCTAGACCGGAGCCTACGAAAACGATGTCGGAGTAGTCCAAGCGGTCTTTAAGATCGTCATAATTCTCCTCCGCAGCCATTTTAGCAAGCGCTGGATCCATACCGCAACCAAGGCCTTTGGTGGTGTTTTCGCCTAGTAAAATTCTAGTATTTGCGATCGATTTTTCTAACGCCTGCGCGTCGGTGTTAGCCACCATAAGCTCAACATCGGTTTTGGTAAATCCTTCGCGGATCATATGATTTATCATATTGCATCCGCCGCCGCCGACGCCGATAACCTTCATCTTGGCACCGTAGATGCCCTTTCTTTCTTCCATACTATATCCTTTCACGAGTATCTCCTTAGCTTAAAATTTAAAACCAATTTTTCATAGACGACCAAATTTTATTGAAAAAATTCTGTCCGTCTTTTTTGGGAAGTTGGATATTTAGATCCTCCTTCTTGTTCGCACCGTTATCCGCTTTTACGCCCTCTTTTTCTATCGCCTTGCTGACCTCTTTTTCATAATATTCGTTCATGTTTCGTTTCGGAGCCTTGTTTATCACTTCGTCTTTGTAGCGGAGTTTGCCGTTAGAGTCCATCTCGTAAGGGGTGAATTCGCCGAAGCCATACATGCAAAGTCCTAGTGCGCAAGAATTTGAAATATCGTCGGCGATCTCGTGCAGGCCGCCCACGCTCTTTGCTCTCGCAACCCTAACGGAAGTGTTATCAAAAACTATCGCCGCTAAATCGCGCACGTCGTCCAGCTTTGCCATGCCGCCCGTGATAACTATACCTGCACCTATGCGGTCTTTATAGCCACTTCTTTCGATCTTGTCGGCTATCATATCAAAGGTCTCTTTAACGCGAGCAAGGATTACTTGCGAAATGATCTCAAGGCTTATTATGTGATTTTCCGATTCGCTATCGCCTAAAGCAGGCAATTCAACTTCGCTATTGCCTTGATTAATTAGATCGTTGTAGGTGATCTTTATGTTTTCCGCATATGGAAGCGGCGTGTGCAGAGCGCGCGATAGATCGTTAGTAACGTTATTAGAGCCGAACATCACAACATCGTTATAACGTAAGGAATTTCCCAGGTGGATGACTATATCGCATGTAGCGCCGCCCATATCGATCAGTACGACACCTAGCTCTTTTTCATCCTTGCTAAGCGTAGATATGGATGATGCGTAGCCTGAAAGGACGATGTTATCTACCTTTACGCCCGCCATCTCAACGGATTTTTTCAAATTTTTAATAGAGCTTTCTGGCGCAATAACGATATGCGTAGATACCTCTAGGCGCGTGCCACTCATACCGAGGGGATCCTCGATATGTTCCTGCTCATCAACTCTGAAATCATACGGAAGCACATGTAAGATCACACTATCGCTAGGCACGTTTGCTTGCGCTTCGGCAACCTGCATAGCACGCTTTATTTCATCCAGCCCAATCTCGTTTTCCATAGTTATGACGCCGCGAGATTTAACGCTTTTGGCGTATGAGCCCGAGATAGATATAATGGCTTTATCGTAGCTTCTGCCAGCGCCTTTTACCGCTGCTTTTACCGCCTGCTTTATTGAGCCCGCGGCTTGCTCTATGTTTGTTATGACACCCTTTTTGATACCTAAAGTATCGGCTTCACCAACCCCTAAAACCGTAAAAATACCATCATTTTTAGCGATTATCGCGCGAATTTTAGTTGAGCCTATATCTAGACCTAAAATATACTCACTCACTGTCTTTACCTTTAAAATATCTTTCGGTTTTATAGCGCTTTTCTAACATTTTGGTTAGATCGTTTTGCAGATTAGAATTTAATAACGTGGTTATCCTATCGGCGACGATCGCTCTTTCTTTATCTATCTCTTCGCTGCCGCCTAAGCTCTGCTGTGAAATTTTATACACTACGGCTTTGTTGTCAAATACCACTATCCCTTCTTTGGCAGGCTTATTAAACATATCGATAAGAAATTTATAAAATTCATCATCGCTTAGCTTGGTATTGTTTTTACTATTTAGAGATAAGGTGCCGAAATCTTCGCCTTTGAAATTTTTGAGCGCATCTTGAGCTCTTTTTTCAAGTAGCTCTTTACGTTTCTTCTCTTCAAATTCTTTAGAAGCCAAAGACTTAGCCTCTTCAAAGCTCATCTGCCTAGGCTGCTCTACACCGTTTAGTTTAGCAATCAAATATCCGCCTTTGTACTCGAAAGGCTTGATGACATCTCCTGGCTTTGCCACCTCAATCTCAGATATTGGAAAATTGCTAGCCGTAGCAACTATAGTTTCATTAGTATCGAGCTTGCCTTTTTTGATCTCCAGATAATCCTTTGTAGCGTCTTTTTTAACCTGATCCATTCGGTAATCTTTTAAAACGTTAGGTTTGGCTTCTGTAAAATCCAATAGTTTATCATCCAAGCTTCTGTACTCGCCTCTGTGTTCTTCATAAAATTTACTTAGTTCGGTCTCATTCACATCGGCATTGCTAGGTGCCACAAAATATGCTCCTAGAGTATATTTTTTCTCGGTCATAAAGTGCGATTTCTCGCCTTCCCAAAATTTCTTTAGCTCGTCGTCATTAAAAGTGACGTTAGCGTCTGCGTAGATTATCTCTGCAGAAACCTTATCCTGCATCAGCTGCGATGCCGCAAATGCTTCTACGATCTTAGGGCTAGGCGTTATTTTTAGCGCTTTGCCGAGCTTTTCTAAAGTTAGGACCTTTTGTAGATTGCGCTCAAATTCTTTTTTAGTAAGTCCAGAATTTTTTACTACGTTGTTGTAAAGCTCCTTACTAAATGTGCCATTTTCTTGGAAATTTGGCGAGTTTAGCACAAATTCCGCCACATCTTTATCACTAGCCTGAACACCTAGATCTTTAGCAAAATTTAGAAAATATGCCTCATCGATTAGCTGATCTACTGCAATCTGATCTAGATGCATATTTTTGGCTTGTTCTTGAGTAAATTGCCCATCGCTCATAGCACTCAGCCTGTTGTATAGTTCGGAGTATTTTGTGTTTAGTTCTTGATTTGTTATAGAAATCTGCCCTACTCTAGCGATTGAGCCTGCGCGGTTAGCGTTCATATCATATGCGCCCCAGCCGACAAAGCCTGCGCCCACGAAGGCTATCGTGCTTATCCAAATCGTCGGTATAAGCGACTTCTTATGCTTTTGCATCCATTCTATCATCTAAATCCTTAAATGCTAACTAAAGAAATTTTTTGTTAGTAATTATACAGATAAAACCTTATGTAAGGCTGAAAAATAGGCATTTTTGGCGAATTATAACGCGTTAGTAAATGATTTGGTATACATTAATCTTAGCTTAGCAAAAGCAGCTTTGAACTCATTTCTAAAATCGCTATTTTTTTCGCCATTTGCTGCGCGCTCCTTGCATGGGCAAAAACTCCATAGCCGCGAATCACCATTATATCGCTATTTTCATTTATCATATAGTTACAAATTTCATACGGCGCACGCTCGTGCCAGTCGTCGTAGTTCTTGGGGTCGTAAATTTCAATGCGCTTAAATTTGCTCACCCCAAAGTAATCTCGCGGCAAAATAAAATCATGCTCCAGTGTATATGCGACGAGATATGGTGGTGTCGCGTAGGTTACGAATTTTGCCTCTTTTATATTTTTGTAGATATTTATATGTATATCGCTATCGATGCTAGCATCTTGCCAGCGGTAGTCTTTTTTTGAAAACAGCGTTATAAAATCATCCCTATCCAGGCTATCGAAAATCGCGTCTTTTTTGTTGATCAAAAATTGGTTTTCTTTAATTTTTGCTGAAATCGAGCCGTGAAAGATCCCAAAAAGCCTATCTCTAAACATCGAAAGCGAAATTTTGCGTAAAATTTCATAATAATACTCGTCCATCTCTCGCCTTTGTAAAAAATTTCGCTATTATATAGGATTAGAAATTTCAAAAGGATAAATTTAAGTGCAAGCTCCACATATTCCGGTACTTTTTTCGCAGACGATCGCAGCATTTTCGCAGCTTGAAGACGGCTATGTTATCGACTGCACGCTAGGCTACGGAGGGCACAGCGAAGGCATTTTGACCGCTAATCCGCACCTTAAACTCATCGCTTGCGACAGAGATGCCGAAGCGATAGAATTTTCGCGCGAGCGGCTTGGTAAATTTAAAGATCGCATAGAAATCCACAAAGCAAAATTTAGCGAAATTTTAGAAATTCTGCCCGAGCAAAAGCTCCGCGCAGTTCGTGGGATCTTAGCCGACATTGGCGTTTCATCTCTTCAGCTGGATAAAAACTCGCGCGGCTTTTCCACCAAAAGCGATGCGCTGGATATGCGAATGGACGAGAGCGCAGCGCTAGATGCGGTGTATGTCGTAAACAGCTACTCGCAAGCGGATCTGGCGCGCATTTTCCGCGAATACGGCGAGCTAACAAACGCTAACGCAATCGCTTCCAAAATAGCTACTGCGCGGACTAACGCATCACTAACAAGCGCTAAAGCTTTGGCAAATTTAATCGGAACGAAGCCCGTTAAAGGGCGCAGCATCAGCACGGCTACGCTAGCATTTCAGGCGATCCGCATCGAGGTAAATGACGAACTTGGCGAGCTAAAGCGCCTGCTCACACTCATTGAGCAAAAATCGCGCGATTCAATTCTAACTAATGCAACTGTCGCTATAATTTCATTCCATTCGCTTGAAGACCGCATAGTAAAGGAGCGATTTAGGGCGTGGGAGCGCGATTGCGTCTGCCCTAGCGAGTTTATGCGCTGCGAATGCGGCGGCGGGCATTCGTTAGGTAAAATCCTAACCAAAAGCCCTATAACGGCGGATGCGCAGGAACTCGCGCAAAATTCTCGAGCCGCAAGTGCAAAGTTAAGAATTTTTCGACTGAAATGACCGCCTTTGCTTGCTATAAATTTTAAATTTTGACGAAATTTTGTAAAATTTATAGATTTGCAGGCATTAAATTTTAAAATTTTATGAAATTTTAAAATTCAGTTTACAAAGATTTGATCTAGAATTTATAATATTTTCGGTGTTTTTTTTGGACACCTAATAGCTAAATCATAAAATTTAACAAAAAGTTTAACGTTGAATTTTACGCTAAATTTAATGTATAATTTTATAAGATTTAACTGCTGCATATTTTAAAAACTAAGTGGCAGCATAGATACAGAACAGAGTGAGAGTTAAAATTTGGCGCCTAAAGCAAGCGGCGTAATGTCAAATCTGCCCTTTGCTTTAACGAAATTTTGTAAGCGAGCAGTAGTTTCATTGACATTTTAGATGATAGAGCTTATCTTGCAAATAAATATCTACGCTTAACGTTTTAATGCGCATCGAAGACGCAATAAAAATTTTAAGCGGTTTTTCAGACGATTTGACAAAATTTTATAAATAGTCAATCTCGGTAAAGTGAGCTCTATTTTTACCTGTCAAAATGAATTTCCCAAAGAGGCGGTGTAAATAGGCAAAGACATTAAAATTTCGCTTGCCAAGATAGAATTTGGCAAGTTAAGATAAAATTCCATTTACCGAGGTAAAATTGCAAAGAAGAATTTCGCTCGTAGCTTTGCTTTTAAATTTTACCTTAATAGCACTTTGCTATGCGCACGCGAGCTGCTGGCTTCGAGCCGAATTTACCTTGACGCAGGCGCCTTAGCGGCGAGTAAAGATAAGATCGTGGTTTTAAATTTATGGAGATTTTAAATGAACAAATATGAATATTTTGCCGACGACGATGACGGGCACGACTTCGCAGGGACATCCGATCTAGCGGGCATAGAGCTCGCAAAAAGACGAGCTATGGAGGATCTGACGGATGAGGAGTTAGAGGATAAGCTTGCCGCGGATCTTGCCGTAAAACGAAACTACGCGGGCTCAGCGGGCGGTTATGACGATTTTACCGGCTTGGAATTCGAAAGTTCAGGCTTTACAAACACCCAAAACTATCTAAATTCCGAAAGCGGCGGAACAAAATTTAATAAAAACAGCAAAGTAAAATTAAAAGGACGTGGCGGCGACGCAAATCTTTCAGCCAATCGAGGCAGCGAGAAATCCGCAAGCGAGGTAGGCTACAGCAATTTTACAGGTGCCAATTTTGTCGGCAAGGCGGATTACGCGGCGTTTGCGGGTGCGAACTTTACAGGCACGCAAAATCAAAATTACGCGGATATGGGCGCGCAGGATTATTCAAGCCTTGCTGCAGGACGCAGCTATGGCAGTTTTGCTGGCGCACAAGACGAGCTGCTACGCAACTACGACGCTGAGAAAAAAAAGGAGAAAAATCTCACGCTTTATCAGCTTTTAGTCGTTTATCTGCTGATCGGATTTGCGTTTTTACTGACGGTACCGGCGATTTACATCCGCAACGAAATTTATTACATCAGCCGTGACATCGCCGCGCTTCGTACCAAGCACGAGGTTTTGCTTGAAGAAAATCGCGCGCTTAACAACGACATCGAATATCTGCGTTACAAAAATGAAATTTTAGATCCGCAAAGCGTGCAAGAAAATGGGCGCTGATGGGATTTTGCTCGCGGCGTTTGCGTTTTTTGCTGCGCTAGTGCTTGCCTTACTGATCGCACTCGTGCTGCAAAACCGCCGCATAAGCGATGCAAACTCCGCGCTTAGCGAACTTTTAAGCGAAAGGCTCACGGCTCAAAGTGCGAGAGCAAGTGCCGAGCTTTTTAAGCTAAATCAAAGCCTAAACGACGGCTTTAACGATAAGCTCTATTATCTTAATAGATCCCTTGGCGAGGGTTTGCAGCGCCAAAATAGCGCGCTTAGCGAGAATTTAAGCTCGCTAGATCGTGGCTTTAAGGACATAGCGGAAAATCTAGCGCGAATGAGCGAGCAAAATAAAACTTCACTTCAGGTGCGCGACGAAATCGCAAGGCTAAACTCGATTTTAGGCAACGTCAAGCTGCGTGGCAACTTCGGCGAGTACCGATTAGAGAGAATTTTATCGATGATTTACGGGCAAAACACCGCGTTTTACGAACTGCAAAAGCATCTACCAAACGGCAGGATCGCAGACTGCGCGCTGCATATCGCAAAAGAAAAAATTCTTTGTATCGACTCAAAATTCCCACTTCAAAGCTATGAAAAGATCATCGCCGCCTCCACCTCGAACGACGTCGCAGCACTTGCTAGTGCGGATAAACAGCTAGCCGCAGATATGAAAAAGCACGCCGCAGATATCGCGGAGAAATATATCATACCGCCTCTTAGCACGGAGTTTGCGGTGCTATTCGTGCCGAGTGAGGCGGTTTTCGTCTACGTCTGCGAGAGGCTGCCGCAGGTGCTTGAATACTGCGCGCAAATTGGCATTTTTGCGGCATCGCCCACGACGCTGCTGGCGCTTTTAGGCACGATCCGCACCTTCGTAAAAGACGAGGTGCTCGCGCAAAATATCAAATCGGTAAAAGATGAAATTTATGCGCTAAAATCGGACTTTGAGGCACATGCTAAGTATGCGACATCGCTTCAAACATACGCAGATAAGCTCGCTGCGCAAGCGGAGCTTTTAAGCAAAAATGCAAAATCTCTAAAAGCCCGCTTTGAGCGTTTTAGCGAGCTGTGAGGCAGCAAACCGTCGTGTACAATACGGCTTGGAGTACTTTAGCAAGCTTGTAATGAGGCAGAATTTCACAGGCGGGCGAGTGGCATTCAAATTAAATTTACGCCTCACCTATTTTGCAGATAAATTCCCATTTGAGGCAGATAGACAGATTTAAAACTCAGCTTAACGGATTTGTTAAAATAATAGGCAAAATTTAAAAGCTGTCTGACGCAACTAAAACTTGATCGACTAAATTTCATGGACGCGCGAGCTAATTCAATCCGCTCAAGCATTAAACGCACGCCCTCATCACGATGTGGCAAGATCAATCACTACGCTTTCTGCCCAAGAAATTCAGCGCTGCTATACCAAAACAAAATTTGACGCCACATTATTGCATGCGTAAATTTGCGGTTGCAGGCAAAATTCTACATTTCAGAGGCGGAATTCATGATTCATGAGCGAAATTTCGTATTTTGGCGAAACTTTAAAAAGCGCAGGCACTATGAATTTCAAACAGCAGCGCTGCGAGCGGGATTATCCGTTTAGCGCTGAGAAATTTATGGGCGTTGCGCGGATATAATTTCATATTTTGACAAAATTTTAAAAGCGATCTGCAAGCACGCAAAATTAACCTACAATCCCAAAAACTCGTAAATTTGTATTTTACGGCGACACAAAAACATCGCGCATTAAAGCGTAGCCAAGATAAACATCACGCTAATACGCGGTGGTGCTTTGGTCGGTTGGTGCGAGCGTAAAGCAAAACCGCGGCTACTTGCAAACTCAAACTCTTGCTCCGTATAAACAAGCCGAATAAAATTCTACGCCGAATATTTTTTGTCGCCGTTCGTAAAATTTCAATGCAATTTAGCTCGCGAAATTTTATCAGCCGCAGCAAGTGGCATAAATTTTAATTTAACTCGCGAAATTTTAAAGTCGTAGCATTCTGAGCGGCTAAATTATCGGCAAACTCTCATGAGGCTTTAGCTTTTGCATTGCAAGCTTGCAGGCTTTTTAACATTATCTACCGGGCGACTCATTTTGTGAATTCGGCGTTTATTCGGAGTAAAATTTCAAAAACGGACGCGAATCTCAAAACATACGTCGTATTTAAAAAACAGAAAGATTAGACGCGCAATCTTACGCGGCGGCAAGATGAAATTTTAAGTTCGACGCGGCGACAAAACACACGAAATTCTCTTGCGAAATCATAAAATTCTAAAATTTCTCGACAAAAATCAGAGCCATGGCACCGCAAACCCGCCGAAAACCTTCGCGCTAAAAACCCAAAAAACCCGCTGCTATAGTCTCAAAAAACCGCACATCTTAAAACTCTGCGAGTAAACTGAAATTACCAAGCGCCTCAAAAACCGCATACGCAAGCGAAAAAATCGCACTGCACCTTAAAGCTACCCTAACGATCTCGTTTTACCGCCTTTATATGCCGCGAAAATCGCGCAGCAGGTCAAAACCGAGTAATAGGATTTTTGAGACCTGATTTTACGATCGATCCAAGCGCCTAGGCACCTATCAAATCTATGCGACGGAATTTTGAGGCTACAAGGCTTTAGTGGACGCATAAACGGGCACAGCAGCCAACTCCACGTGACGGAATTTTTAGTGCGACTTTGCACCAATCCGATTAATAAATCGTTCGTCGTCCGCCTCGCGGCTAAATTTTGGGATATTGCTTTGCCACTTTAAGTCACTAATTCAAATCCGCGCGGAGGAATTTTTGAGCGCGACTTCGCGACTTCAAGGCTTCGCGCCGATTCGACTAATAAATTGCGCGTTCCTTAGCCAATACGCGAGAATGTGGCCCATTATATGATTACGGCAAATTTGGCGCGCTAAGCTAAATGCGGGCATGAATAGGCATCGTGCCCATGCTCCACGCCGCGACTTTGCATAGCTAGATCCAAACGTGCGTAATAAATTTTAGATGCTTTTTTTGCCTCGCGCAAAATTTTCAATAGTTTTTAGCGATTTTATAAAATTTTTAAGCGTTTTGCGCCGCTGCGTTACAGCCGTATAACCGCACCAAATCCGCACCACTTATTTATCGGTCGCACAATTTTCGTTATAGTAGGCGATGGTGCGCTCGTACTCATCGTAAGCCTGTATATAATCGTTCGCGACGCTTGGGTTTGCGTATCGATCCTCGACCGCTAAAAGCTCCGCTTCTAGCTCTTTGTAGCGCCCATAAACCTCCGCACAGGCGCGATCGTGAGCATCGCCTTGCAAGATTATAGATTTATCAGCGCCCGCACTCGCGCAGCCCCCGAGCCCTAAAACGACGGCGCAAAGCACACCGCGAAAAGTTAAGCTTTTCAAAATTCTTTCCTTATTTCAAGTAAATAAATTCGGCGTAAAAATAGGTGTGGTTATAAGCCGAGTTCCGTTACAGCGGTCATTTATCTAGACCGATTTTTGCAAATCGATTCGAGCGAACGGTTCGAATATAAGACGAAACCACCCGTTCTTGCTGCAGGTTGGGTTTGCATTGCCGCCCGTGTCTCCACGCGCGCGGTGGGCTCTTACCCCGCCCTTTCACCCTTACCGCTTGCGCGGCGGTTTACTTTCTGTTGTACTTTCCCTAGGGTTGCCCCCGGCGTCCGTTAGACGCAACCTTGTCTTATCGCAGCTCGGACTTTCCTCTCCTTGCGGAGCGACCGCACGCCACACCCGAGCGCAATTATAGCTTTTTTGGCTTAAATTTCAGGGCTTGCGAAATTTAAGGGGCGGAATTTTTGGCGTGAGCAAGTATAAACTCCCGCCTCTGCACCATTGCCGCCGGAGGATGACGACGATAAAGAAGCTAATAAATTAAATCACATCTTTAACAAAAAAGAGCATAAATTAGATGATTTTTTAAATAAATTTGAAAATAATCAACAACAAGCTTATAATGCTATAATTAAAGAACTTGAAAAAGATATGGCAAATGGTAATTGCCAAATAATTTTACTAATGGTCATAAAGTCAATATTAAAGGCTATGAAATTACTGTATGTGGAGTTATAAAAAATGGAAAACCAAAAATCGGAACGATGTTTATCCCTTGATAATTTTACGGATATTACAAATATCGAAGCTGAAATTATTAAGCTAATAAGTGATGATTTAAGCGATTATGCGCTTTATAAGCAGTTTGAAAATTCAGAAATTACAAAAAGAGAGGTTTCAACAGCTGGATATTATTGCCATTTCGAGTGTAAAAAAATATTAGAAAAAAGCAAAAACAACGGCTTTGTCGGCAATGTAAATTTAACGCTTTCTGATGAAAACATTGGAGGAGCAATGGTTCTTTTGGAAAATGGAATTTTAAAAATGTTAGAATGCTACTTTTGGGAAGAGAATAATTTTTTTGAAAATATTGTAAACGGGCAATAGTAGATAAAAGATTTAAGCGATTTTAAGCTTAATAATATTTTGCTGGTTATTGGCGAAAATGAATTTGGGCAACTATAAGAAGGTGAAATTTATCAAATTTTACCTACGGCCGAGCCGAATAAAATTTTAAATTCTATGGCTTAGACAAAGCGGCGCGCTTACTGTGATGAAATCTCACGAAATTTTATAAAATTTTATCTACCGCGCAAATTTAGACCCACGCAGCTAGCTCTAAAATTCCGTGCAGCGTGATGAGGTGAGGTTTGACGTGGGGCGTGGCGTGGCGTGAGCCCTATTCTGCAGCGCGCGCGGTGCGGTGCGGTGCGCTACGCCGTAGCGTAAATGTGGTGCGAACCCTACTCTACGGCGCGGTTTGACGTGGCATGACATGGGACGCGTGAGTCCTTACCCTACAGCGCGCGATGCGGCTCAATCCTCGTCCGTCGCGGCGCCTTCAAATATATCTCGGTGCAAAATTTCTTCCAAAACGACCGTCGCGTAAGAGCCTTTCGGCAGGTAAAAACTGAAGCTAAAATGCGCATTTTGCGCATCATAGGCGTGCTGCACGCGCTCCATAAAGCTCCATGCAAACCTGCGCGAGCCGTTCATCTGCGCCTCAAACTCGCGAGCAGGCGCGAAAATTTCATCTTCAAATCTGCCGCCAAGCCCGCTAGCTCGCAGCTTCGCTCGCCCCACAATAAGGCCTGCGCTCGTGATTTCTCGTCTTGCGAACCGCTCGCACTCAGCGCCCAGATCGTCGCAGCTAAAAAACGCGCCGTGCGGAAAATGTCCTAAAATCTCGCCTCTTAGCAGCTTGAAAAACTGCGGCTGGGCTGCGATCTCGCGCGCCTCCTCCTTACTTAGTCCGTAAATTTTAGCAAACTCGCCCGAGCTAAATTCCGCCGCAAATTTTGAAATTTCGACCCGCTTGCTAAGCCAGCGATTGAAAAGCTCGCTCTGATAGGCGCTGATTAGAAAGTCGCGCATTTTGGGGTTTTTAAGCCACCTCTGTCCGCGCAGCACCTCCTCGCCCTGCGCTGCGTTGTCGCCGAACTTGCCGAAGCGTTGATAGCCGAAGTAGTTCGCAAAGCCCTCGCGCCCTAGCGTATCTAGCGCGACTGCGAGCTTGACGGCGTCGGGCGGCAGGACCTTTTTTAGGCGGATGAAAAAGTCATTGCCCTTTAGATGTCCGATTTTAAGCTTGTTTTTGTGCCTTTGCAAGCTTAAAATTTTAAGGCTTTCGTGCGAAAATGCGCCCAGCGCGGGCTCAAATTTAGCGGGCATACTAACGTGCTGCGTCGTAAGGCCCTGCTTATCTTTAAGCCCCGCGTAGCCAAACTCGCGCATCTTAGCGCCCGTGCGTTCGCTTAAAATTCGCAGTGCCTCATGCGTGCTGATGCCCTTTTTTTGCAGCAGCAAAATGCAGTGCTCGCCCTCACCGCTAGGCTCGTAAAGCGGCACTTCGCGCACGACGAAATCGCTTGAGTTTTTACTAAAATGCGCATTTATCGGCGCGTGATTTAGGGTGTATAAATTTTTCATAGCCCGCCTTTGCGTTAATCTAAGGCGCAATTTTATAAAATTGAGCCTAAAAAACTCATTATTAAGGCAAATTCTAGTATCATTTGCCATAAAAAAAAGGATGAAAAATGCTTCAAATCAGGCTCTTTCGCTTCGATCCGCACTGCGACGTAGCAAGCTACTTCAAGCCCTATGTTTATGAAAGCGCGCCCTTTGCCGATCTTGCGGCGCTGCTTGACGACATCTGCGCGCACGATCCCTATTTTAGCGCGCAGGGAGTGGAGTTTGTAAAAATCGGCGGCACGACGGTGAGCGTAAAAGAGCCGCTAGATACGCTTATAGCGCACTTCGGAAGCGAGCTAATCATCGCACCTCTTAGCGAAAAAGAGGCGATTAAAGATCTGCGCTGCGAGCCGAGGACGTTTTTGGATAAATTTAAAGCCTTTGAAGGCATCGCAGACGCTGCTGATTTCGAGTTTTACAAAAGCCTCGCGCCCTATTTTTACTCGACGAAAATCCCCGCATGCTCGCAGGAGTTTTTGGGCAACAGCGCCTTTATCTTCGCGCACCGCCTGATGCAGACGCACCCGAGCGAGCGCATGAGGATTTTAGAGATCATCGAGCCGCAGATGGCGTATTTTACGAAGTGCGACGCCGTGGGGATGGAGTTTGACGACCGCGCAGCATACAGAGCGTTTTGCGATATTCTGAAATACGAACCGGCGCGCAGCAATAAAATTTTAAGCGCGCAGAGCATGGCGGAATTTGACGCAGCGAGCGCGAAGCACGATTTTAGCGGCTTTAACGTCGCCGTATGGTACGACGAGGCTGCGAAGGAGCTGGCTAGCAGGCTGGGCGCGCAGATCGTGCACTTTGGCTGCGAAGGCGCGCCGCTTGGAGCGCAGATATACGAGCGCGAGCGGGAGTGCGCGCTGCGGCTGGGGGGCGAAATTTTATTTGACGCGTTTGATAGCGGAAGCGATTTTTTGCTAGTAAATTCCAAGCTCGCGCTTGATTTTTTAGACGGCAGAAGCGATGAAATCCAAAAGCTTTTCGGCAGAGACCTCGCGGGCTTTTATCTAATCGCGACGGATGAGCTCATCGCTCTAGCTCGCGGCGAGAGGCCCGACTTTTCGGTACGCAAACTAAAGCCGACGCTGATTTAAGCGGACGAGGTTTTAAAATTTCAAAATTTTATCTATTTGTCTATTTGGCTGCTTTTGGAATTTCACTACTTTAGCCGCCTTACTGTCCATAATTTTTTAAAAAATTATCCGCAAAATCGTGCTTACGATAAGCCCGAAAATGCCTAAATATACGCTAAGCCCCAAGCAAAATTCAAAGGCTACGTAAAGCCAAATAATTTTACGATCTAGAGGCTTTTGGTATCTCTCATCATTTAAAAGTTTCATATCTCTTTTAATAGCGGCAAATTTAAAAAACTCATCTACTTTTGAGTCTTTCCAAAAATCAAATGACGGAGTAGCTATGAAAGCCCATATCGGTGCAAAAAACATAATAAACGACGCCGTTTGAATTGTTTTTAAAATTTCATCAATCTTTCTCTCCTATTTTTAAAACAAAATTCCGACCGAAATTCTAATACACGCAAGCATTCTCAACCGTGCAGAAAAGTTACGACTTCATGCTCTTTTGGTAAATTTTCTCTACCGTCAATACCGCGATTGCCATATTCTTTTAAAGCCTCATTAAGCACCTTATAGAGCTCATCTAACGAAATTCCGTCAAGACTAGAATTTATATTTTCCAGCTTATATTTGATAAAAAACGGATTATCTGCGAGCATTTTACTTGTGGTTTCGTCATAAATTCGCCTTATATCAAGCTCAATAATATTGCCCTTATAACATAAAATATAAATCTCCTCACCCGTAAATCCATCTCGTGGATCTGGTAAGTGCGGATCACACACAAAGATAAACCAGGTATTCCTCTGCCTATCGATGACCCAATCAAGCTGCTCTATAGCCATATCGCTCAAAGGTGTTCTGCAACGATATTTTATTCTATATTTATTCACGATATTTACGACATTATATTTCTCCAAGTCCTCTTTCGAAATATATTCTGCTACAAACGCCACCTTATCCCCTTTTCTTTAAATTTTTGATACGAAAGTTACTTGAATATTTTCTTTAGGTACAGAAGTCGTTATGGACACTCCCCCCCTTAAACTCATTTAAAATTTCTTTTAAAATATCCACAATCTCGTGTTTCGGTATATTCCCAATATCGCTTCTTATGGATTCTAGCTCATAGATTATTTTAAGAAGCTCTTTATTTGAGAGCGAGCTAAGCTTAAATTTGATGTACCTGATAAACCAAAATATAAACGAGTTTTCAAAACTATCCTTGCAATCAAGCGCGTATTTCAAGATATTTTCCTTAAATTTATAAAAATTTGAAAAGCATTATAACCAAACGCTTCTAAAAAATAAATTTTGGGGTAATCTGAAAAACACTTTTAATTAAAATATTAATATTATCATTTAAGTTAAGTTATGATAAAGTTGCGAAACCATTTTGATTCAAAGGAGAAAAAATGCAATCAGCATCGAATTCGCGTCGTGGCTTTATCGCTGCGGCAGGTGTTTTTATAGCGGCGACCGCGCTTAGGGCCGCTACGAATACTTTTGAAAAAACCAAAGACCCGCGCTACGGCATGGTCATCGACCTCACGCGCTGTATCGGCTGCCAGTCGTGCACGATGAACTGTGCGATGGAAAACAACGTCCAAGCAGGCGCCTTTAGGACGATCGTTTCGGAGTACGAAGCTAGCGACAAAGAGGGCAATCGCGCCGTCATCGCCTCGCTGCCGCGCCTTTGTAATCACTGCGAAAACCCCGCCTGTATTGACGTTTGTCCGACGGGAGCGAGCCACCAAAGAAGCAACGGCATCGTCAAAGTAGATAGCGCCGAGTGCATCGGCTGCGCGCTTTGCGCCGAGGCCTGTCCGTATCACGCCAGATACCTTAGCCTGCAAACCTACAAGGTCGATAAATGCACCTTCTGCGACCACAGACTGCGCGCGGGCCTGCTGCCTGCGTGCGTGGAGACCTGCGTAGGCGGAAGCCGCATAATAGGCGATCTAAACGACGAAAACTCAAATATCAGGAAATTTTTAGCTACTCACGAGACGATGGTGCTAGATAGTCCGAAAAATACGCATCCGCAGGTTTTTTATCACGGCGTGAGCGAAATTTTGGCTAAGAACGACAAGGAGCTGCTGGCTAAAAACGGCTACAAGCAAGCGATCAGCTGGAGCGAAGAGCTCGCGTTGTAAGGAGAAACGATGAAAAGACGAGAATTTTTAAAAAACGCGGCGATAATCTCGGCCGCGGGCGCGACCGCTGCGGTAGCGGACGACGCTGCTAAAATAAAAGACGACTACAAGCCGCAGGGAAATTCCGCCCAGCCCGAATTTAGCGTAAAAGAAGGTAAAATTTTAATGAACGACGGGCATAGCGTGGTGTTTTCGATGTGTCACGGCTGCGTGGCAAAGTGCGGACTGCGGCTACATGTGGACGAAAAAGAAGACCGCGTGCTAAGATGCACGGGCAACCCATACCATCCGCTATCAAACGTGCGCTGGGCGAGCTTTGACACCTCGATAAACGACGCATTGCTAGCGATTACGGCTAGCGGCGAGGACGAGAGACGCGCCACCGTATGCGCTAGAGGCGCGGCGCTGCCCGAGATGATAGCTTCGCCTATTAGGATTTTATCGCCGCTTAAGCGAGCGGGCAAAAGAGGCGAGGGCAAGTGGAAAAAGATCAGCTTCGAACGTCTCATCGAGGAGGTCGTCGAGGGAGGGGATCTTTTCGGCGAGGGGCACGTGGACGGGCTTAGAGCCATACACTCAGACGAGCTCATCGACGAGGCAAATCCCGAATACGGCACCAAGCGCAACCAGCTTTTGAGCTTTTATCTCTACGACGGGCGCTCGGATATCGTCGATCGCTTTATCAAAAAATCTTTCGGCACCGTAAATCACTACTCGCACGGCGGTATCTGCGGCGGCGGCTTTAGAGTGGGCGGCAAGATCGCACACAACGCAAAAGGCTTTGCTCACACCAAACCCGATTACGAAAATTCCAAGTTTAGCATCTACTGGGGCACCTCGCCCGCAAACGGCGGAAATCCATTCCAAAAGCAAGCCAAGATGGTCGCTCACGCAAGAAGCGTAAACGATGACTTCACCTACGCCGTGATCGATCCTACGGTAACCAACGCCGTCAAATTTGCCGCCTCCGATAAAGGCCGCTGGATCGGCATAAAACCCGGCACCGACTCGGCGCTTGCTATGGCGATGATACGCTGGATCATCGAAAACGAAAAATACGCCGCAAACTACCTCATGCAGCCAAATTTTGAGCAAGCAAAGCTAGCAGGCGAGATACACTGGTGCAACGCCACCCACCTAGTTATCACGCAAAAAGGCCACGCAGACTACGGCAAATTTGCGCTCATAGGCGACGAGTGGCAGGTCTGCTCACAAAGCGGCAAAATCCAAAGCTACAAGATAAACGAGCCCGCCAAACTCTACTACGAGGGTAAAATTTTACTGGGCGGCGAGGAGGTCGAGGTCAAAAGCTCGATGCAGCTGCTAAAAGAGTCGGCCTATAAACACAGCCTCGAAGAGTACTCTAAAATTTGCGGCGTGAGTATGGACGACATCTTGTGGCTGTGCGAAAATTTCACCAAAAACGGCAGGCAGGTCAGCACCAACGTCCACGGCGGCATGATGCACACGCAAGCGGCGATGAGCACGTATGCGATCTTTTGCCTAAACACGCTGATGGGCACCTACGGCTACAAGGGCGGCAGCATAAACGCAAGCGCGGGCACGCACGAGTTTTTAAAGGGCAGATACGATCTGGAAAATTTCGAGGGCGCATACAAGGCAAACGGGCTAAATTTATCCCGCTCGGGCAAGTATTACGAAACGAGCTCGGAGTTTAAACGCAAAGTAGCAGCTGGAGGCAGCGGCTATCCTGCGCAGCAGCCGTGGTATCCCATCTCGATGCCGCTGGTAAACGAAACGCTCACCAGCCACGCCGCAGGCTATCCGTATAGGGTAAAAGCGCTCATAAACTACATGACAAACGTCGTCTATGGGCAGGCAGGGCTCGAGACTGCGGTGCTTGACGCGCTAAAAGATAGCAAAAGCTTGCCGCTTTTTATCGGTATCGATGCCTTTATGAACGAGACCAACGCCTATGCCGACTACATCGTGCCCGACGGGTTAAATCTCGAAAACTGGGCTCTTCCAAACTCGCTCTGGGGTACGATAGCTAAAACCTCCGTCGTGCGCTATCCGGCCGTCGCCGCTAAACAAGACCGCGCCGCAGACGGCACGGTGATTGACGTGGAGGCCTTTTATATCGCGGTGGCAAAAAGACTCGGGCTCAAGGGCTTTGGCAAAGGCGCCTTTAAGGACAAAGACGGAAAGCCGATGGATCTGGATACTAAAGAGCAGTATTACGCCGCGGCACTGGCAAATTTGGCCTTTGACGGCGCGGGCGTAAAGGATATCAACAAAGAGGACTTAAAACTCAGCAAAATTTCAAAAACCATGAAAAAGCTAGAGCCGTTTTTAAAAGACGAGGAAAAACCGAAAGTCGCGCACGTGCTGGCAAAGGGCGGTAGATTTGACAGCTACGAAAGTGCGTATAAGGGCGACAAAACTACGGTAAAAGTCCCGGCCGCCACGCCTGCTGCGATCTACTACGAGCCCCTTGGCGGACATAGGCACTCTATCACGGGCGAGTACATGCCGGGCACGCCGACTCTAGCTCTTGCGGTGGCTAGCGACGGCACTCCGCTAGAAAAGTTTTTCCCAAAATCAGAGTGGAAATACCTCGTAAGCTCGCGCAAATCAAACATCCAGCACTACTACACGATCGTTAGTCCAAAATTGCGCGCGATACATCCGAAAAATTTTGTCAGGATCGCGCAGGACGTAGCTGGCGAGCAGGGGATCAAGACGGGCGACACGGTCAAGGTCACGACGCCGTACGGCTCGCAAACGGGCGAGGCCTTCGTAACAAACGGCGTCGCTAGCGGCGTCATCAGCCTCGAGCACGGCTTTGGGCACGATGAGTTCGGCACTAGAACGCACTTCGTAGACGGCGAGCCCGTCTTTAGGCTGGAGGGCGCCGAGGGCGGGCTCAATCACAACAAGCTTGGTCTGCTCGATCCAAAAAGGGAGGGTAAATTTAGCCTCAACGATTGGCTGGTGGGCACCTGTGCCAGACAAGCGCTGCCTGCGAAAATAAGTAAAATTTAAGCGGGTAAGTAAAATTTAAGAAGATCGGAGCGGCGGCTCGGGTTTTTGCGTCCGCTGCGCCAAATGGAATTTCAGCGCGGTTTTTGCTTCGGGCTGCTGCGTTATAGGCGGCCTGCGGCGTCGCGGTTTGAATTTTGTAGTTAAAATTTTAAGCTACTATTTTACGTTGTGAGATAGCTACCGCTAGTTTTGACGAACAGAGTTCTAAGCGTCGCGCCGATGCCAAATTTGCTAGTTTTTGCTTGCGCTACAGGTAACTTCCCCTCTGCTATTTTTCTTAGTTCAGCATCTGCTTGATCTTTTGTATAGCCCATATTCTATCCTTTTCTTTAAATTTTAGATCTGAAAATTACTTGAATATTCTCTCTAGGAATAGAAATTATAGCACCTATCTTAAACTCATTTAAAATTTCTTTTAAAATATCCACAATCTCTTGCTTTGGTATATCCCCAAGATCGCTTCTTATAGATTCCAGTTCATATATTAGTATAAACGGATTATCCGTATCTTTTTTACCGGTATATTTATTATGTATATTCCTCAGATCGATTTCTATATCTTTACCCTTGTAGTGCAAGATCCATATATCTTCGCCGCTATAGTTCATATCTCTAGGATCTCCGATAGTGATACTGCACACTGAAAAAAGCCAAATACCTCTTTCTCGATCTATACACCAGTCTCTTGAATTTAGAATAGCCCATTCCAGCTTAACTTGATGATACTTTTCACATATCTCATTACTCGGTTTTAGTAAGTCGTATTTCTCGATATCCTCTTTTGAAATATACTCTGTAACAAACGCCACCTTATCTCCTCCTTAAGAAATTTAAAATTTTAGACCGCTTGCGGGTTGCCGCCGCTTTTGCTCTTGTGACAAATCGTTTAGCCATTCGCACAAATGGCTAAATATACGCTAAAATCTATCTTGCCGCGCCGCGTAAATTTTAAAATTTCGCTTTTATACAGGCGCTGTTTTCTTGCGGCTCTCCCGCTGATAATTCGCCGCCTGTAGTTTAGATGAAATTTTAAAATTCCACTACCTGAACGCATGGATAAAATTTTAAAATTTCATCATCCACGCGCACGAATAAAATTTTGAAATTCCACGCCGCTTAACACGAGCGGATGAAATTTTATAAAATTTTGCCGCCGCAAATCAAAGCGACGAATGAACGCGCCGTCGCGCAGAAATCGCGCAGATTAACAAAAGTCGCGTTTAAATTTGATCAATAAATTTATGAATTCCGCCTACGCTTCGGCGGTTTCGTTTTCGTCGATTACGGCTTGCATCGTATCTCTGGCGTGCTGTAGCCAATCTTTATCGCTCGTATCGAGCAGATCTAAGTAGATGATTTTGACGTGTCCGCTGTGGACGGTGAAATCGTGAGAGTTTGCGATGTGCTGCGTGCCGATGAGTACCACGGGCTGGACGCGCAGACCGAGCTTGCTAACGATCGCTTTGGCGCCGCTTTGGAATTGCAAAAGCTGCGTTCCGCGATGTCTGGTGCCCTCGGGAAACATCGTGATGACGCGCCCTTCGCTCACGCGCTGCTGTACTTCGTGCACGATCCGCACCAAATCGCGCGGATTTGAGCGATCGACCTGGATCATCTTCGGAAGAGTGATGATTTTGCCGATGATAGGGATGTCTGCGATCTCCTTTTTAGCGATCCAGCAGATATCGCCGGGGTGGGTTTCTTCGAGCACGACGATATCCATTATGCTTTGGTGGTTGGCGATTACTAACTGCGCGCGTGGATCGGGAGTGCCTATGATCTCGATATCATATCCGACGCCATAGCGCTGGAAGCGCCCCCAAATGCGGCGAAAGCGGCGATGAGAGGAGTTTTTCACCGCCATGGCGATCACGACGCAAACGACGGTAAAAATAAACCAAATCGCGTAAAATAGCGCTCTAATCCTTGCTAAGCTCATCTTTTTTAACCCAGCCGATCTTGTTGCCGCCCAGCATGATTTTATAAAATTCCTTATTCGTACCCAAAATTTCAACCTTTTCGGGATTTTTAGTCACGTAAAACACGGTGGAGCTTTGCATAGGCAAAATTCTAACCGGGGAATTTTGCGCGATACTGCCCGTGCCGTAAGGCCTTTGCGCGTAGAAATTTACCGCCAAAATCAGCACAGCAAAGATAAGCGGCGTGATATTTTTACTAAGCAGAAACATCACCAAAAGCACGGCAGCTAGCGTGTAGATTGCGATCTGCTTGTAGGCTTCGAACTTGCTCTCTTTCGGATTTAGACCGATCTGCGTGCTAAGATCCTCGGCGCGCGGATTAAGCTCAAGCCCGAAATTTTCAAATTTTTTAGTATTAAGATTAAAATAGCTAAAGTCTAAATTTGTGATATTTTTATCCACGACGGCGAAATAATATCCACTCTGACTTGCGTATGTGCCGCGTACGGAGTCCACACCCTGCTTGATAATGGCGGGATTATCGATGCTAAAAGCGCTGATTGCGCCGTTTCGGATACCAAGATCGAGCGTGAGTAAATTCGATGCGTCGTCAAATTTGGTAGTTTTGTAGTTTTTAAGTTTCAGCTCGTCAGCTACGATATGCGAAAAATTAGGCTTCGTGTCAAGCTTCATAAATTCCGGATTATCAGGTTTGATAGAGCTTTTTTCAAAGAATTCTCCGTTGCGCTGCAAGGTCAAAACGAGCTCATTGATCTTGTCGCTCTTATCGCTTGCTGCAAACCACAGCGTCGTCTCAAACATCTCGTCGCCCTCAATCCACGTAAGATTGTCGGCATTAAGCCACTTCATACCATTGGTGCGGCTGATCTCTAGCTTTGGCTTAACGGTGATTTTCTGGCCCAAATATACGGCGAAATCAATCTTAAAAATTTGATTGCAATACACCTTCCTAGGCATCCCGCTAGCTTTTAGCGTAAGCTCTTTGGGCTTAATGTCCTGATAGACCTTATCGTCGGATACGTCCAGATCGACTTCATTAGTAGGCGCCAGAGCTTTAAGATCATCGATGCTTAGATTATCCATCGACATAACCTCTTTTTTATTATACTTCAGCATCACCTTGGAATTATCGCGCGTCTGCGGCTCGTCGGGCTTATCCTCAGCTTTTTTCGGTGCGTATTTACTTAGATCATCAAGCGAATCGATCTCAATCTCCGGCGCAGCAAACGCAAGCGTGCAGACACCTAAAATAGTAAGAATTTTTTTTAGCAAATTAAGCCTTTTAGCATTTTCTCTCCGTCCGTGCCGCCCAAAATAGGCTCTATAGCGCGCTCAGGATGCGGCATCAGTCCGAAAATCTTTTTGTTTTTATCGCAAATCCCGGCAATTGCGTCCACTGAGCCGTTCGGATTTAGATCCGCGCCGTTTTCGTCGCAATATTTTAGCAGCACGCAATCCTCGTCGTATAGCGACTTTAGCGTATCTGCAGGCGCATAATAGTTTCCCTCGCCATGCGCGATCGGGATATTTAAAATTTCGCCTTTGTCGCAACAGTGCAGAAATTTATTATCGTTTGAAACGACGCGCAGATGGTGAAATTTTGAGATGAAGCTTAAATTTATATTTTTATTCATCGCGCCTGCGAGCAAGCCTAGCTCCAAAAGCATCTGAAAGCCATTACAGATGCCTAGGATATAGCCGCCGCGTGCAGCATGAGCGAGAACCGCCTTCATCACCGGGCTAAATTTAGCAATAGCAGCCGTCCGCAGATAATCTCCGTGGCTAAAGCCACCGGGGAGCACGATCAGATCGGCATTTATGTCGGTTTCTTTATGCCAGATTATCTGCGTTTCGCAACCAAGCTTATCAAAGGCGTATTTGCTGTCGCGCTCGCAGTTGGTGCCGGGGAAATTGACGATCGCTACCTTCATATCACGATCTCGTAGTCTTCGATGACGGTGTTTGCCAAAATTTCATCGCACATCTTGGCAACTTCGGCATAAATTTTATCCCTATCCTCGCCATCTAGCTCAAGGACGATCTGTTTGGCTACGCGCACATCTCGTACGCCGCTAAATCCAAGCGCAGCAAGGGCGTGCAAAACCGCCTTGCCCTGCGGATCGAGCACGCCCTGCTTAAGCCTTACGTTTACGATTACCTTCATCGCTTATCCTAAAATTCTACGCAAGACCTCTTCGTAGACCACTTTTACGCTACCAAGATCCTGTCTGAATACGTCCTTGTCGAGCTTTTTATCGGTTTGTTTGTCCCAAAAGCGGCAGCTATCGGGGCTGATCTCATCTGCAAGTAGGATATTTCCGTCCTTATCTCTGCCAAGCTCGATTTTGAAATCCACGAGCTTTAAATTTCGCTCATCAAAAAATTTAATCAAGATTTCATTGATCTTGCGCGCGATCTTTTTGAGCTCGTCAAGCTCGCTTTGGCTCTTTACGGCGCCAAGCAGCAAGCAATGCTCGTCGTTTAGGATCGGATCGCCCAGCTCGTCGTCTTTATAGCAAAACTCCACCAGCGTAAATGGAAGCTTCGTGCCCTCTTTGATGCCCAGGCGCTTTGTAAGCGAGCCGGTGGCGATATTACGAGCGATGATCTCAAGAGGGAAAATTTTACATTTTTTCACTAGCTGCTCGGTCGGACTGATCGTCTCTACTAGCGCAGTGGCGATGCCGTGCTTTTTAAGCAGATCAAAAATTAGCGTCGAAATTTTGCAATTCAGCGCGCCTTTGCCGTTCTCTTCGGCTTTTTTGACGCCGTTAAACGCCGTCAGCGAATCTTTAAATTCCGAGATCAAAAGGTCGTCACTTTCGTTAACCGACCACATCTTTTTGCCCTTGCCTTCGTAGATGAGCTCTTTTTTGGTAGCCTGCATCACATTCTCCTTACTTGATGTTTAGAATTTTTATCGCGTCTATTGCGGTTTTTAACTGGATATCATTATTAATCTGCTCTGCTGTGATGAAATTTTTCTCATCCTTTTTCTGAGCATCTTTTTTCTTGGTCTCGACCTTGGCTAGCTCGCCTTGCAGGTGCTTTTTGAGATCGGCTTCTTTTAGCGAGAATTCATCCTCGTCGCGGCTCGGCACCTTGCCCGGCGCCACTATGAGATCAGGCGTCACGCCCACCGCTTGGATAGTGCGACCGCTTGATAGATAGTATCGCGCTATGGTTAGTCGCAAGGCTTCTTTATCCTCGATCGGTAGGATCACCTGCACGCTTCCCTTACCAAAAGTTTTTTCACCAACCAACACAGCGCGCTTTAGATCCTGAAGCGAGCCGCTTACGATCTCGCTAGCGCTCGCGCTACCGCCATTTACTAGCACTACCAGTGGCAGATCGGTGATCTTCTTTTTAGGATCGGCGCTATGCGCTTCGGTTTCGTTTTTTGCACGTCCTTTTTGAGAGACAATAAGACCTTTGCTTACGAATAAATTTACAAGCCCGATCGCTTGATCCAAAAGCCCGCCCGGATTGTTTCGCAGATCCAAAATAATGCCTTTGGCGTCTCTGTGCTCTTTTATAAATTTACTCGCATCCGCCACCACGTGCTGATCGAAATTCGTAACGCGCAGATATAAAATTTTATCTTCTTCGATCATCTTGGCATAGACGGATTCTACTTTGATTATGTCGCGGACGATCTCGACGTCGAAAGGCTTGCTAACACCCTTGCGCACGATCGTTAGAGTGATTTTGGTTTTCGGCTTGCCGCGCATTTTTGAGACCGCATCGTCGATCGTGATGCCGAAAGTCGCGTTGCCGTCGATACGCAAGATCACGTCGTTAGCCTGAATGCCCTTTTTATCCGCCGGCGTACCCTCGATAGGAGAGATGACGGTCAGAGCGCCGTCTTTCATACCTACCTGAATTCCAAGCCCGCCGAACTCGCCTTCAGTCTGGACTTTCGTATCATTAAACGCCTTTTCGTCCATGTAGCTTGAGTGCGCGTCGAGGTTATTCATAAGCCCCGAGATCGTCTTATCCACAAGCTCGGAAAAAGTCATCTCATCAACATAATTGTTTTCGACGATCGCAAGCGTTTTGGTAAGCTTAGCTAGCGCCTCTAGACGCGTTTTTTCGCTGTCTGGTTTTTTGGTCGCATTGACCTCTCTGGCTTGTAAATTTCCGGTAAAAAAACTAACGCCTAAAAATAGAGAAAATATGAATCCCAAGCCGAAGAAGAGGTGTTTTTGTCGCAAAGCATATCCTTGAAAATAAAATGGAGTGAATTTTATAGAAAATTGGCTAAAAATAAGGTAAATTTCATACGAAATTTACGCGTTTACGGATAAATTTAAGTCGAAAATTTTAAAATCTCACTAAAAAACCTTGACATAAAGACACTAAAGTTATATAATGCAATCAACTTCAACTTTAGGAGAAAATTTATGAACGAAACTATTGAAATTTTAACCGATAAAATGCGCTCTTTGCTCGAAAGCAGCGTTTCTTTGGCGATCCATTCCAAAAATAGTGAAGTGGGCGTATTGCACATGCTTTGGGCTTTGGTAGCCGACAGCGGCTCGGTGCTAAATCAAATTTT
>NZ_CAJPRT010000023.1 GCF_905373215.1 uncultured Campylobacter sp.
TCGCTTCCTGCCACAGCGAGGCGGAGGCGCGCGAGGCGCTGGAGCTGGGCGCGAGCGCGATCTGCTTGAGCCACATATTCGCGACTGATTGCAAGGCGGGGCTCATGCCGAGGGGGCTAAATTTGATCCGCGCCGTGCGTGGGTTTTACGACGGCGAAATTTACGCGCTGGGCGGCATAACGCCGCGCAATTTTGCCTCCGTCCTACGCGCGGGGGCCGATAGGATCGCCGTTATGAGCTCAGCGATGGCGGCGCGGGACGCGAGCGATTTCATAAGAAAATTTAAGAAATAAATCGATCCGAAAATGTGGTCTGTTTCCTTTGTCGTGCCCTTGCTGCCGTCATTTCGCGCATGCGGCGCGATGCAAAATACATCTTTTAATAAAATCAAAAACGCGCGAAACGGGCGCGATTTATTGGGATTTAAGCCCGAAGTTATAAAATACGAGCGATCTAAGCTTAAGGATATTTTTTGGATAAAGTGCGGCTTGAGGAATCTAAAAAGCTTCTAAACGAAGGGCACCAGAACTTAAAGCAAAAGCTGCGAAAAGGCGCTAGCGCTGACATCTTTGACGGTGCGGATTTAAGCGATGCAACGGATCGCAGCTCATTAAATTTAAACGATACAAATTTGAGTAGCAAAAGCTTTAAAAATGCGAATTTTAATCCAGTAGACCCCAAATTGCAAGCCAATTATCTTTGCGCCGCAAATTTCCGAGATAGAAATTTAAACGGCACGAATTTAAACTCAAAAGATGAGGTAAAATTTCAAAATTTAAACTCGGGCGGTGTTTCATCGCGGGGCGCTAAAACTCGTGATTACGACAAAGAGCCGCTAGTCATAAAAGACTATATGCCGATCATAAATATTATAGCTATAGTAGCGTTGCTTTGTTTTGCTATGTTTATAAATTTAGTATCTAACATCCCTTATGATAGAAAAGTCGCGAATATTCTGCTTACTGGACCTTTGGTTGCCAGGGCTCTTAATGGCTTTTCGCAGCATTACGGAAGGAAATTTATATTTTTAAACTCAAGCATAAAATGTATAAAATCAGGCGAGCAGCTCGTAATGAAATTTGATAATATTTTATATTTTAAAAAGACTTTCGCGCTTGTTTATGAAAGCGAAACGCGAAAATACACGGAAACGGAAAGGATTATAGGAAAAACCTGCCTCGCCATATACGTACTTGCTTATATTTATGGCGCGATATTTGATGACTCTATGATAGTCTTTATAATGTTATTTTGCTGCATGGGAGCGGTCATCTTTCTTTTTATACCGCAAATGATTTTTCATTTGTTTAAGGGAGGCTTATTTTCATGTAGGTTTGTCGATGCTTTAATTATAGACGCGCTTTACAATAAATTTTTTATATTTATCCCCACTAATAAAGAATATAACGAGCTTAAAAAATATATGAAATTAAAATTTAATAAAGACCTAGACGCGCCGAATTATCTTTTAAGAGTTAAAAATTTTTAACTCAGGCATTTTTCGAATTTACGAAGTCTCATTCCACGAGCCGTGCGCGGATGTCGCCGAAGAGCAGCACGTCCTTCAAAACGGCGCGATCGGCGTAACCGCGTTCGTTTAGGCTCAGGTGCAGCTCGCCTCGGCTGCTCGAAAATATCGGCTGGTTGATGAAAACCACGTAAATCGCCGCAACCTGCTTATCTGTGCCCGCGCCGCGCCCTTTAAAATTTACGTCCGTTGCGCCGGTTTTTGTGTCTGCTCCGCTAGAGCTTGCGCTTGCCGCTGCGCCGGAGTTTGTATCCGCCTCACTAGGCGGCGCGACGCCGAGCTCGCTCGCGATATTTGCGGCGGCGCTTCCGCGCGGCCTTTCGATGTCGATCCTTCCGTCGGCGCTTTTTGCGCCTGCGGCTCGGACGAAAAATTTATCGCCCGAGTGTGGGATTTTAGAGAAATTGAAAAACAAACTCAGCAGGTCGTTCGTCGCAAAATAGGGCAAAATTTCATCGCTTACGAGCTGTAGCTCGCCGCCCGCGCCCTTGAACTTTTGAAATTTTATCGTTTTGCGCGCATAGTCGAAGGCGTAGGTTTTACGCTCATTTTTCGTCGTTTTGCCCTTTTTGCGCGAGACCTCGTGGACGTAGAGATCGGGCATCAAAAGCCCCGCCACAATGCGCCCCTTTGAGCGGAAGCTTTCGCGCCTTTGCCCGCTTAAGCTGCCCGCGACGCCCTGTGCAACGGCGTCCATGACGATCTCGTAGCGATCGCCCTGCCGCACGAGCCGCGTGTTTGCGCTGCCGACCGCGCCGAAAACGCCGAACGAAATCTCATATTTCGCGCTGATCGTCTCGCCAAAAAGCGCGCTCGCGCATAAAATCAAAATAGCAAAAAATTTCATCCCTACCGTCCTTTCGCTTTGCGGCGCCCCATTATACGGCGCCCGTTAAATTTACGTTCTTACGCGCCGCCCGTAAAACTTGCGCGGGAATCTGCGCCGTTCATGCGCTTGCTAACTTGCATTTCCGTGAGGCGCCGTTTCGTGCTGCAGATACAGCCGCGTCGGTTGCTTGTAAATTCGATCAAATTTAAACGGATCCGCTTTCAACGGCTTGCCGCGGGTCAAATTCGTAAATTTAGTCCTTCCAAAGCCACCATTTCAGCTTGGCTTTGTCGGGACGTGGCGTGCTGGCGTAGTAGCTGGTCTCGGTAAACATAGAGGATGCACCTGTCGCTGCCGCGCCCGAGCGCCTTTGTGTGTTCATTCGTCTCGTTCAGATCCGCGCCCTTTAGCGAAGCGATGTCAGTGTAGCCGAGTGCCAGCAGATCGGCCTCTGTCGCCTCGCCGGCATAGGGGATTTTCTTAAAATCGCTCGCGCCTTTACTCAAATTTTACTCCAATCTTTATTTAGATTTCGCCAGACTCGCCATTTGGATGAAATTTTAAAACCCCTTGAGAGTGCGGAATTTCAAAATTTCACTCGTGCGAGGCAAATTTTAAAATTTTATTCACGCGGTGCGAAAATTTTTAAAATCTTATCTCGCCGCCGGGCCGCCGCCGCGCTTATGCGCGCCGCTTTTTAGTGTTAAGACGTCCGCTGCCGCGCTCGTTATCGGAAATTTTATCCGCAAGCTAGCAGGGAGCTTGGGCGCGGCAAAGTTTGAACATTTTTAATCCCAAACGGAGTAAATTTACGCTTCCGCCTTGCGCCAAATGCAAAAATCTGATGCGTTTGTTTCAAACTTCAACGGGATGGAATTCTACTCACAGGGAACAACGTCTATGACAGCTACGTAACTAAGTTTCAATTCCCAACGGGATGGAATCCTACGCTTGTCCGCTCCTTTCCACTGCGCCATCTTGAACCAAGTTTCAATTCCCAACGGGATGGAATTCTACCATTATTAGGGCTTTCAGTTACTACTTTTTCGCCAGTTTCAATTCCCAACGGGATAGAATTCTACTTTATAGCTTCAAAGCCCCGCTATTTTTTGTCAAGTTTCAATTCCCAACGGGATGGAATTCTACGCACCCCAGCCGCCGCCTTCATCATCCGCTATCTTTCGTTTCAATTCCCAACGGGATGGAATTCTACTTGGATCGGTATCGCGAATCACATAACTCACAGTATAGTTTCAATTCCCAACGGATTTTGTAAAAAGATGACGACGGCGCTTTGGCGTCATCCAAGCTGCCTTTGTGCGCATTTTGATTAAAATTTCTTGTGCGCGGAAACTCTGCTTAAAACGAGCTTGCGTCAAATTTTATGCAAGCTCGAGCGCTAAATTTGACCCAAAATCCGCTCGCAAATTTCGCGCGGGTTTTGCGCCTGATAGATCGGCCGACCGATCACGATAAAATCAGCCCCCGCCTCGCGCGCGACGCCCAGATCCGCTACTCGCTTTTGATCTGCCGCGCTCTCGCCAAATGGCCGTACGCCCGGGCAGAGCGTGATAAATTTTGCGCTCGTGGCGTCCTTTATCAGGCGGCTCTCGAACGCCGAGCAGACCATGCCGTCAAGCCCCACTTCGTAGCTCATCACGCTAAATTTACGCACGGCGTCGCTTAAATTTTGCTCGTAAACCACGCTAAATTCCGCCTGATCAAAGCTCGTTAGCGCAGAGACTGCAAGCACCAGCGGGCGCGAACCGAGCTTGTTTAGCCGCTGCATCACCGCGCCCATCGCGCGTTTGCCGCTGCTTGCGTGCACGTTTATCATATCTACGCCGAGCTTAGCGATCTCCTCGGCGGCGTCTGCCATCGTGTTTGGGATGTCGTAGAGCTTTAGATCGAGGAAAATTTTAAAATTTCCGAGCTTTTTTAGCTCCTCAATAAATCCCGCACCGTCGCGCAAATATGCTCGCAGCCCAACTTTGAGCCAAATTTTATCGGCCAAATCGGCAAGCCCCTCCGCTAGCTGCAAACACTGCTGCTTCGAGCCTAGATCGAGCGCTACGCAGAGTTTCACTGCTTATCCTTGCCGCGCACCACGCCTTTGTTGCCCGCAGGTCTTTTTAAGACGGCGCCTCTGCCGCCCGCAGATTTTTTCGGCGCGGTAGAGATTTTGCGCCCCGCGCTACTTTTGGGCGCAGTATTTTTATCCGTAGTGCTCTTTTTCGGCGCCGCGCTTTTGCCGACTCTGAAATTTCTATCCGCACCCTCTCTTTTCGGCGCGACGTCTTTGCCTCGTTCGCCTGCCTTAAAATTTTTACCTCGCTCGCCCGTTTTGAAATTTTTGCCCGTTTTTTCCGTCTTAAATTTATCCCCGGTCTTGAAATTTCTCTCCGTTTTAAATTTTTTGCTCGCGGTGGATTCGGATTTTTTTGCGGACGCGCTGCGAGTTTTCAAATTAGCGGGCTTTTTAGACGGTCTGCTTCTGCTCGCCGTAGAATTTTTCGGCGTGCCGCTCCTCTTTGCTCTCGTAAAATTTTTCGTATCGCCGTCCGCGCCTGCGGGGATGAAATTTTTCGCCGTATCGTTGCTGCCCGAAACAGCGGAGTTTTTCGCCGCAGCAGGCTTAAAATTTTTGACTGCCTCCGTGGTTGTCTCGGGATTTACGCTTGCCGTCGCAGTCGGCTTGGAAATTTTATCCGCCGCGATGTTTACGGGGCTGTCTTTTAGCGCATCCAGCACGCCGTTTATAAATTTTGGCGAGATGCCAAGCTCCTTGGCGGAGTTGATCGCTTCGTTGATGACGATGCCCGCATCGGTGTCCGTAAAGCGCAACTCATACGCCCCGAGCCGCAGTATCGCGCGCTCCAGAGCCGAAATTTCGGCGAGCTTGAATTCCTTTAAATTTTCATCTATCAGCGCATCAACTGCAGCGAGATTTTCGCTAGCGCCGCGCAGAAGCGCCAGCGTCCAGTTGCGCTGCTCGTTGCGAATGCGCTTTTCTTCCAGATATTCGTCCGCAAAGTCCTCGCTGCCGCCGTTCATATCTTGGGAGTAAAGCAGCGAGATCGCAGCGAGCCTGGCTTGGTGTCTAGTGGCCATTTTACGCCTTTATGTTGCGAAATAGACTTAGAAGCTCGATCGCACCGCTCATAGCTTCAAAGCCCTTGTTGCCGGCCTTTGAGCCTGCTCGCTCGATCGCCTGCTCGATATTATCGGTAGTCAGCACGCCGAAAGTCACGGGTGCGCCGTATTTTAGCATAGTGTTTGCGATACCCTTGCTTACCTCGGCGCTTACGTAGTCAAAATGCGGAGTAGAGCCGCGGATCACCGCGCCTAGGCAGACGACGGCGTCGTAGAGCTTGGAGCTTAGCGCCTTTTCAAGCGCGAGCGGGATCTCAAAAGCGCCCGGTACCAGCATAAGGCTTAAATTTTCCTCCTTGCCGCCGTGGCGCAAAAACGCATCGTGCGCCCCCTCGACTAGGCGATCGGTGATGATGTGGTTGAAGCGGGCGTTGATGATTAGGATCTTTTCGCTGCCCTTAAGAGCAAGCGAGCCTTCGATGATTTTCATGGTTTTCCTTTGCGTTAAATTTAGCGCTAAGCTTAGCTAAATTCGCCAAAATTCTAAATTAATTTCAGCATCGCGGCGCTTGAAATTATGAGAAATAACAGGCGCTTTGCGCGCAGAAATTTTCTCGCA
Organism: uncultured Campylobacter sp.; assembly: GCF_905373215.1. Classification (GTDB taxonomy): domain Bacteria; phylum Campylobacterota; class Campylobacteria; order Campylobacterales; family Campylobacteraceae; genus Campylobacter_B. The sequence goes on from NZ_CAJPRT010000023.1 coordinate 6,070, forward strand.
GCGAACGAATATGCCTAAGATCACGGTGCCGATCGTGCCGATACCCTTGCATATCGCGTAGGCGATCGATAGCGGGATCTGGCTCATCGCGAGAGACAAAAATCCAAGCGAGAGAGCGAAATTTATCGCCGCCGTTAGGACGCATTTACGCGCGAAGCTACCGCCTTTTGCAAATAGCCCAAGCAGCACCACGCCGTTAACCTCAAAGCAGCCCGCGATCAGCGAAAAATAGCCCGTAGATCGCGATTTCTCGCTTTTTATCAAGATGACGCCCAAGTTTAGCGTGAATATAAAAAATATGCGAAGCAGGTTAATCTCCGAGTCCTCTTTTAGCGCGACGATCGTTTCAAGCAAGACGATAAAAAGCGTGCCGAGCCCCTATAGGATGTATGCGAGCGCCGCGCCGACGTATTTTAAAGCAAGCATAAATATAAAGAAGCTCGCAATTACGCAGATGACGGTAAATAGCCGCTCGTGCGCACCGGCAGCGCACTTAAACCCGTGCGCCCGGTCGCACTCAAAAAGCGCTCCAATGAGGATAAGAACAAAGCCTTTGGTTATTCAAAACCGCCTAAATTTTAAATTTGAAGCACGATTATATTAGGAGCGAGCTTAGATTGAAATTCATCTTAAAATTAATCCTAAATAATAAATTTTATTAATCATTTAGAAATTTTAGGATATAATCATTTCAAATCATTTCAAGGAGAGAAAGATGTTTAAACTTAGAGAGTTGCCGTTCGATGCGGCGCACAACGCGGTCGTAAGCAAGCAAACCTGTGATTATCACCACGGCAAGCACCACGCGACCTATGTGGCAAATTTAAATAAACTTACCGAATCGGGCGAGTTTGCAGGCAAGGGGCTTTATGAGATCGTAACGGCGGCTAGCGGCGGGCTTTTTAATAACGCAGCGCAGGTTTACAACCACGATTTTTACTGGGATTGCATCGCAAAGCCTAGCGAGGCTTCCGCGGAGCTAAAATCGGCGCTAGCGGAAAATTTTGCGGATTTTAAAAGCGAGTTTTTGGCTGCTGCTGCGGCGCATTTCGGCTCGGGCTGGGTGTGGCTCGCTTACGATCCGAAATCGGGCAAGCTTTGCATTAAAGCGACCCAAAATGCCGCCACGCCGGTGACCGAAGGGCTCGTGCCGCTTCTAGTCGTGGACGTTTGGGAGCACGCGTATTACATCGACGAGTACAATGCGCGCCCGAAATATTTGGAGAAATTCTACGCAGGTATCAACTGGGAGTTCGTCTCAAGCGCCTATGAATGGGCGAAAAAAGAGGGTCTCGGCTCGGTGAAATTTTACATTGACGAGCTTCACGGCAGAGATTAAATTTTAAAATTTAAGCGGACGCGGCGATATAAAAATCTGGGTCCGTCGCGCTTCGCTTGCGTAAATTTTAAATTGCGCGGGCACGTCACAAACGGAAGAGGTGCTACCCGCAGAGCTAAAATCCGTTTTAAACGCATAATCCGAGTAGAGCAGATAAGGCTTGCGAAGTACACAAAGCTGAAATCTCTTAAGCGCTCGTGGGTTCGCTGTGGATTAGCTGCGGACACGGCGTGAATAGGGCAGCACTCACTATTCGTAGCACCGAAATCGCTTAAACGTGCCGCATGTTCGCCATGGACGCAGATTTGCTGCGGAGGACGTGAACGCCGCCCGCAAATCGTTTAGACGCACCGCAAGCGACCCTGGACGATAATCGCCGCGGCGCTTGCTGCACGCGACCGATCGCTTAAAATTTTAATTCAAAGCTGGCGGCTAAATTTTAAGGGCTTTTCTTGAGATTTAGCCGCAGCAATACCGCTTTTCAATCTATCTTTTAAATTTAAAAATTTCATCAAAACTCGGGCGCTAAATTTAATCAAAATTTTAGCCCAAAATCATCCACAGTCCGATCGCACACATCAGCACCGAGCAGAAAATTTCGAGATATTTCAGATGGGTTTTTAGCAGATTTTTTAGCATCGCTCCGCCCAGCGCGTAGATGCTAAGGCAGATGCTTTCGCTGGCGCATAAGATCGCCACGAGAGCGAAGGTGCGCGCGCCGAAAAGATTGCCCGCATCCAAAAATGGCGGAAAGAGCGCGGTAAAAAATATCCACGCCTTGGGGTTTGAGACCGCGACTACGAGGCCTTGGAAGAAGATATTTTCGCTGCGCTTTTGTTTTTGCAGCTTGAAATTTCCGCGCGCTAAAAAGGTCGCGACGCCCAGATAAAAAATATACGCGCCGCCTAAAATTTTAATCGCGCTAAGCGCCGCAGGGTGCGCAAGCAGAATGCCCGCGACGCCGAATATGCACGCAAGCGCCACGGCTGCGACGCCCAGCACCTGCGCGAGCAACGCAGGCAGCGCCCTAAGATAGCCGCGCGCGATGCCGAGATTTAGCGCGTAGGTCATGTTGATGCCCGGCATCAGCGATATCGGAAAGATCGTAAAGAAAAACAGAAGCATTGAAAACCCCTAAATTGCGGCTAAATTTTAAATTTATCGCGCGCCTGCCGCGGAAATTTTAAAGTGCGACGGCGAGTGAAATTTTAAAATTCCGCCGCGCCTTTTTGCGTTTGTTATCACGCTTACACGGCGCGTGCAGATAAAATTTTAAAATTCTGACTCCCGCTTCGCTGACGCGTCAAAGCTTTTTATGGGGCGGGAAGGGGCCCCGGTTGCGAGGTCGCACTTCTCGCAGAGACGGCGCTGCTCTTCCGCAGCACCGTATTGCTCTGCTCGCCCCAAACCCCGCCCAACTCCCGACGACGCCTTACAAGGGGCAGGCTACGCCTGCGCTGAATTTATATTATAAATGCGGCGCGGTGTCTCGCACCTAGTCGCAAGATCGCCGTGCCGCAAGTTTCAATACAATGTGTCGCACCGCGTAAAAGCTCACGCCGCAGCGTATGTAACGGAGCGAATGAAATTTTAAAAAATTCCGTCGCACCGCCACAGGCAAATTTAAAATTTAAAGCTCTTGCGGCTTTAAATTTGGCCGAAAATCCCGTACCCGAAGATCACCGCGATGATGAGCGGCAGGATAAATTTGACATACAAAAACCAAACTCCCGCGAGCCGCGCGCTTAGATCGCCTTCGTTGGTGAGCTCGTAGATCGCATCCTTTTTTAGCACCCAGCCCACGTAGATGCAGCATAGAAGCGCCGTTAGCACGAAAAATACGTTCGCGCTTACGAAGTCGAAGGCGTCGAAAACCGAGCGCCCCAGAATTTTAACGTCCGCAAGCACGCTGCTTGAGAGTATGCAGGGTAGGTTGCCGAGCACGAAGACGCCGCCGAGCGTTAAATTTACCGCCTTTAACGTTGAAAAGCCGAAGCGCTCCTCGACGAAATTTATGATGACCTGATAGATCGTGATCGACGTCGTAAGCGCGGCGATGAGCAGGATCGAGAGAAAGACCACCGCGACGGCGTTGCCGAACGGCATGTGCGAAAACGCGATCGGCAGGCTCTTAAAAACCAGCGACGAGCCGCTGCTTGGCTCAAGTCCTGCGCTAAAGAGCGACGGGAAGATCATAAAGCCCGCAAGCACGGCGATGAGGGTGTTTACGACTGCGGTGATGGTGGCCGTTTGCATCAGCTTCTCATCTTTGTTGAGGAAGCTAGACAGCGTGATCATCACGCCGAATCCGAGCGATAGCGCGAAAAAGACCTGCCCCAAAACGTCGATCAAAAGCTTGGGCGTGATCTTTGCAAAATCGACGCCGAGGTAAAATTTCACGCCCTCCTTTGCCCCTTCCAGCGTTAAATTTGTAAGGATCACCGCGATGAAGCACAAAAATAGCGCGGGCATTAGAAATTTTACGAATTTTTCGATCCCCTCGATGATGCCGTTTTTCAAAATGTACCAGTTGATCGCTATGAAAATGATCGTGTAAGCTCCGACGCTAAGCGGGCTATTTTCGATGTGATCTGCGTAGAATTTCTGCGTGAATGCGGGGTCGGTGATCCGCGCGGAGAGGTCGAAGCCGTCCGTGAGGATATTTACGATGTAGGTTAGCACCCAGCCGCCAAGGACCATATAGTAGGCTAAAATTCCAAACGCGCCGATTACGCCCATGATGCCGGCGATCTTCCATGCGGGCTTTATCCGTGAGCCGTCCTTTTTAGGCGCTGCGAAGGCATCGACGCAGTTTCTTAGCGCGCGGCGTCCGATGACGTTTTCTACTAAGATCATCGGGATGCCAAGTACGATCATCGCGATGCAAAACACGAGCACGTAGGCGCCGCCGCCGTTTTCGCCGACTAAATATGGAAATCGCCATGTACAACCAAAGCCGATCGTGGCGCCCGCGACGGTTAAAATATATGTGAGCTTGCTGCTCCAGGTCTGTCTCGGCACGCTCCCTCCTTAAAATTGCTCTTTTTTGAGCTTATCGAGGAAGTCCTCGATATTGTATTTGGCGCGGTAAGCCTCGCTGATGAGATGGACTATGATGTCGCCGAGATCAACGACGCTCCATTCATCGCCGCTTTCGATAGCCAAAAACTCCTCGCCGAGCGGCTTTAGCACGCTTTTTAGCTCCTCGATAAGCGAGGCTGCGTGGCGGGAGGTTAGCGTAGTAGCGATAACTACGAGCTTTGCGATGTATTCGCGCTCACTCATATCGATGATCTGGACATCTTCGGCTTTCTTTTCATTTAAAATTTCGGCGATCCGCTCCGCCCTTTGCTTTGGATCTTGCATATCTTTCCTTTTATAAAATTTTATGACCTCTGCTGCGATCTTGGGCGGGATTTCGCCTTTGAAATCTCGCCTAAAATCGCTTGAGCTCGCATCTACAGCAATCTCGATGCGCCTTAGAGCCGCCCACTGCCGCGGGATCTCGTAGCCGGGTCTCGTAAGCACGACAAACTCCGCTAATTTCCGCAGCTCGCTAAAATCGCGCCATTTATGAAGCTCGGCTAGGTTGTCGGCACCCACGACGATGTAGAGCTTTGGTGCTGTGTCTGTATGGTTCGCGCTGTTTGCTTTGCTTGCTTCATCTGCACTACTCACATCGCTCGCGTCATCCGCATCATTTACGCTGCCTGTGTCACCTGCGCTATTTGAGCTACCCATGCAATTTGCGCCGCTTGCGTCGGCCATGCAATTCGCATTGCCGCTTGAAATTCCGCTTGCGCTTGAAATTTTGTCCGCAACGGTATTTAAAATTTTGCTCGCATCGTTTGCGCTACCCGCCTTATTTCTACCGTCGGCCGAAATCTCACCCGCCTTGCTTTGCGAAATTTTGTCCATTACGCTTTTGCTACCAACCGAAATTTGATTCGCCATTCCGCCTTGCAGGGCTTCGTTTTTTGCGTTAGCGGGGATGCTCGTCCCGCCCGTAATATCGGCGGAGCAGGCGTCGCTGCTTAGAATTTTACCTATATCGCACGACAAAGCCCCGTCCGTCTTCTCGGGTAAAATTTCGTCTGCACTGCCAGGAGTATAAGCACCGGCAGAAATTTTATCCGCAATATTTGCGCCGTTAGGTAGAGCCCTATCCGTTACGGCTGCTGGGGTTTCACCCGTTCCGCATGCCGTTTCCGACGTGATTTTGCCGCTTGCGCCGTATTTTTCGAGCAGAAATTTTACGCTTTGTATCGTGGGTACCGAGCGATTTTGCGAAATTTCATAATCGCTCACCTCCACGCCCGGGGCATCGCTCCACAGCGCGCGGCACCATCTAAGCCGCAGCTGCGGCGGCGCCGAAAAGCTCTTTTTAAACGGGTTTAGAAACGACGGCATTATGATCAGTAAATCGGGCTTTAGGTTGGATAAGATCGCCTTTACCGCGGCATCGTGTCCTGCGTGCGGCGGATCGAAACTGCCGCCGAAAAGTGCGATTTTCACGCGCCCGCTCCGCGCCGTTTCGCGCCGCAAAATTTCTCGCACTTCGCCGCAAATTCCGCGGTATAAAATTTTGCGCGGTGCAATCTTACTTTATGAAATTTTACGCCGCAAAATTCCGTTTCGCCAAATTTTGTTGCAAAAAATCCCGCGTTTTGCGGCGCGGTAAATTTAAAAGGCGCAGCGGCACAAAGGCTAGGACTGCGTCGCAGCCCTTTTGCGGCGGCAAATTTTAAAAGCGCGCTACCACGGAATTTTACCCCGCCGAATTTCGCTGCGTTAAATTTCATTTTAAGCTCTAAATTTGGCGTCCGAAACTTCATCTCCTGAAATTTCGCGCCGTGAAATTTAGCCGCATAAAATTTCGCAGTGCGAGCTAAAAAACCCGTCTCGCGTAATTCTGCTTTGTAAAATTTGACGCCGCGTGCCATAAATTTTGATTTGCAGAATTCCGCGCCACGAAAGTCCGCCCCTAAAAATTCTGTTCCGTAGGTCGTAAATTTCGTGCCATTAAATTTCTCGTCGTGAAATTTAAAATGCGAGTGCCGTGATTGCCGAATTTGTCGCGTATGACGAAGCGTTTCATTGCAAAATTTAAAATCGCGAAGCGCGGCATCGTGAGCCCTGGGCTCTGCGCCGCAAAATTTCGTGCTACCAAATTTTTTTGCAAAAAATCCTGCGTTTTGCAGCACGAAAAATTTAACGCCGCGCTTTCTAAATTTTTCCGCGCAAAATCCCGCGGTTGCGAAGCGGGCGTTAGAATTTGGGTTTTTGTAAGGCTTTCGCACGGGCCGCCTACATATATTTTTCTAAAACGCGCGGAATTTCGATACTGCCGTCCTTGCGCTGGTAGTTTTCCATCACCGCGATCAGCGTGCGACCGACTGCGAGCGAGGAGCCGTTTAGCGTGTGAACGAGGCTGTTTTTCTTGCCGTATTTGAAGCGGATCTTGGCTCTGCGCGCCTGAAAATCGCGACAGTTGCTGATCGAGCTGATCTCTCGGTATTGGTTCTGCCCCGGCAGCCAAACCTCCAAATCCACAGTCTTTGCGGCGCTAAAGCCCAGATCGCCGCTGCAAAGCAGCATATGTCTGTGCGGAAGACCTAGGCTAGCTAGCAGATCGCTCGCGCATGAAATCATCTCCTCAAGCATCTTTGCGCTATCTTGCGGGCGCGTGATGGCGACGAGTTCGACCTTTTCGAACTGATGCTGGCGGATCATGCCGCGCGTATCGCGCCCCGCCGAGCCCGCTTCCTTGCGAAAGCAGTGGCTGTAGCTGGTGAGCTTGATCGGCAGCTCCTCACTGCGCAGAATTTCATCGTTAAAGAGATTTGTCGCCGTAACCTCGCTCGTAGGGATGAGGTAGAGGTTTTGCTCCTCGTCGTCGACGCGGTAGAGGTCGTCTTTAAATTTAGGCAGCTGGCCCGTGCCGTAGAGGATCTGATCGCGCACCAAAAACGGCATATTTACGAGCTCGAAGCCGCGCGAGTTGTTAAATTCGATCATGTAGTTGATGAGAGCCATATTCAGCTTCGCGCCAAGACCTCGGATCGCTGTGAAGCGGCTGCCGCTGAGCTTGACGCCGCGTTCGAAATCAAGCCATCCCAGCGCCTCGCCGAGATCGAAGTGCTGCTTAGGCGCGAAGTCGAACGTGCGCGGCTGCAGGACTTTTTTGATACAGACGTTTTCGTTCTCGTCCGCACCGATCGGCACGTCGTCGTCGATGATATTCGGCACGCACGCGGCGATCGCTTCTAAGCTTTGCTCGCGCTCATTTACGAGCTCGCTTAGGCTTTGGATCTTTTGCTTGTTTCCCTCAAGCTGCGATTTTAGCGCGCCTACGTCCTTGCCCTCGCGCGCGGCAAGGCCAAGCTCCTTGCTCTTTGCATTTTGCACGGCTTGAAGGTTTTCCAGCTCCGTCTTTTTAGATTTTAGCTCGTTGTAGGCATCTAGTAGCGTTTGCAGGGTCTGCGGCGGGACTTTTTTGGCGATGAGTTTTTTATTAAATTCGTCGAAATTCGTCTCGATAAGTTTTAAATTTATCATTTTCTGCCTCTTTTTGGTAATTTAAATTGCGACATTTTAACCAAAGTTTGCTTTAAATACTCAAAATAAACCCACATTTAAGCAATACGGATGAAAAAAAGTGATACAATTCCGTAATATTTTATTATGAAAGGTATTACATGAAGGCAAAATTTGCTTTTTTAGGAATTTTCGCGGCGAGCCTTGCGTTCGCGCATTTCGGCGTTCTTACGACGGACAAAAATGTCGTAGAGGATCAAAAAGATGCTATTGTAAAGCTAAATTTGGAATTCTCCCATCCGTTTTTACAGGAGTCTATGAATCTACAAAAGCCCGCAGAATTTGGCGTTTTTATTGATGGTGAGAAAAAATCGCTCCTAGGTAGCCTAAAAGAGCAGAAAAAGGGCGAAAATTCCTATTTTACGGCGGAATTTAAAGCTGACAAGCCATCGCTTTTAGCGTTTTATTTCGATCCGAAACCATATGCTGAGCCGGCTGAGCGCAAGATGATCCGCCATATCACCAAAACCTACGTCGATGCTTACGGCGCGGGCGAAGGCTGGGATAAGCCGCTCGGGCTAGAGGCGGAGATCGTGCCGCTAGTGCGGCCTTATGCGCTGTATGCGGGCGAGATATTTAGCGGAGTTTTTTTACTACACGGAAAGCCCGTTCCGGGCGCGGACGTGGAGATCGAGCTATATAACGATAAGGGCTATAAAGCCCCTAGCGAGGCGCATGTCACGCAGGTCGTTAAAACCAACGGCACGGGCGAGTTTAGCTTCGTGATGCCGGTTGCCGGCTGGTGGGGCTTTGCGGCTCTTAGCGAGGAGGAAGCCGCCAAAGGAAGCGAGCAGCCCGTAAATGAGCTGGGAGCCGTGCTTTGGATCAAAGCAGACGAGCTGAAAAAATAACGGAGCGGCTCGGTGAGATCTCTTTTTTCTGGTGAAATTTGCGTCGCTGCGGATAAATTTAAATTTACGCTTGGGCAGGGCTTTGAAATTTTATTTTCGCGCGTTTTGCTTGGCGATGTAAAATTTCCAGCGAATTCTGCGGCTAAAATTTTACGGGGTAGAATTTTGTCGTTTTGCACCCGCGCACAGTCTGCGTCTCGGGGTTTGGTTAAAACTTTACGGAGCAAAATTTCGCCGAGTAAAATTTTAAGTAACGAAGCTCTGCTGCGTGAAATTTTGCTCGGTAGAAATCCGCCCTTAGTAGCTTCGAGCCGTAAAATTTCATATCCATGGTTTTGCGAGCGTAAAATACCAGCACGCAAAATTTCGTTTTTTGAAATTCTGCAAACCCTGCCTTTTAAAATTTCACAGGCTCTGTTTTACCGCGAGAGCACCGCACCGAGATCGCTCGGAGCCTTAAATTTTGCATTGCAAAATCCGCTCGCCGCTCCTGCAATTGTAGCAAGCGAAAATTCTTGCGCCGTGCGAGCCGTAAAATTTATCAAATTTATTGGTTCCGTAAGCGGTTCCGAGACCGCTCCGAGTCTTGCGCTAACAGCCGCCGCAAATAGGACGCAAGCTGCGAGTTTTACAGCCGCAAATTTTATCGCGACTAAAGCTGTAAAAGCAAGACCTGTAGTAATCAAAGCGATTATCGCAAAGGTTGCAAATGCCTTAAATTTAGCCACTTCGCGCGTTTTTGCGCGTCTAAAAAACAGGGGCGATTTAAAGGAGGCGAGCCGTGCATATTAGCGAAGGAGTTTTGAGCGCGCCCGTGCTGCTAGCTGGCTGGGCGGTTACGGCGCCTGCCGTGGCGGCGATTTTATGGCGCGTAAGGCAGTCTGAAATCCCGAGGATTGCATGTTTTAGCGCGCTATTTTTCGTCGCATCTTTTGTGCACCTGCCCGTAGGCGTCAGCTCCATGCATTTGATGCTAAGCGGGCTCGTGGGCGCGTTTTTGGGCTCGCGCGCGATCTTGGCGATTTTCGTCGCGCTATTTTTGCAAGGGGTATTTTTCGGCTTCGGGGGGCTTAGCGTGCTCGGCGTAAATACCACAGTCATCGGCTTTCCAGCGGTTTTGGGTGGGCTCTTTGCCGCCGCCGCAAAAGCGCAAGAGCTAAAAGCGCGCACGCAAAAAATTTATCTATTTTTGGCGGGCTTAGTGCCGATCGTCTGCTCGATGCTGCTTCTTGATCTCGTGCTTTTCATCAGCGGACGGGAGTTTTTTGCTATTGCGACGCTTATCTCGCTCGAAGGTGCGGCTCTAGCTGTTTTGGAAGGGATCATCACCCTTTTTGCGCTTAGCTTTATTGCGAAATTTTACGGCGGACAGAGGCGATGAGAACGCTATTTTTCTTAGCGGTTTTGAGCTCCTTCGCATTTTCGCATGCGCTTCATCTTTTTGCGACTCAAGAGGGCGATAGAGTGGCGATTTATAGCTATTTTTATAAAAATTCTCCCTGCATGGAGTGCGAAGTTTTAATTAGTGCGGACGGGCGCGAAATTTTGCGCACTAGGACCGATAAAGAGGGACTTGCGAGTATAAAGATCCCGGCTAAAAATTTTACTATTCAAATTTACGGAGGTGCAGGGCACGGCGCGCAGATGGAATTTAGTGCCGAGAACTTTACGCCGCAGAATTCCGGTGATCCTGAAAATTCCACGCCACAAAATTCTAACGTTTCTGAAAATCCTGTGCCGCAAAATTTGAACGCCGCTAAAAATTCCGCGGCTAAAGACAGCGCGCCCGAAAATATCGCGCCGAAAGCTAGTACGCCTGAAAATAAAATTTCAAGCGTTTCCGAGCCTTTGGAAAATTCCGCCTCGCAAAGCATCTTGCTAAAAGAAAGTCCTAAGAGCGATATTAGGAGCATGGCGTTTCAAAGCCAGTCCGCAGAGGCGCCTAAAATCGCGCTTTGTTTGGTCTTAATTTTCGGCTTTTTTGGCTTAATGTGGCTAGCGAAAAGAGCGCGCAAATGAGCCCCGCCGTATCACTGCTCGCGTTTTTCATCTTCAGCTTCGGCGTCGGACTTAGCGGGCAGCTTTACGCGGCGTTTTTTGCCCCGCCGCTACTTCTTTTTGCGCTTAAAATTTCGATTGCGCGTGCGGTCTGCACAAGGCTTGCGGTATTAAATATCTTTGCGATTTTAAGCGCGTTAAGCCCCGCCATAGTCGGCAACTACGAGCTTGCGGGCGTGATATTTTTACGCGCAAATTTGATAATGGTATTTGCGATTTTGCTATTTTACGGCAAAGACGAATATTTTTTCGCGCGCGGATTTTACGGGCTCGGGCTCGGCGAAAAGCTAAGCTCTTTGGTGTATTGCTGCGGGCGATTCGTAAATTTTTTACGTTCGGATTTAGCGAGACTGCAAGCACTTTTGCGAATGCGCGGATTTGTGGGGACGAGCGGAATTTTCACCTATAAAATTTATGCGAATTTGATCGGGATTTTAGCGATTTCGGCGCTTGAGCAAGCAAGAAATTTAAGCCTGGTGATGAGCGCGCGAGGATTTTGCGGTAGGCTATTTTACGAACGTCGCGAAGGCTTGAGGGTCTCGGAGGCCTCGTTTTTGGCGTTCGTGCTGGCGTGCGTATCTATTAAAATCGGAGCTATCTTATGAGCTGTTCGCTTAAGGCGCTGGATTTAAGCGCCACAAATGGCGAGCGAGAAATTTTTCGCGGCGTAAATTTGAGCGTAGGGCATAAGGAAAAAGTGGCGATCTTGGGCGCGAACGGGCAGGGCAAGACGAGCCTGCTTCAAATTTTAGGCGGCCTAAGGCAATGGGGCGAGGGCGAAATCGAACTTTTCGGCGAGAAGCTCGAGTGCGCGGAGGATTTTGTAAAATTTCGCCACGAGATCGGGTTTTTATTTCAAAACAGCGACGATCAATTTTTGTGCGCGAGCGTGTTTGAGGACGTCGCATTTAGCCTGCGTGCGCAAAATGAGCGGCTAAAACGAGCGCAAAATGCGGAGCAAAAACGTGGAATTTTTTCTAAATTTTTTGGTCGTAAGGCGCAAATTTTAAGACAGGGCAGCGAAAACGACCATCTAAAAAAGCTTGAAATTTTAAGCGAAGAGCAGATCGAGCGCAAGGCGCTGGAGACGCTGCGACGCTTGGGAATCGAGCATCTACGCGAGCGGGTGCCATTTCATCTAAGCGGCGGCGAGAAAAAGCTGGTGGCGCTTGCGGGCGCACTGGTGTGCGAGCCTAGGATACTGCTACTGGACGAGCCTACGACGGCGCTTGATGAGGCGATGCAGGAGCGCGTGGCGGGGATTTTGGCGGGGCTTGACGTAAGCGAAATCATCGTCTCGCACGATAAAAGCTTCATCGATAAAATCGCGGATAAAATCTATTATTTGAAATCTAACGGGCTGTATGAAAGCCCATGATAAAATCATAGATAAATTTATCGTTTAAAATCAAGAGGCTTGTATAAGTCCATAATGGCGACCCTTGCGGGATTTGAACCACGCGTTTTCGCACTGAGAATGCAACGTCCTGAGCCACTAGACGAAAAGGTCAAGAAGCCGCATTATAGCGACAAAAACAAAATTTTAGATAAAGATACAAAATAAAGCGCAGAATAGCGGTTTGATATCCTTGCGGTTAAATTTCGATATGTGTGATGAGTAAAAAATCACTAAGCCTATGCAGCAAAAATTTTATATATTAAGTAAATTACTTATAAATTTCTATTAAAAAACCATCATAATTTTAAGTCAAAATTTAAGAGAGAGAGAGTATCATTTACCTTAAATTTAATTTTAAGGATTTGTTATGTATTCCAGTCTAGACGCCGCTATTGCGAATATAAAGAAATTTTCGCGTTGCAAAAATTTTCACTATCCAAATATCCCTAAATCTAGTAATATCACAGACTTTAAATCAGAGCCTAAATTTAATTTGAGCAAGGATGAAAATTACCAAGAAGCTCGAGCTTTTATTAAAGACAATTTTGAATACGAGGATAAATACTACGATTTTATCCATTTAACAAAACTTTCAAATTTAAGCTCTATTATAAAAATGAGTGGAATTTTTTGTATGAACTATTTAAAAAATAATGGCATAGGACCAAATTTATTAACTAACGAGCTATCCAATGAGCTAGATAATAGACGCAATTTAGGGGATTATGTGCATTTATCTGTCATAGGCGATAAATTGTATGCTTAACACTTTTATCGATAGGCATAAAAATGAAAACCTTGCTATTATTTTAATATCTCCGATCGTGTTATTTTATCATGCCTTTATTATGAGTGATCAAAACGCCACGGCAAATGCAGCGCATATTGGAAGGTATAGCACTATCAAAAACTATTTAAATTTTATAAGTCTTTATTCTATACAAGAATTTCCGTCATACGACGTAGCTCAAAATAGTTTATACAAAATTTCACAAGCTGAAGTTATGATTTACGAAAAGATTCCGCTAAAATTTATAAGCGAAATAATACCGCTAGTTAGGAGTTAGAAAATGCATGCTATTAGACCGATTTTTTATGCGATAGATAAGAGTCCTTTTGTAAAAAGCGTAGATATAAAATTTGAATTTTTTAGCGGCTTTGCGTTATCTCAAAAGATAAAATCAATAGATAGTCTTTTAAATAGTGCTAAAAGAGAGCTTAAAAGCGAAAAAATTTTAGAAATTAGCAATGCTTCACCAAGCCCTTTAGGCAGAGCATTAAGCGCTTTTAATTTAAAGCTTCGTTAAAAGATGAAGATCAAAATTTAATAGAAGCTAGCGTTGAACGGTTTTTTCAAGGCTCAAAATTTTTTGAGCGAGGCGGTCCCTTTGAAGAGATTATTTTTAGTGCTAAAGTTCATCCTAAAAAATATTCGCCGTTAAAAAATAGCGGAAATTTTTGTGGATTTGAGCTTTTCGGTGAACGTTTTAGTACCGAGCCAAAAACGTATTTTTATGATTTTTTATATCTAAGCGCTCTAAAACAAAATCCAAATTTAGCGGATGAAGTTTTAAAATATGATTATTTCAGCGATATAGAATTTAATCCTAAAAAGTCATTTTCCGCTCAATCTCGTGCTGCCGCACTCTTTGTAGCATTAAGCCGAAACGGAATTTTTAAAGAAATTTTTGCAGATAAGGATACATTTTTTGATTTTTACTGTAAAAATTTTAAAAGAGAAAGTCTATTTTAAAGGAGAAAATATGGAGAAATCAACGGCGATTTTTAGCAGTATAACCGCATTGATATTACTATTCATAGTCCTTACGCTACTTGTACCCAAAAGTAAATCTGAAAATAGCAAAGAATTTATCCCTGAAAAGAAGGCTGCAATAAAAGAGAAAGTTTCTTTTAACGGAGGGGATATCGAAAGATTATTAAAACTAGTCTTTAGCGGCATAACCGCGATATCGTTATTAACGATAGCTATTATATTGTTCGGGGTCTGCGTGCATTACGTAGAATACTCTTACAGCTCTGACAAAAAAGTTAGATTTTATTTAGATACAGATGTTTATGTCCCAGACATTCCGACAACGATAAGCATTGATGGGATCGGTCACATAGGGGAAATAGGTTACATAAGAGAAAATATAAACGCAGATGTTACTATAAAAAATCTTAGATAGCCGCTAAAGCATCGAGCTGCATTTACGACGATAAAATTTATAAATTTATCTGGTGATTTTAGAATTTTGCGCGCTTTTGCAGTTGCAAAATGGCTAATTGCAAAATTCTAAAATATTTGCGTAAGGGCTCACCGTAAGTTTTATTTCAGCATCTTACCCAAAATTTCTGCGCCTTTGTTGATCATATAAAATGAATGATAGAAGTGATCGAGCGTTTTAGTAGTCTTCGCGACTGTCTCTCTGCTCTTTACGAGATTAATTTGGCATAATCCATTTTTGCGCTCTTTGAAATAAAACAGAAGAACGTTGTATAACCATGAATTTTTACTTAAATTTAAGTCAAAAATACGAAATTAAAGATAGGGAAATTTTGCGAGATAGAGCCATGTTTGCGAATTTTAAGCGCAAAATTCGTGAGCATTGGCGTGAGGTTTAAATTTAATCCAAGGTATCGCGAGCTAAAATCCGAGTGCTTTTTGAATCGCGAGCGTCTGGGCTACAACGCGCTCTAGCTGCTGCAAATTTAGCATATTCGGCCCATCCGAAAGTGCGTGGGCGGGATCAGGGTGTGTCTCGTAAAAAAAGCCGTCCACGCCCACGGCCGCCGCCGCTCGCGCGAGATACGGCACGAAGCGCGAGTCGCCGCCGCTCGTAGCGCCGATACTAGGCATCTGCACGCTGTGCGTCGCGTCGAAAATGACCGGCGCAAACTCGCGCATAATCGGCAGCGAGCGCATATCGACGATCAAATTTCCGTAGCCGAAGGTACTGCCGCGCTCGGTGAGCCAGACGCCGTAACGGCGCGCCAGATCGTGCATCCCTTCGCTGCTCGGCTGCGGGGCGTTTTGAATAGAATTTACGGCATTCGAAGCATCGCAAGCATAGGCGGAATTTTGCGCGTCCAATCGTGCACCGCAATAATTTTGCGCGCCTAGCGCCGAAGATCCGCTATTTGTACTGCTTCGAGCGCCGCTTGGCGCGCCGCAAATTTCGGCATCGTCGGAGCAGACGCTGTTTTGAGCGGCCTTTGTATCGCTAGATGCCGCGCCGCTTTGCGGTGTATAAGCCCGTGCGCTGCGGGTTTGTAGCACCTTTTCGACACTGTGTTTCATCGCCTGCGGCGATAAAAACTGACCTTTTTTGATATTTACTACCGCTTGCGTGCTGGCTGCGGCGACGAGAAGGTCGGTTTGGCGGCACAAAAAAGCAGGTATTTGCAGCACGTCGGCAACGCGCGCGACGGGCTCTGCCTGGTAGCTTTCGTGGATGTCGGTTAAAATTTTATAGCCGAACTTTTCCTTTACTTCGGCTAAAATTTCGCAGCCGCGCTCAAGCCCCGGGCCGCGGAAGCTTGAGATGCTGGTGCGGTTGGCTTTATCGAAGCTGCTTTTGAAGTAAAATTCTACCCCGCTCATTTCGTTAAATTTGCGTAAACTTTCCGCGACTTTCATTATCAGCTCGCGGCTTTCGATCACGCAGGGTCCTGCGATCAATATCATGAAATGTCCTTTTTTAAAATTTGCGCGATTTTAGCGAAATTTTACTAACTCTTAATAGGGCTTGCCGAAAAATTTTTCGTAATGCTCGTAAAAGCGCTTGTAGTAGGGGTTTGAGTAGCGCTTGCGCATGCCGTAGTTGTAGCACTCGATCGTGTCTTTGATATTTTTATTTTTGGCATTCCAGCATTTGCGCAGGATCTTGGCGCATTTGGTGAGGTTATACATCGGGTTGAATATATAATCGATCTCATTTTGACTGAAATTTACGGCGTTTAGCTGCCCGAGTCCTACGTCAATGCTAAATCCGTCCTCGTACAGATACTTGGCGATCTGCACGGCGTAAATTTCGTTTGCTGGTATAATCGTAACGACCCATTTGCTGGAATTTAGGCTGTAGTTGCTCGTCTTGATGCGGATATTTTGATTGCGCAGGCCTGCAAAATAATCGGCGTTTGCTTTGTTTGTCAAAAAGGAGATCGTGTAGGGCTCGAAGTCGCTTTCGATTTTGACGATGGTGTATAAAATTTCAGGCTTTACCCCTTCGTTTTGCGCTACTGCGGCGATGGCATTTACGATCTCATTCGGTGAGTAGGCGAACGCCTGAAGCGTCAAAAACAGAGCAAGAACCGACTTTTTCATCTAAATTTACGCGACCTTCGGTGAAATTTTATTTTGCAAGTATAGCACAATTTGGGTTTTTTAGCCATTGTTTAAGTGAAAATTAATCATATTGTATATATAATCACATTTCTTTTTTAAACTCAAACGGTCGCTTAGCTCAGCTGGTAGAGCGCCACCCTTACAAGGTGGATGTCGCAGGTTCGATCCCTACAGCGACCACCATTTTGAAATCCAAGGATTTCATACTTCTTTAGCACTTGCGCTGTAAGTGTGATTTTTGGTGCGACGGTAGTTCAGCTGGTTAGAATGCCGCCCTGTCACGGCGGAGGTCGTGGGTTCGAGCCCCATTCGTCGCGCCACTTCTTACGATGTCTTGCTAGCTCAGTAGGTAGAGCATCTCACTTTTAATGAGGGGGTCGTTGGTTCGAATCCAACGCAGGACACCATCTATCAAATTTTCCCCCTATTTTTAGTTTTTTGATTTTTTTAAAAGCCCTGTTTTACGGCTTTTTCAAATTTTTTCAAAAAAATTTCAAATGCTAAAAACGCTAGATTATACAGGCGGTTTAAGAGAAACTACTATATATTAAAAAATGTATAGTAGCTCTTAAGCTTGCTAAGCTCTTTGGAAACTTTTATAATTTGCCCTATGAAACTATATTAAATTTTAAAGGACAAGCAGTTATGAAGGTTTTTTCTAAGATTAAAGACGACCCGTCTTTTAAAACAGACCCCGATAAAGTGATCAGAAATTTCTCCCTGCCTCATCGCAAAAATACTATGGTAGAAATGATAGATGAGCATATAGCAGTTAGATTTTACCGCTCATTTAATAAAAAGGGAGAGCAAACAACCCATAGGTACTATCACTATTCGCTAGGCGGCAAGCTAATTAAGTCTTTAGGCAATGCAGATGAGATAAGTCTAAGTGAAGCCAAAGCAACTCTTAAAGGTTTAATGATAGATGATTCTGCTAAGCTAACTCCTGCTAAAAATACTCTGGCAAGCGTTTATAGACAGTTTCGCAGACATAACGGCAACGTCGCATTGGCAACCTCTAAAAGACGAGATATGAGCTTTAAGGCTTTAAGGGATATTTGTGACAAAGATATAAACAAGATAAGCAAAAAGGATATTATGCCGATACTGGATTATTATTACGATAATGAGAAGTACGCCTCCTTAGAAATTTTATTTAAACTTATTAAAAGACTATTCAGATATGCTCGTATAAGAGATATTTCTAAAAATCCATTATTTGCAGAAGAGGTGTTTAAGGACTTTTATAATATACCTCGCCATAGCGAATACCCATATATAAAAGATGACTTGGATTTAACCGTACTTATTAAATTTATCATGAACTATCCTCACCAAATAGGTGTTAAGAATGCTTTGATCTTTGGACTGCTTACGGGGCTAAGAAGCTCAAATGTAAGAAATTTAACCCATGAGCATTTAAAAGTGGGCGATGATGGAGAATACTACTTACTATTTCCACAAGATGAGAATAAGGTAAAAAGCAATGGTGATGAACATCTGGGACTTCCTAGAGAAGTAGGGCAATGGCTGCAAAGGTTACACGCTCATAATAGTAGCTGCCCGTTATGCTTTGCTAATACGCAAGGAGAGGTACTAAGCGATATGACTCTAGTTAAAGCGCTTAAAACCTATGCCCCCGTAATAGCTAAGAATAGACTAGTCTTTCACTCTTTTAGAAAGATACTAGAAACCTTTGCATATGAAAAAATCCATGAGAACAAGCTGGATCCTTATAGCATTGAACGCACCCTTTTTCATGCACAAAGAGAGATACAAAAGATTTATAACAAAGCTACGAACATTGAGAATACGCGTAGGGTTCTAACATGGTGGCTAGGTTATTTAAAGGGGTTGGGGTTTAAATTTT
>NZ_CAJPRT010000024.1 GCF_905373215.1 uncultured Campylobacter sp.
GCGTCGTCCTTGATCTTGGCGGCGAGGTATAGGGGCGCCTTCGCGCGCGGATTTTTCGCCGCAAAATTAGCAAACGATGCCGATATGAGCCCGTTTATGTAATCTTTGAAGCTGCCGTCGCCGTTTTTATCCAGGCTTAGCGCGTGGCCGCCCCCATCCTTTAAGCTTAGCGAGTTCAGATAAGCTGGGAATTGCGCTTTTAGCTCGTCTGAAATTTTAATCTGCGCTGCGCTTAGTTTGCCGCTAATCGTTTTGCGCGCGGGCTTTGCGGCGCTTTGATCCGCGCCTTTTTTGGAATTTTTTTCAGTGCCGCTAGAATTTTCGCCGCGCTCGTTAAATCCCGCCGCATCAAAGCCGCTAAAATCCATCTTTTCATATTCGCTCTGCGCGCCGAACATCCACTCATACGCCGCGTCCGCGTGCTTTAGATTTGTGATCGGGCAGTATGCGGACGCCGCGTAAATTTTATCGTTAGCCTTCGCAGCGCCCAGCTCTTGCAGATACGGCTCGTACGCGGCCTCGTCCCCGCTCGCGCCTAAAAGCGCTGAGAGCGCTCCGCCTGCGCTCGTGCCGTTTGAGATGATCTTGTTCGCGTCCCCGGGCATCGCCGCATCGTTAAATTTCAGATACCGCACGGCTGCCTTTAGATCGACGATCGCCGCAGGCGCCTTGCCGATATAATCGCCGTTTGCGTCCTTTAGCGTGCGTCCGCGCGCTGCGGGAGCGGCTACGACGTAACCGCGCGAAAGCGCCGTAGCGATCGCGTTTGGTTTGCCGCTTTCGTCTATTTTGACCTCGCCCGCTTCGCCGGGCATGTAGCCGCCCACGCCGTTTGGTAAAAATATCGGCGCGCTCGCGGCGTCAAATTTGCCGCTCTTGCCGCCATCAAAATATTGCTGCGGGATGAAGATATTCATGCTCTGATAGTGCGCGCTTACGGGTTTTGCGACGTAGATTATGTTTTTGTAGGCGCGAAATTTTATCTTTTTGCCGCCTACGATCACACTTTCTTGCGTAAAATTTGCGGCGTTAAATTTCAGATCTATTTGCGCGCTCTGCGTCGCCGCAACCTCGGCGTTTAGGCTTAGCGCGCCGCAAAATATCGCAGCGCCTAAAGCAAAAAGTTTTTTACTCATTGGCATCTCCTTTCTATTTTGATGCCGTCACTTTTTAGCCATTTAAGCAGCTTAATGACAAAGCTAATTTTAGCAAAATTAGGCGAATGCTTAAATCCGCTGCGCGCCTAAATTTTGAAATTTAAACGCAAAGGCATTTGCAAGTTGAAAGAAATTTTAAACTCGAAGTGTTATTTTAGTGGGCATTTGCGATCCGCCGCCGTAAATCCGGCTGCATTAAATTCCGCTCGTTAATTCATAAGCTTGAGCTGCGTTTCGAAGGCGGATTTAGGGTAGAGGCCGATGAGCTTTTTGACCGCTTTGCCGTTTTTATCGTAGATCACCGACGTGGGGGTGCCGAAAATGCCGCCTACGATGGTTTCAAAGTATTTTACGGAGTTTGCGCCGCTGACGCTTGGGAATTTTATCCCCTTTTCGCGAGCGACCGCGGCATCGGCTTCCAGACCTTTACCGTCGCCTAGAATGCCGATAATCAGCGCGTCGCCGTTAGCTTGCAGCTCGTTTAGCGCGGGTACTTGGGCTTTGCACGCGCCGCAGCCGCTAGTATAGAAAAATAGCACGAATGGCTTGTCGTTGCCCTCGATCTTTAGCGTGCGCTCGGAGGGGTCGAACTTGGAGGCAAGCGAGGTACCGTCGCTGCTTAGATGGTGCTTCCATCCGTCGCAGCCTGCGAGTAGCAGCGCGAACATGGCGGCGGCAATTTTTAAATTTAAAAATTTCATAATCTGAAATCCGTCCTTAAATCTGCTTTAAAACTGCTAAATTCGTTTTTAAATTTGCGTTTGAAATTTTAAAATTTACGGCGCGATGCCTGCCGGAGTTTATATCGCGATCTGCATTAGAATTTATGCCGTGACACATGCCGCGATCCGTGCTAGAATTTATATCGCGGTATGCGTTGAAATTTATATCTCGATCTATGTTGAGGCGCATGTCGCGACTCGCGCCGTAATTTGCGCCCGTGGCGTTTCGGCTTCTAAAATTTAGGTTTTTAAAATTTCTACCCACTCCGCTTGGCGTCGCATCGGCGCTTGATCTTTCGAGGCAAACGGCTTCGGCGGGACGTGCGCAGCAAAGAGCCGCACCTGCTCGCACGAGCTTTGTGCGGATCCAAAAAGAGCGCGAGCGGGCGGTGAAATTTTTAAATTTTAACGCAGCTTTATTTTTCATCATGCGAGCTAAATTTTACGCACCATCATTTTGCGCGCTAGAATTTTTGGTACCTTGATTTTCGCCGCTTAAATTTTTAGCACCCTGATCTTCGCCGCCGGAATTTTGCGAAGCGGGGTTTTGCTCGCTTGTAACTTCGCCACCAGAGCTTTGTGAAGCGCTTTGGCTTAAATCGCGATCTGAATTTTCATCCTGCGAGCCGAGATTGTGCTTCATCGTACTTTGATCCAAAAGTTCTATTCGATCGAGCTTGCCGTGTCTTAGGCGCACCACTTTGTCGGCAAATTTGCCGAGCTCTTCGTTGTGCGTGACCAAAAGCAGCGTCTTGCCCTCGCTGCGAAGCGTCTGAAAGAGCTGCAAAACCACGCGCTCGTTGGCCTCGTCGAGGTTGCCCGTAGGCTCATCCGCGATGATGATGTCGGGGTCATTGATGAGTGCGCGCGCGATGCAGACGCGCTGCTGCTCGCCGCCGCTAAGCTCGCTAGGGCGGTGCGTGATGCGGTGCCCGAGCCCTACTTTCTCAAGTGCTGCCTTGGCGCTGTCTTCATCCACGCAGCTGTGGTAGTATTGATTTAGCATGACGTTTTCGACGGCCGTTAGATAGGGGATTAGGTGAAATTGCTGAAATACGAGGCCGATCTTTTTGCGGCGAAATTCTAAAATTTGCTCGTCGTTTAGCGCGCTCGCGTCGGCTCCGCCTAGGATATATCTGCCCGCGGTGGGGGTGTCCATCAGGCTTAGGATATTTACGAGCGTGCTCTTGCCGCTGCCGCTTGGCCCCATTATGCTGACCCACTCGCCGCTTAAAACGTCGAAGCTGATATTATCGAGAGCCTTAACCTCGCCGAAGTATTTGCAGATGCCTTCAAATTTTAAAATTTCCATGTTATTCCCTTAATAGATTCGCTAAATTCGGATTCAGCGCCTTTTTGATCGGATAGTAGCTTGCCGCGAGCGCAAAAATCAGGCTCAGCGCGACCGCCGCAAAGAGGCTGATTAGCCTAAAATCCACGCTGCTTGAAAATATCAGATGCCCGAGCAAGATCGCGAGCAGGTATCCCACGAATACTCCAGCTAGCGAGCCTGCGACGCAGACGGTTAAAATTTCGCTCAGGATTAAGTGGAGTAAATTTTGCTTGCTCGCGCCGATTGCGCGGATGAGCGCGAACTCTTTGATGCGCGAAAGCAGGATCGAGCTAAGGCTCGTGTTGATGCAGACCGAGGTGATCAGAAGGATCGTAATGCCGATAAGAAGCATCAAAAGCTTGATTTTATTTAAGATGATGCCTTGAGTCTTGGATACCTTGCCGATCGGCGCGAAGCTCATCTGTGCGTCGCTTAGGCTCTTTGAAATTTCGCTAAGCTGCTTAAAATCGCCGCTTACGATCGCTTCGGCGTAATTTACCTGCGCAGGCTGATTTAAAATTTTTTGCGCTAGCGGCAGCGAGATTAGCAGCATGCCGTCCTCTTTCTGCCCGTCATAGACGATACCTTTTATCTTGACCTTGCTCGTTTCGTTTGAGCCGATCGGCGTGATCTCGATACTATCGCCGAGCTTCGCGCCCAAAAGTTTGGCGAGATCCTGCCCGATGAGCGCGTTTTTATCGTCGAAATCCACGCCTATAAACGAGCCCTCTTTAAGATCCAAAAACGGCATCGTATCGCGCAGAGAGGAGAAATTTACTCCCATGATGATGCCTGAGTTGACGCCTAAATTTGCGCTGCCGAAAAGGTATTTATTCGCGCTTTTTAGAGCTGGAATTTTGGCAAATTTTGCATCGAGCGCCGCTTCGTCCATATGGGAATTTTCTAAATTTGCGGGGCTTACGATTAAATTTGCGCCGTAGCTGTTTAACTCGCTGGCGACCTTTTTATCGATGTCGGCGTAGATATTTACGAACGCAGCGCAAACTGCGCTGCCTAGCATGATCGCGATGAAAATCACGAAGCTGCGGATACCGCTGTTGATGATACTTTTAAAGATCGCGCCTCTGAAAAACGCTCCGTTATTTCCTACCATAAAGCACCTCCGCAGGCAGTAGCTTGATCACTCCGCGTAGCGGCAAGATCGAGCCGATAATGCAAATAAGAAGTCCAAAGACGATGCTAAGCGGAAAGACCATCAACGACACACCGATGAATGAGCCAAAAATTTGATACGCGATCGCCCAGCTAAGCACGTAGCCCACGACTGCACCCACGAGTGAGCTTGCTATGCAGATAACGAAAATTTCGGCGGCGAACTGGATATAGATCATAAAGTTGCTCGCTCCCAGCGCCTTAAGCAAGCCGATCTCCTTTTTACGTTTGTAAATTTCGCTGCTTAGCAGGCTCGTGATGCAGATGCTTGAAATCAGCAGCGATAGAATGCTTACGACGCCCATTAAATTTTGAATTTTTTTCGTGATGCCGCTTTGAGCTTCGCTGACGCTAAGCACCGCCTTAGCAGTTGCGTTTGGATACTCCTCGGTGATCTGATATGCGATGGAGCTAACGTATGCTGAGCAGTACCAAGTGTCGTATTCTGTGGCGTCTAGATTATCGAGACTCCTTCTTGCCTTTACGGACAGATCGTCTTCTGGGATCGTCATGGCGCTAACTTCGGCCTTGGCGATGAGGCCCTCTTTGTGCGTTAGCTTTTGTACCAGCGATAAATTTGCGATCAGCTTTTTGGCTTCATCCTCCGCGCCGTGCAAAATCCCAACGACTTTAACCTCATAATCTCCAAGCTTAACCGTATCGCCGATCTTTAGCCCCAGCGCGTCGCCTGCGAGCACCTCATCCTCGGCGCCGTCTTTTACCCACTGCCCCTCTACACTCCAAAACGGATAGAGCGAGCGCACGCCCGATCTGAAATCAGGCTCGTCGCTAACGCCTACGTCCTTTTCAAAGTAGGTTCCCACGACGTCGTAATCTCCCGCGCGGGTAGTTAAAAAAGGCGCAAAGGCGGTGATATTGTTGCGCCAAAAAATTTCTTTGATCTTATGCAGCTCGCTCTCTTTTAAGAAATCGTCGTTCTTAAGCGGAGAGTATTCTCGCCCGCCGATCTCGATACTTAGGCTTTGCGAGCGCGGTAGCACGACGATATTCGAGCCGTAGCTGCGTAGCTCCTTAGCGACCTCATCGCCGATTTTTAGCGTGATATTTAGCATACAAGCGATCAGCGAGACCGATAAAAATATGGTCAAAAACGCTAGAATTTTGCTATCCCTGGAGTTTAAAATGGAGGATTTGATGATGCGTAAAAACATTATTTAAGCTCCTTTAGCGTGCCGTTTTCATCTACATAGCGCTCGGGGTGCGCGGTGAAGGCGTTTGCATTCGCTTCGCTTTCGAAAAAGTAGGTGCGTCCGTAGTAAAGATAGCTAAATTTAGAGGTGTTTAAAATTTCTTTTCTACTGACCGGATCGATTACCTTTTTATCCACGATCTCCGAGAAATAGGACGCGCCGTCCTCAATCGTCTTAAGCGCGATGACGATATTTTGCCCCTCTAGCTTATAATCCAGCGGAATCGGATTGCAGCCGCCAAGCTTGCCGACGCTCGGCAAAAATATCCGCACGTTGCAAGCGATGCAGATGAGCTCGTCGCCTTTTTTGATGTAGCCCATATCGCCGCAGATCGAGCACGCGTCAAAAACCGCGACCGGGGCAAATTTGTCCGTGAAGCGGTTTAGTAGAAAAAACCTGACCTTATGCCCGTCGTCGGTAACGTAGGCAAAGCGGTGCAGCTTGCCATCTTTCACAATGTTTGCATCGATTATGAATTCCGCGCCTTGCGGCTCGATGATCTTAGGCTCATCGATCGTAGGCGGTTTTGAGGCGACCAAAATATAATAAAGCCCCAAAAAGCTGATTAAAACCCCAAGCGACAAGATCAGGCTAAAATCTCTAAAAATGGCAAATCTACCCGCTTTAACCTCTCTAAATTTTATAATGTCCACTTCTCGAGGCACACGCCTTGGCGCACGAAATGCCGTAAGCAACGCAATTAGCGTAGCTATAAGGCAAAGAGCTAGCGTCAGATAGGAGTTGTTGTAGTGGATGATTTTGGCGATGACGCTTAGAAACTCTGACGAGCCGATCGCGTTTGAAAGCCCTTCAAAACCCTTCGCAGCTAGCGCTTTCGGCGCATCCGCTTGGCGCAGATCAAGACCCAAAAAGCCGATTTTAGCGATAAAGGCAAACACCCATGCAAGAGCGAACGACGCTAGCTTTGCGCCTTTGCTCGCGCGCGCTAGAGCTGAGCGATAAATAAAATAGAATAAAATGAGCGCCAGCGCACCTAAAACCGCCATAAAGAGGTTGGTTAGGCTGAAGCTGTCCAGTAGCTCGCCGGAGAAAATTTTAAAATTCATCCCTATGAAGCGGTATTCAAATCCATACGCGCAGCCAAGAGCAAAAATAATCGCGGCTGTTAGGTAGAAGCGTTTAAGCTTAAATGCGAGCAGCAGCGCTAACAGCGCCAAGAGCGCGAGCGCGTCAAATATAATCTTGCCTGTATCGGCGTTTGCCGAGCGCGCAAATGCGCTAAAGCACAGCGCCCCGAATGCGGCTCCCAAAAGCGCGGGCAAAAACGATGCGCTGATAAAGCGCCTTCCGCCCAGATACGCGCTTAAAAATGCAAGCGGAAACAGAGCCAAGCTAACGTGATAAAAAAATATCGTCATTAAAAATCCTCATCGAGCCTAATGCGCGTAAATCGCCTATAATTGCTTAAATTTTAAAATTTTAAAACCTACGCCATTTTGTAAATTTTAAAATTTCAAATCCGCTTGCAAAAAATTTGCAGCGTCAAGAGCCGCCCGCAAAGAAAAATTTCGCCTCGCTATTGCTTTGGTTTTATCTCGTCCTTGCGGTGCGCTAAATTTTAAAATTTTGCCGCAGCTAAAAAGATTCGTAAGCTTAAACGCATTAAAGCAAAAACGATGCGCTTTGGCTGCGGCGTAGCGCCTAAATTTAAACGGGCTAAATTTAACCGCCTTAAATTTAAAGAGCGCGGTTAGAATCCAACACCCTTAAGCTCCGCCGAAACCGACTCGGCGGAGCCATCTATGATTTACTCTTTAGGAGCGCCTGTGTATTGGAAGGTGTATTTAACCGATAACGGCTCCCACCATTTGCCTACGCCGGTCGCTTTGTCTGCGTGGCGGCCAAATCCGTTGGCGCTTGGATTTTCGATGTTGTAGGTTAGCTCGTAGTTGCCTACGCCGTTTACCATCTTGATATTGGCGCCGTAGTGAGGGCCGTCGCTAGCTACCATCGGCATGAAATTTCCCTTTTGAATCTTGCCGGTATCTAGGTTTTTAAGCACGTAAGCGATCTTTAGGTAAGGGATCCACTCGCCCTCGCCAAATCCGTTTGCGTTGCCTTTGATAGCGTGGATATCCGCCTCAAGGTGGATATCCGCCTTGCTAGGAGCTAGATCGATGCCTTTAGGCTCCATATCGATAGGCTGAAGATAAACTGCCGCGATCTCCATTCCATTTTGCTCAATCGGCTCGCCGATCGGATGCTCTCCTGCCATTGCTATAACAGAGGCTAAGCTTAGCGCCAACATACCTGAAAAAATCTTTTTCATCTTTTCTCTCCTTATTAAGATTTGTTTTTTTGCTTGTTTTTTAAGATTAAAATTCCTACGATCAAAAGCACGATCATCACCGCTTGCGGCACTAGGCTCTGGACGTAAGGATAAAATCCGATCCACGTAATCGTAGGAAGCCCGTCTATTACCGTAGGCACGAATACCTTGCCCTCGACTAGCTCCATCACGCCCTTGCCCACGAATACGACGGACATATAAAATATGATGACCGATGTAGCAATGAAAAATGGCTTAATAGCGATTTTAAGCGAGAATTTTTTGATAACGATATAAACTATAATAAGA
This sequence comes from uncultured Campylobacter sp., assembly GCF_905373215.1. Lineage (GTDB taxonomy): Bacteria > Campylobacterota > Campylobacteria > Campylobacterales > Campylobacteraceae > Campylobacter_B. The sequence continues at coordinate 8,196 of NZ_CAJPRT010000024.1, forward strand.
GCCGCCAGACCCGCTACAAAGCCTGCTGCTACCATGCTGGTAGCTGCCGGACTTTTAGCATCGAAAAGTAGTGCTAGATAAAATAGCACCGTCTCTGCGCCCTCGCGATAAACTGCCAAAAATACCGTCCACCAAAGCATCTTGCTATCGCCAGAGCTTAGGCTGTTTGAAATTTGACCTTGTATATAGGCGCTCCACTTTTTGGAGCTTGCATTCGAAAGAAGCCAAAAGCCCACATAAAATAGCAGAACTACGGCGATTAACATCACCGCGCCCTCCATCACTTCGCGCGTTTGTCCTGCATTTTCGCTACCAAAGATATAATTCAGCCCGTAAGCCGTAGCGATACTTAGCACAACCGCGACGCCAAGAGCGCTGTAAACGATATTTAGGTGCTTTGAGTTGCCGGATTTTATAAGTAGAGCGATGACTGCAGCTACGATGATGAGCGCTTCAAATCCTTCACGCAAGATAATGATAAACGCGTATAAAAATAGATCCCAATTGCTTGATTTCTTCGTTAGCTCTAGGCTTTGGGTAAGCTGATCAAATAGCTTATTTTGCGCCGCTACAATCTGCTCTTTGGAAGCACCCGCGCGCATAAGAGCCGAAATTTTATTAAAGCTTGCTTCGGTGTCTAGCTTAAGCTGAGTATTTTTAGCACCGACGATATTCTCCATGCCGCTCTCTTCGTATTCATCAAAGTAGATATTACCGCTCTCGTCGATCGCGTCATCAACCTTGCCGCTCTCGTAAAGCTGCAAAACCTTAGCCATTTTGTCTTTGATATTTTGCACAATCGGCGTAAAATCCTTGCCCTCATCCTCGCTAGTATCGCTTTGTGCTAACGCAGTCTGCGGCGCTATGGAGTAGCTTTCTTGCGGCAAATCATTTACGGCTTTTAATGCTAGATTATCTAGGGCGTTTATCGCTTCGTCAAATTTTGATTTGTCTGTATCCGCATCCTCGCGCAAGAGATTTCCGATAATTTGCTGGATTGATTGATCGGTCTGAGATGAGACATATTTTCGCACTGCCTCCTCTAGACGTTCGTTGCGGTAGATATCAAATTTAGCGCGATTTAGCGCAGCTTTTAGCGCAGCAGTGTCTTTCTTATCAAACGCAGCTTTAGCGTTATCCAGCTCAGCTTTAAATTCCGTATAGACGCTCATCCAAGGAGAAGTTGCGCCAGATGCTGCGGAATTCCCGCCTGAGGCTGGCGCAGAAGTGCTACCGTCGCCTCCGTCTTGATACTCGGCTACGAGACGATGACCAGATTCGATCGCAGGCAGAACCTCATCAATCTCGCGATTTAGATTATCGATCATAGCTTGGATCTCATTTAGAGGCTTTTCGGCTTTGATCGCTTTACGGATATCGCCGAATTGCTTCTCCATATCGTAGGATTTTTTCTGACTTAAATTTATGCGAATGCCGGCTTCTAAATTTTCAAAATGCCCGAAATACGCCTCTTGGGTTATCTTTCTGGCCTCCGAGTTATTGCCGTCTACATAAAATTTAACCGCCTGGGCAAATTTTTCTTTAATCGCCGCCGCTTCGGCGCGATAATCGGTCTGCGCCAGCAACATGCAAAATGGAAAAATAAGAGCCAAAATCGCAAATTTAAAAAATTTCATCTGAACCTTCTTAAGTTAAATTTATACATTAAATTTCAAAATTAAGTAGCAATTATATGTAGAAAAATCTTAAAAAGTAATAAAAAAAGCGGTTATCATAAAGCACGAAAGCGGCTAAATTCTCAATTGCGAGAGCTTTTTGATAGATGGAATTTAATAGAATTTAGGATATGACGGAATTTTAAACGGCAGTCGGATTTTACTCCGACTGCTAAAATTTTAGTGAAGTTTCGACCAAATTTTGCTTTTCCAAAGACCTGCAAAAACAGAAAGGATCAAGAAATAAATCATAATATTTATGGTTGTAGCTTCACGCTCAGTTTTTTTGCTATCGCCTATGTCAGCTAGATACTCCACGACCTTGGCTTCAGCGTTTTCGTTCAAGCCTACGCGAGGCATCGAAGTGCCTGGAAGCTTCTTTTGTGTATCATTGATAAACTCGTGCAGATAGTTGGCGCCCTTAGAACGGATCATCATCGAAAGATCAGGAGGCGTCGAGCCCATATATGCAGCCAAGCTAGCCTTGTCGCTGGATGCAAAGAGCTTATCATACTTGACATCGTGGCATCTTAGACAAGCATCCCCAAAAACCGCCTTGCTTAAAAGGAATTTTTTCTGCGCTTCGTCTAGTTCAGTGCCTTGCTTGATGCCGCTAACCGCAGCCTCAGAGGCGATTAGCTTATCCTCGCTAGGAGCGACCGATTTCAGATAAGCTACGATATCGGCAATCTCTTGATTTAGATCACCGCCCGCACCGAAAAATCCAGGCATCGGAAAAGGCTTTTCGTCGCCAAATTTCTGATCTAGCTTAAGAGCCATGATCGGATCTTTGATAAGCGCAGCTAAGAATTTATCGGTGTATAGATAGCCTGCGCTACTAAGATCCGGCGGATTGACGCCGTATGCGGCACTGGCGCTTGCCGCGTCCATAGGAGCGGGGATATTTGCACTTTTTACTCCATGACATGCGGTGCAGCCTGCATTTGTAAAGGTCTCGGCGCCGCGCACGGCATCGCCTTTACTAAGATCGATTTTATTTATCTCGTCCCAAAAAAGCACCGTTTTGTCTTGTTGCTCTTTCGCACTGGCTAGGGCTTTTTTAGAATTTTTTATCATCGTTTCATCTCCGCCCTTTTCGGCTGCGGCCAAAGCGCTTTCTGCTGCGGCTACGTTATGCGCAGCTAAAGCCGTATCGCCTGCTGCAAAGTCGTAATTTACCGGATCGGTGTGCGGACTGAGCTTAGTATGAGCATAAGGCTCGATAAACCAGTATAAAATTCCCACACAAAAAAGCACTAAGATTAGGGTTCTTATCTCTTTCATGGCTAGACCCTCTTTCTTTCTGCGATTGTAATTAACGGAAGCACTACGACGAGCAATCCGATATAGATGATTGATAAAGCAAAGCCCCAGTATTTGTTTTCGATACCGAGCTCCGCGCCGTCTGCAGGGAGCTTGCCGAAAAGGCTAAGCAGGATCATGTCGATTACTAAAATCCAAAACCAAATGAAAAACGCTTTGTTTTTGTGCGCAGGCGCTACTACGCTGCTGCGGTCAAATAACGGGATAAAAAATAGCGAAACTCCGGCAAATGCAAAGGCGATAAGTCCGATGTCGGCAGCCTTAAGCGGCCCTACGTCGAAGTAAAATCCGCGCAGAATTTCATACTCCCAAAGGAAGTACCACTCCGGATAGATATGCGTCGGGGTTTTGAGGCTGTTTGCCGGCTCGAAATTTATCGGATCCATCGCAAAATCGAAGTGAAAGCCCACTAGATAAAAGAAAAATATCATAAAGATACTGACGTAGAAAAAATCCTTCGCCAAAAAGCCCGGCCAAAACGGAATTACCTTGCTTTCGCTAGTTTTTCCTTCCAAATACTTCTCACCCTCGAGCTCAAAGTCTATCTCCTCGCCGTCTAGGTTATTTACATGCGGAAATCTAAGCGAATAAAAATGCACCGCCAGCACCGCAACCACCACAAGAGGCAGCAAACAGACATGAAGCATAAAAAATCGCGTCAGCGTCGGATCGCTTACGGCGTAATCGCCGCGAATCCATTCGACTATTGCATCGCCCACTACGGGAATTCCGCCGAACAAATTTGTAATAACCATCGCTGCCCAGTAGCTCATCTGCCCCCATGGAAGCATATATCCACTGAAAGCCTCCGCCGAAAAGATGATGAAAAGCAGCATTCCGCTTACCCAAATCATCTCTCGCCCTTGCTTATACGAGCGGTAATATATAGCTACTAAAGTATGAATGTATAAGATCAAAAATACGACCGATGCCGATACTGCGTGGATATGTCGCCATAGCCAGCCGTATTCGACCTCTTTCATAATCGTGAAATTTACGCTATCAAATGCTAAATTTACATCCGGCTTATAATACATCACGAGCATTAGTCCACTAACGAATAAAACTATAAATAGCGTCATCAAAATAACACCCATCGCCCAAAGGAAGCTGATATTTTTAGGAATCCAATACTCGCTTACCATCACCTTGAAAAATTTCGTTACGGCAAGCCTTTGGTCGAACCAATCCCAAACTCCCGTAGCTTTTCTTATATGTGCCATCTGCGTCTCCTATGCTTTCTGCTTTAGGGCTTGGTATTCGGGGCCCTCTTCGCCTAAAACGAGTTTCGTTCCGTCGATTTTAAAGGGCGGTATATCCATAGGACGCGGCGGCGGACCGAATACGTTTATGCCGTTAGCATCGAAAATCCCACCATGACATGCACAAATGAATTGTTGCGTCGATGGCTTGTAGCTGGGAATACAGCCCAAATGCGTGCAAAGCCCGATGCAAAGCGTATATCTAGCATCCCCTACGACGACGTCACGGGCATCATTTTTGGGCATATCGGCGGTCTTTTTAAGCACGAAAATCGGCTTTTTGCGCCACTGCGTTTGATAAAGCTCGCCCTCTTTGATCGGACTTAGATCTACCGTAGTGACGCCGGCGGCGCGCACGCTAGGTAGCGGATCCCACGATTTCTTCATCCCCACGAGCGCAAAAACGCCACCCACAGCGGCAACTGCGCCGAAAGTAAGCCCGATAAAGCCTCGTCTATCCTGTTTTAGATCAGACATCTTTATCCTTTCAAATTAAGAAATTGACAAGCGTCAATTTTAGCCAAATAAAGATTAAATCAATATGATTATAAGCAGAAATTTAGCTTAATCTTGCAAGCTAAATTATATTTTAAGATAATTTTAATGCCTGGCGAGGCGTTTTCGTGGCTTAAAATTTTATAAATTTTCAAATTCTGTCATGTTTTATCATGGCGCGAAATTTAAAATTTGAAAATTTTATCGCGCAAAGGTTGCTACAACAATGGCGTGCGAAATTTTAAAATTTCGACATCATAAATAAAATTTCATAAAGAGCGAGATTTTAAATTTTAAATTTAAAGATGAGCATAGAATTTATAAAATCAAATTTTAAAATTTCACTGCTCGGTTATGGCAGCGACGGGGTGGAATTTTGCACTAGCGCGCTAGCTGAAATTTTAAAATTCTAAATTACGTCGCACTTCCGTCGCATGAAAAAATTCCACTAGAAGTAAAATTTAAAACATTAAAACCCCATAGCGGTGCAAATTCTAAATCATTAGAATTTTACGACGCCTTAAAATTTCAAGCATCAAAGTCCTGTCGCGATGCAAAATTTTAAAATTTAGCGCAATCGCGAGCCGTAAAATTCTATAAAATTTTGCAGGACTTCAAAGCTTAGCTGAAATTTAAAGATAAATTCCATAAATCCCTAAAGCCTCAGCAAGCTGCGAAATCTGGGCGAAATTTCAAAATTATTATTCTGAAATTTGGGCCCCACCCATCTAAAGCCTAGCCGATTTGCCCGAGCGGAAATACGCCGCGATCGCAAGGGCCACCATCGAAGCGACCATCACGTACGCCCAGCCGGGCACTGGAATGCGCTCGCCGCTAGCGTAGGAGTGCATGCCGCTTAGGTAGAAATTTACGCCAAAATAGGTCATTATGACGCTAAAATACGCAAACATCGAGGCTGTGGCAAAAGCGAATTGATTATTGAGCTTAGGCATAAATCTAAAATGCACGACCACCGCGTAGATAAAAATCGTAATGAGCGCCCAGGTCTCCTTCGGATCCCAGCCCCAGTAGCGCCCCCAGCTTTCGTTCGCCCACACGCCGCCTAGGAAGTTGCCCACCGTCAGCAAGCAAAGACCTAGGATCATCGACATTTCGTTGATATGCGTGGCTTCTGCGATATTGCGAGCGATTTCGGGGTTTTTCTTATCGAACAGAAACATCACGAGGGTGAAAATTCCAAGCAGCATGCAAAGGCCTAAAAATCCGTAGCTCGCGGTGATTACCGAGACGTGGATCGTAAGCCAGTGCGACTTCAATACAGGCTGAAGGTTCGTAATCTGCGGATCGATGTCGCTAAGATGCGCTACCATCAGCGTTATGCCCGCCATTATTGACGTTAGCGCCAGCGAGATCGCGGATTTGCGCGAGAAGAATATTCCGCTTAGCGACAGCGCCCACGCGATGTAGATGAGCGATTCGTAGGAGTTACTCCACGGCGCGTGCCCCGAGACGTAGCCGCGCAGCGCAAGACCCGCGGTATGCGCGATGAAGGCGACGATATTTACGACGTAAACGAGCTTAAACGCGCCGCCTAAGCGAAGAGCGGGCTTCATCATCCGCAAAAAGATAAAGATCAGAAGCAAAAATCCCGAGATAGTGTAGATCGGAAAGAGGCGAGAAAAAATTTTAGCCTTATTAAATAAAATTTCATATTTTATCGCGCTCTCGCTAGGCATTAGGTTTGCGCCGTTTTGTGCCTGGTATTTTTTGACGTAGCTTAGCATCTTTTCTGCGCCGCTCCAATCCCCGCTTTCTTGGGCATAGGCCACGGACGAAACGAATATTCCCATCATTTTTTTAACTTCAGCAGATTCGTTTTGATCCAGCGCATCGCCTAGATATAGCGGCGAAAGCCACTCGTTATTTTTAGCGTTCTTAACTGGAATAATTCTAAAATAATCCCCCATAAACGCCGAATAAAAGACGTTTACGCGCTCATTTACCTTGATGATCTCTTTATCTAACACACCGCGATTGCCCAAAGGCTTGCGGTTGATCTCCTCGACCATTTTATCGAGCTTGTAGTAGCTCTCGCCGCCTTTAAATTCAAAAAAATCCATCATACTGGCGTGGCTTTGCTTCTCATCCATACCTAGAATTTTTTTAAGCTCCGGCTCGCTAACCTTGATGATTGGCGCACGCCTCCAGTAGCTTTGATTTAGCATAAACGAAAGCGCAGCGGCGTTATGGTTTAAAATTTCGCCATTTGGCGCCTTGTAGTCGTCGGCGCGGTAAATTTTATTTAAAAGCTCCCTAGAAACGGTATCGAAAGGCTCCATTCGCCCATCAAATCCCTGAATTACGAGGCTTGCTAGATCTTCGCTAAATTTAGGATCGAATTTCGGTACGGCCAGCTCGCCTCCCATAGTAGAAAAATTATGCGGCGGGATGGAGTCTTGCTCCGCCGCAGATTCTTGCGAAGCGGAGCTATGCTTGGAATTTTCAGCGGCGGAATTCTGCACGGAATTTTGCGAAGCGGGATCTTGCACGCTAGCCGGGCTTTGCGACGCTGGATTTCCTACAGCTGCATTTGAGGCGGAACTTTGCGAAGTAGAATTTTGAGTCGTGAAGTTTTGTTCGGCATTTGCTGTGCTAGGATACAATGCAGCCGAGCTCAAAGCCAACGCGCCTACAAATGCCAATGCCGCGCCTTTGGTACCGCGTCGCGATTTTTTGGCGCGTTTTGATGCAGAGCTTTCTGCGGGACTCGCAGGCGCCAAGCTAGATGCGGAATTTTTAGAATTTACATCTTTTTCTCTAGCAAGATGCGTATTTTCGCTGATTAAGCGCGAGAGCTTGAAAAAGCGCGAGCCCCGGTTGAAAAAGTTAAAAAACATCCCTACGCATAGCAGAAAGTATCCGACGTAGGTCGGGATCTTGCCAGGGTCTTTATTGAGCGAAAACACCGTGCCACGCTCATCCGTGTCGTATGAGCTTTGGAAAAATCGGTATCCGCCGTAATCGAGCACGTGATTCATAAAAATATCATAATCAAAGCTCGTATTGCCGTCTTTTAGCGTGATTTCGCTTTTATATCCAGAGGGCGAATTGGTACCTGGATAGCGATCCATCACAAAGTCGCGAAGCGCGATTTTAAAAGGCAGATGAAGCATCTTTGGTGCCAAGGCTACGATGAAATTCTTATCTCCCACCTTGTAGCTAGCGCCATGCGAATCCCTAGGCACGTAGATTTCGCGACTCTGCCCCGCAAAGCTTAGCGTAGCTACTACGCCGGGCTCACCTGGTAAATTCGCAGCGACCGGGACAAATTTCTCGACCGCGGAGCTAAGCAGGCTAACGGGAGCGAAATTTATTCCGTCGAAGCTGTAAAGCAAGAGATTGCCTAGCGGATTATCCTCGTTTCTCTTAAGCGGCGCAGTGCTCATATCAGCCATTTTAGTGGCGTTTATATCAAGACTTGAGTTTAGATAAAATTTGCCGTCTTTGGATTTTATGTAGATGAAATTCTTACTCTTAGGCTCTGCGTTAAAAGTGATACTAAGCTCGCCTATATCCATGCTTTCGCCTGATTGCAAGGAGACATTTTGGCTGCCAACGTTGTTGGAAAATAATAGCTCCACGCGCGCAGGAGCCTGTCCGGTCGGATCTTGCACCCATTTTAGCTCGCCGTGTTCTACGAGCTCTTTAAATTTTAAATTTGCGATCCTACCCTCTACATCTAGATTGAGATCGAAGTTCATCCGTCCTGCGCCGTTTAAAAATTTGCTCTCATCGGCGGAGATAAACTCGCCGTCGCTGCCTAAAGTAAGAAGTTGAACGACCTCGTCTTTGGTCGTTACGATCGAGCTCTCGCCGCCCTCTCTTATATGGATATTTCCCTCAAAGCCGAAATATCTAGTCAAAATTGCTCCAACAAGCATAAACAAAAAGCTTGCGTGAAAGATTAGTGCAGGCAGTGTGCGAAGCTTAATCATGCGGTAGCGATAGATATTGTAGGTTAAATTTATTCCCAAAAGCGCCATCAGCGCGCCAAACCACGCAGTCGAATAAACCATCGCCCAAGCTACTTCCGTGCCGTAAGCGGTCTCTACGAAAGTGGCGATCGCACAGGCTAGCGCCAAAATCAGCAGCATCACTGACGCGCACTCCATACTAAAAAATGTCTTCATTGATTTCCTTTAGATTTACGAGGGTTTTCAAAATCGCGAGATTTTAGCAAAAATTGCTTAATTTTTCATTTTACGACTTGCAAGCGCACGCCTACTAGCGTAGCTCAAATATGCGTTAAGATGCTCTGACAAAGCGATCAAATTCTCTTCTTAGGCATTCGCGCAGAAATTTAACGGCGCGGATAAATTTTGTAAAATGCTGCAGAATTTGGCAAAATTCTATGTAAATTTCGTGCGCCATCTCATAGCGTAATTTCTAATTTAGAATTCCGCTGCAATAAAATTTTATCTTTGCGGAATTCCTTCTTATTATTTTTTGCCTTGGGTATATGCGAGCTCGCATACGTCGCCCACAGCTTGGTGGCATGGGATAGCCGAGATCGAGTTATTGGGCGAGCCGTCGATCACTTTGTCTGAATAAACCAAATAGATTAGCGAGCCCTGCACCGCGTCGTAAAGCCTAACTACGTGGGTCTTTTTGAAGATTAATGAGCTGCGTTTTTCAAAAATATCCTCTTTTTTCAGCTCCTCTTTGATGATGATTTTAGGCGCTGTCTGCACGCACGAAACAGAGGCTTCGGAGCGATCTTCCTCTACGCCGATAATCTCTTTGGCACCACCTTTTTTGGCGTAAGAGACGTAGCAGGTCACGCCGTCGATCTTAGGATCTTTAACCGCGATAACTTCGATGCGATCGTCTTTGCCAAAAATTCTAAACGAAGTATTTACGCTACCTACGAGCTCGTAATCGCCCGCAAAAGCAAAAGCCGCTAAAATCGCTGCTAGAATAAATTTTTTCATAATCATCCTTTGGAATTTTAGCGGCGATTTTATCATTTATAATATAAATATTAAGCAAGTTTTTATAAAATACCGCGATTTAAATTTAAAGGAATTTTATGATCGAAGATATCTTTAGAGAATACGACATACGCGGCATCGTGGGCGAAGAGTTAAACGAGCGCAGCGTAAAAGCGATCGGCTTTGCTCTTGGCAAACATATCGCAAATCTCGGGCTTGAGCGCGTTAGCGTGGGATACGACGCCCGTCTTAGCGCGGATGAGCTTTTCGGCTATTTCGTAAGCGGGCTAAATTTCGCCGGGTTGCGGGTTTATAATATTGGCTTGCTACCGACGCCGGTGGGCTATTTTAGCGTATTTACGCATAAATTTGACGCAAACGTAATGATCACTGGCTCACACAACCCCAAAAATTACAACGGCTTTAAGATCACGATCGGTACGGATAACTTCTTCGGCGAGGATTTAAGGCGTCTTGGCGCGCAGGTGCGGGAGCTGATGAGTTCAAATTTTGAAATTCCAACCGATATAAGCACTCAGAAGTACGACATCTTAAGCGAGTATCTAGCATATTTTGAGAAAGAATTTGCGGCTCTTAAGGGCTTTGCCGCGCCTTTTATCATTGACTGCGCAAACGGCGCCGCAGGCGTTACCGCTACTAAAATCATAGGAAGGCTAGAGCTAAACGCTAAAGTTTTATTCCCGCAGCCCGACGGCAATTTCCCAAATCATCACCCAGACCCCAGCGAGGAGAAAAATTTAGCCGATCTCAAAGCTGCGATGAAGCAAGACGGCGTGGCTTTGGGCTTCGGCTTTGACGGAGATGCCGATAGGATCGCCGTGCTAACTCCGCGCCGCAATATCAAAGGCGACGAGCTAGCCTGCCTGCTTGCCCTAAATATGACCCATCCGCGCATCCTAGGCGAAGTCAAATGCTCTCAAGCGATGTACGATACCATCGATAAGATCGGCAAAAGCTTCATGGGCAAGACCGGCCACAGCAATATCAAAAAGGCGATGAAGGAGCTAGGCATTGATCTTGCCGCGGAGGTTAGCGGGCATATTTATTTTAAAGAGCGATATTTCGGCTTTGATGACGGCGTATATGCGATGATGCGCGTGCTTGAGCTCGTAGCTAAAGGATATGATTTAGACGCCGAACTAGACAAGCTACCGCGAGTTTTTAGCACCGACGAGATAAAATTTAATACGAGTGAGGAGGCGAAATTTAAGATCATCGAAGCTCTTAAAGCTCAAATCCACGCAGGTATCTCGGAGCTGCCACCCATCCGCGATATTATCGAGATCGACGGCATCAGAGTGCGGTTTGATGACGGCTGGGCGCTCGTACGGGCAAGCAACACCACGCCTGTGATCGTAACTCGCTTCGAGGCCTCTAGTCCCGAGTTTCGCGACGAGATGCAGCGCGTATTTTTAGGTAAACTAGAAAATTTAAAGGACCAGAGATGAACGAATCTGAAAAGCAAGAGGTTGAGAAAAATATAAAAGAGCTTTTGGCTGCGAGAGCGGAATTTTTTAAATTCTTAGATAAGCGCGTGCCAAAAATCGCGGGTACCGACGTATTTGATTTCGAGCGTGCAGGTTCGGCTAGCTTGAAAGAAGTTTATGCGAAATTTTACGGCTACGACTACGCCGCGCGCAAGCTGCTGCCATATCTGTACCGCACTTACGGACTAAATTTCGATGTCTGAGATCATCTTAGATCGCGCCGCTTATGCGCACAATCTAGCGCAAATCGCCGCCAAAGTAGGTGGAGCGGAACGAGTATTTTTAGTAGCCAAGGATAATTCATACGGCCATGGCTGCAGGCTTTGCTGCGAGGAAGCGGCAAAGCTAGGCTTCGTACGCGCCGTGACGCGAAGTGCTGCGGAAGCTGCGCAGATTGCGGATTTATTTGATGAAATTTTAGTGCTTTCGCACATTCCGCGCGGGGACGAGGACGAGCGGTTTTGCTACGCAGTAAATGATCTGAGCTACTTTGCGCGTCTTAAACGAGGGCTTAAAATTTATATCGCTGCAGATACTGCTATGCACCGCAACGGCATCGGAGCGAGCGAGTTAGATGAGGCGCTTAGGCTATGCAAGCAGGGCGGATTTAAGCTTCGTGGCTTTTTCACACACTTTCGCGCAAGCGACGAGCTAAGCGGCGATTTTTTCGCACAAAGGCAAAATTTTATAGAATTTAAGCGGCTTGCGGGGCAAAAAGCCGCCACCGCGGGCTTTGAAAATTTAAAATTTCATTCGAGCAACTCCGCAGCTATCGAGCGCAGTGCGGGCTTTGAGGACGAATACATGCGCGTAGGCATGGCGCAGTTTGGCTATCCGCAGTTTGACGAGAGCCTAAATTTACGCCCTGTGCTAAAGCTCTATGCCGATCTAATCAGCTCGCGCGTGCTGAAAAAAGGCGAGCGCGTGGGCTATGGCGCAAAATTTGAAGCGCCACGCGATATGAGGATCGGCACATACGATCTGGGCTACGCAGACGGGCTGTTTCGCTACGACGGCGAGGGCGAGCTAGCGCTTGCAAGCGGGCAAAAAATGCTCGGAAAAATGTCGATGGATAGCTTCTGCGCAGAATTCGGCGGCGAGCGCATCTGTGTGCTGGGCGACGCGCGGATTTGGGCAAAACACTTCGGTACGATCGAATATGAAATTTTAGTCAAATTAAATTCCAACATCCCAAGGAGATTTCAATGAAAGAGCTGCAAGGAGAAAATAACGAGCGTATAGGTTACGACGATAAAGGCTTATCCGCGCGAGGCGAGAGCTTTGGCGGAGGAGAGTATCCGGGCCAAAAAGGAGGGCTTCATATCTTAATCAAAGCTCTAATCGTCTTAGCGATTGCGGCGATTGCGTTTGCGATATTTGCAGTACCCGTTTACAATAAACTCGTAAGTAAAGATGAAGAAGTTAAGGCCGCGTGGAGCCAGGTACAAAACCAATATCAGCGCCGCGCCGATTTGATTCCAAATTTCGTAGAAACCGTCAAGGGCTACGCTAGCCATGAAAAAGATACCTTAGAAGGCGTTATAAATGCCCGCGCTAAGGCAACCGCTGTCAATATCAATGCAGAGAGCTTAGCGCAAGATCCGGAGGCGTTTGCGAAATTTAACGGCGCTCAAGGCGAGCTTAGCTCAGCCCTATCGCGCTTGATGCTGGTAGTCGAGCGCTATCCGGATCTCAAGGCAAATCAGAATTTTGCCGATCTGCAAAATCAGCTCGAAGGCACGGAAAACCGCATCGCCGTAGCGCGCAAGGACTACATCGCCTCGGTGCAGGAATATAACAAGCTAATTAGGACCTTTCCTACAAACATCATCGCGCGCATCGTAGGACTAGGCGGCGCCAAACCTAGCTTTAGCGCTGATAGCTCAAGCCAAAAAGCCCCTAGCGTTTCATTTAAATAACGCTAAAGGCGGCAAATGCTAAGCGAGCAGTGCAAGCAAAAAATCCATGAGCTAATCACGAAAGCCGAAACCGCAAGCGGTGCGCAGATCGTCTGCGTGGTCGCGCGCGAAGCAAGCGAGGACTGCGAAGCTAGCTATAGCGCGGCGGCAGTGACGTCGTTTGCGATCGGCATCGTTCTGTGCTTCGTGCCACAAATAAGCAAAGCTGAGCTACTGCAGATCGTAGCACTTAGCTTCATTGCGATTAAAGCTCTGCTAGCTAAATGCCCCATGCTTTTAACTCTAATCACGCCTAAATCTCGCAGACTTCGGCTCTCGGGCGAGTTTGCTATGCTAAAATTTTACGAGCGCTACGGCAGCGTAAAAGAAGCGATAATGTTTTGTGTCTGCGTCCGCGAGCGCTGCGCTCATATCATCTGCGGCGCGCGAGCGGCGGAGTTTATCTCTAAGGGCGAGTTTGAACGTATCACGACGGAATTTAACCCTAGCACGCAAGGCCTTGAACCTGCTGTTTTAAAGGCGATGGACGCGCTGTGCGAGCTAGCCATGCGAGTGCCTAAAGATAGCGAAAATAACGAGATAGAAGAGACCTTGGTGGAGCTGCGATGAGAGTGGCTTGGAGATTTGCTTTTGCCCTAATGGCGCTATTTGTAATAAGCGTCGCCGCACCTAGCGAGTATCTAGCCCATCCAAACGGCACCGCTGTAATCGATGAGGCTGGTATTTTACGCCCAGCCGCGAGAGATAGTCTGAATGAAATTTTAACGACTTTCGATAAAAATTCCACAAACCAGATCATGTTCATAAGCCTAAAATCGCTCGGAGATTACTCTATCGAGGAAATCGGCGTAGAGCAGGCGCGCGCTCTTGGTATCGGGCAAAAAGGTCGCGACAACGGCGTACTGCTGCTCGTCGCTCCACACGAGCATAAAGTGCGTATTGAGGTCGGATACGGGCTAGAGGGCGTGCTAACCGATATGCGCGCCAAACGCATCATCAGCAATAAAATTCTGCCCTATTTTAGGCAGGGGGATTACGAAAGTGGCGTCATTAGCGGGATTTCGGCGATCATCAGCACGATCGAAGGCGGCGATATAAAATTTGATCCGCTTAACGCCAACGCGCAGCAGGATCCGAGCAACAAGGACTTTGCGATCTTTATGGTGCTTTTTGCGGTTTTGCTTTTTGCGATACTAAGCCGCCGCGTGACGCGCCTCAGAAGAAGCGACGAGGATATAATCTCGAGTGCAGACATCATAAGCGAAATCGCGCGCTCATCGCGCATGAGAGGCGGCTCATCCGAAGATTTTGGCGGATTTGGAGGAAGTGGCGGTTTTAGCGGAGGCGGCTTCAGTGGGGGCGGCGGAAGCTTCGGCGGAGGCGGTGCTAGCGGGAGCTGGTAGCTACGGAAATTTCATAAAAATTCCAAATCGTAGAATTTTGTATAAATTTTAAAATTTTAGAATTTCTAAATTCGGCTACTTGCGTAGAAAAACAGCACGAGCGGCTTGTCGTTGCCCTCGATCTTTAGCGTGCGCTCGGAGGGGTCGAACTTGGAAGCAAGCGAGGTGCCGTCACTGCTTAGATGGTGCTTCCATCCGTCGCAGCCCGCGAGCAGCAGCGCGAGCACGGCGGCGGCAATTTTTAAATTTAAAAATTTCATAATCTGAAATCCGTCCTTAAATCTGCTTTAAAACTGCTAAATTCGTTTTTAAATTTGCGTTTGAAATTTTAAAATTTACGGCGCGATGCCTGTCAGAATTTATGTCTCGATCCGCTCCGAGGCGTATATCGTAATAATTATGCTTGGGTTCATGCCGTGACTCTTGACGAGATTTATGTCATACTCCGCACTAGAATTTATATCGTGACATATATTTAAATTTAAGTCTCGATCTGCGTTAAAGTTTATACTTTGGCATGTGCTGCAGCAATGCTATAAGGCGTATGTCATAACCCGCGTCGTAATCCGCACTAAAGTCTATATAGTCACCCGCCTAGCAATTTGTACTCGTAGCGTTTCGGTTTTTAAATTTAGACTTTTAAAATTTTGGCTTTTTAAATTTTTACCCACTCCGCTCGGTTTTGCGACGGCACTTAATCTTTTGAGGTAAACGGCTTCGGTGGGACGCGCGCAGCAAAGAGCCGCGCTGCTCGCGCGAGCTTTGTGCGGATCCAAAAAAGAGCGCGGGCAGGCTGTGAAATTTTTAAATTTTAACGCAGCTTTATTTCTCATCATACTGGTTAAATTTCACGCACCGGAATTCTGCGCGCCCGAATTTTTGGTATCGGAATTTTTGCCGTTAGAATTTTCGGCATTCTAATCTTCGCTGCCAGAATTTTGCGAGGCGGAATTTTTAGAATTATATTTTTTTGATATCGGAATTTTCTGTAGCCGAAGCATTTGCGCCCGCATTTTGCCATTAGAATTTTCGCCGATTAAATTTATTCTTTGCAGAATTTTAAATCTGGATTACGCGCCCTGTTCTTCATCGTGGCTCATTTACATAAAATTTCACCTATTAAAAATTTGGACGCAAAATTCCACCTGCGAAATCTCGATAAAATTTTGCCATTAAATTACGAAACGAAATTCTACCTCGCAATTCCGCCACTATTTCTTAGCGATTTTATAGTAGCCGTCTTTAAAAACAACCTTACCCGCATCCGCAAGGCGCTTTAAAAGCTGCGCGC
>NZ_CAJPRT010000025.1 GCF_905373215.1 uncultured Campylobacter sp.
GCTTTGTGCGGCAGAAGCGACCTTGTCCTGCGCATTTAAATTTACTTCATCGACTTGCGAGCCCAAATTTTTCGTATCTGCGCTATGTTTTTCGGGAGAGGAATTTGCCGCGCCGCGCGTTTCAGAAGCGGAATTTATCGCGCCGCCGCATCTTAATCTGGCGCCCGCGTTAAATTTAAACACCATCTCCTCCTCAAGCTTGGCGGAGCGCTCGCTCGCGCTTTCGTAAAAATACGCCCCCGCGCACAGCAGCACGATCAACGCCGTGGCGATGATTTTAGCCCTTTTGCTTAAAATTTCGTCCCGCACGAAAAAGATCGCCGCGATAAATAAAAATGCGAAAATAAATATTAAAAATCTCAAATTTTATCCTTGCCCGCCCGCAGCGGAGTTTGGCTCGTAAATTCGGTGAGAGTTTTCAAGCTTAAAATTCTCCGCGCAGTTGATAGGTGATGTCGCCTGCGCCAAATCCGATCACGAGCCCGTCGTTTATGATGTGGCGGACGCCGAAAATATCGCTAAATTCTATCTTCTCGCCGTTTCTAAAGACCCGCTCGGTAAATAGCGCGCCCAGTCCCTTAAACTCCTCTTTTAGATCGATGCCGTTACTAGGCTCGCCCGCAGCGTAAACGGGCAGTACGACTAACTCCTCCACGCCCGCAAAGCACTCTTTAAAAGCGTTTAAATTCGCCTTAAGTCTGCTGAAGCGGTGCGGCTGAAAGATCGCCGTGATCTTGCTAAGACCTAGCAGGCTAGCGTATTCGCGCGCGCTTTGCAGCGTCGCTCTGATCTCGGTAGGATGGTGGCCGTAGTCGTCGATGAGCACGAAGTTTGGGGTGGCGCACAGGATGTCGAAGCGCTTTTTGATCCCTTGGTAATTCAGTAAATTTTTGCGGATCTGCTCTAGCCCCGTCTCGCACGCTGCGGCTAGGATCGCCAGCGACGCGTCTATGGCGATGTGCCTTCCTAGCCCGTAAACCTCGAAGCGTCCGAGCTCTTTAAGATTAAAGCTCATAAACGGCTGATGATCGCGTAGCAGCACCTTTAGATCCGTTATATCGCGCGAAGGAAAGAGCTTGATACAGCCGAGCTTTATCGAGCTTAAAAACTCGTCCTCGGCGTTTATCACGCGGATCTTAGCGCGCTCCAAAAAGCCGCGATACGCCGCGTGAAATTTATCCAAATCGTTGTCGTAATGATCCATATGCTCGGGCTCAGCGTTGGTCACGACCGCGACGTAGGGGTTGGAATTTAAAAAGCTCGAATCGCTCTCGTCGGCTTCGAAGATGATGTTTTCGCTGTTTTCGTATTTCATATTCGAGCCGAACTGCTTGGAGATCGCGCCGATGATAACCGAGCCGTTTATCAGCGCCGAGGTTATCGCGCTCGTGGTGCTTTTGCCGTGCGCGCCGGCGACTGCGAAGACGCGCTTGTCTTTTAGCACGAAGGGCAGGGCTTCCTTGCGCGAGAGGCAGACGATACCCTTTTTGCGTGCGGCTTGCAGCTCGACGTTGTCCTCTTTGATCGCAGCGGAGTAGATGACGATCTCCTGATCTTTGATCGCCGAAGCATCGTGCGGAGTGATGATCTCCATGCCGTCCGCTCTTAGCTTGTAGGTCGTCTCGCTCTCTTTGATGTCAGAGCCTGAGATGATAAAATTTTTCTCGTGTAAAAATCTCGCTAATGCCGATATTCCTATGCCGCCGATGCCGATAAAATGAACCTTTTTCACCTTTGTCCTTAAATATTATAATAGAAAATTACGTTTAAATTTTTAAATCCCGCTTGCGCCGGCGAAATTTAAAAATTTAAACCATTCCGCACCTTGAAATTCGCCTTTAAATTTTACGAACTCGCGGCGTCGTGTAATCCCGTCTTGCTACTTTCGAAAGCGCTTTTAAAATTTAGCTCTAGAAATTCGCCGTTTAGAATTTCGCCTTTTAAAATTTAGCGCTCAAAATTCCGCGCTTAAAACTCCGCTTTGAAACGAAAGCGCTTAAATTTTACGGCTCAAATCTGCCGTTAAAACCTTGCGGCGAGCGGGGCGCTGCCGCGCATGCCGCATCGTATCGCGCACCGAAGCCGCGTAAATTTTAATAAATTTCATCGCGTTCATCGCACGTCCACTATTTAAATTTACGCCTCAAATTTCGCCGCTTGGGCTACGCGGCAAAACTTATTCGCCGCTTTGCGCTTTAAATTTAGCCGCTAAATTTAAAATTTCGTCGAAATTTTAAATATCGGTGCGCCCGTTGATCGCCTTTATTAGCGAGAGCATATCGACGTTGTCTAAGCTAACGCCCGTAGGCACGCCCTGAGCGAGCTTAGTAAATTTCAAACCCAGATCCGCGAGCTTGTCTTCGACGTAGAGCATGATGCCGTCGGAGTTGATGCCCGGCGTCAGCGCAAATATCAGCTCGCGCGCGCCGTTTCGGCTCACCATGTCGCGCAGCGCGCTCACCGTCTCTTCGCTCGCACTTTCTAGCACGAAGTAGCGCCCGTCGTAAATTTTATTACTCTCTAAAATAAAGATATCTTTGGGGTTTTCGACGATGCAAATTTTATCGCTCTCGCGCTCCTCATCGGCACAGTATTCGCAGATCTCGCCCTCGCATACCGCACCGCAGATGCGGCATCTGTGCAGTCCGCGCACCGCCTCTTCGATATTGTGCGCTAAATTTAGCCCCAGAAAGGAGTTTTGCACGCTTACGTAGTAGGCAAAGCGCAGGGCGGACTTTTTGCCCACGCCAGGAAGCTTTTCAAAGCTCGCGACGAGCTCTTCGAACCTGTCTGTGCCGCTCATATGGCGCCCTTCGGCGAAAATACTATCGAGAAGTAGTGAGTGCCGTCGCTGTAATTGTACTCGAAGCGGAATTTGTGCAGCTCGCAAATTTTATCGATGATATAGAGCCCAAGCCCCATGCCGGTGGCTTTCTCGTCTTTATTTCTGATAAAGGCTTGCTTGTAGTGCTCGAATGATTTTGCAAGCGCTGCGCCGCGGTTGGCGACGCTTACTTTGTTTTCATCGCAGATGATGCGGACTTTTTTATCGCTGGAGTATTTTAGGGCGTTATCGATTAAATTTTTAATCGCTAGTGCAAACAGCCCGAAATCCACGTTTATCACCGCGTCGCACTCGATATCCGTGCTAATGAGCTCGTCCCAATTATCGAGCATCGACATATCTTTTACTTGCTCTAAAATGAGGCTGAAATGATAATCCTGATAGTTGAGCGAGTAGCTTTTTGAGAGCAGCTGCTCGATTTTGGCAAACTCGTTGATTAAAATTTCAAGCCGCTCAAAGACATTAACGAGCCGCTCTTTTTGTGTTTCGTCATCTAGCATTTCGGTGATGAGCCTGCCCTTGCCGATCGGGGTTTTAAGCTCATGCATGATGGTGCGTAAAAACAGCTGGCGCGAGCGGATCAGCTCTTGAATTTTGGCAATCGCGTTGTTAAATTCCTGCGCGACCTGCCCGATCTCGTCCTCGCTATGCGTGGCGGCTAAATTTACGTCCAAGTTGCCCTGGGCGAATTTTTTGATATTTTTGCTTAGTTTTTTTAGCGGCGTAAAACTTCGCACGATCGATAAATAAAGCGAGATTAAAACCGCCATCGTAAGCAGAAATCCGACCCAGAGCGGATCGTTTAAATTCTTCGTGCCAAGGCTTTCGAAAACAACGACGAAAGAGTTGTTTTTGATATTTAAAAACAGTGAATTATTATACTCGACCGAGCTAAACTCGCCAATAGAAGTGTCTTGGACGAAAAAAATTTTACCGCTCGTGATGATGTTTTGGATGATATTTTTGTCTTTTACAAGCTCCAAGCCATAGCTGGAGAAGTAGCGCTCAATATCGCTGGGAGGTGCATTACGCTTGTATAGCTCAAGTAGATTATTGACCGCGTTTATTTGATTAGCCTGCATGCTGCCTAGGGCTCTATTCATCTGCATCCGTGCGAACGTGATGAAAAGCACGCAGACTAAGATGATCGCGATTACAAAAAAAACCGAAATTTTAGTGATTAAGGAGTGTTTCATCCGATGAGCTTGTAGCCGATACCGCGAACCGAAAAGATATGCTTAGGCGCTTTGGAGCTGTCGCCGATCTTGGTGCGTAGGCGTCCGATGATAACATCTAGGCTCTTTGAGTCCTTATCTTTTAGGCTCTTGCAATGGTATACGAGCTGCTCGCGAGATACCGAAAAGCTATGCTGCTTGATTAGGTATTCTAAAATTTCATACTCCGCAGGCGTTAGCACTAGCGATTCCTCGCCGAAGTAAATTTCATGGCGCTTATCATCGATACGAAATACGCTATCCGTGGCGGTTTCTTCCTTCTCGCTAGCTTTTTTATAGCGGCGGATGAGGCTCATGATGCGCGCGTGCATCTCTTTTGGATCATAAGGCTTGGGTAGATAATCGTCCGCACCGATCTGAAGGCCTACGACGCGATCGCTCACGTCGCTTCTAGCCGAGCTGATGATGATCGGAATGTCGTATTTCTCGTGGATCTCTTTGCAAACCTCAAGTCCGTCCATCCCCGGAAGCGTAAGATCCAAAATCAGCAGATCGTAGTTTTTGATCCCAGCGCTAATGCCCAGATACGGGTCTTCGAAGTTTGTAACTTGGATGTTAAATTTAGCCAGATATTCGGTTAGAAGCTGTGCGAACTCGCTGTCGTCTTCTATCATCAATACATTTATCATTTTTTATCCTTTGCATCGTTGATTTGAAATTTTAAATATTGCATTATACATAAAAATAGTTAAGTCTTAACTTGAGTTTTATTAAATTTAGATAAAATTGCCCCTTTTGTTATAGCTTAAGGAGAATTTCGTGGAAGAAGATTATTATGAAATTTTAGGCGTGGCGCGCGATGCGGACGCCGAGACGATAAAAAAGGCGTTTCGAAAGCTCGCTTTGGAATTCCATCCCGACCGCAACCAAGGCGACAAGGAGTCGGAGGAGAAATTTAAAAAGATCAACGAAGCGTATCAAATTTTAAGCGACGATCAAAAGCGCAGGATGTATGATCGCTACGGCAAAGAGGGCATCAGCGGCGCATACGGCGGCGCGGGCGGCGGAGGATTTGACTTCGGCTCCATTTTCGGCGATTTTTTCGAGCAAGCATTCGGCGGAGGTCGCTCGACTCGCCCTAGCGATCCATACGGCATAGATACCGAGCTAGCCGTAACGCTGGAGTTTAAAGAGGCTTTAGAGGGCGTACACAAGGAGATAAAATACAAGATTAAAAAGCCGTGCTCTACCTGCGACGCTACCGGCTCGAAAGACAAAAAAAGACATACTTGCTCCGCTTGCGGCGGTACTGGGCGCGTCGCGGTCAGACGCGGCTATATGAGCTTTATCCAAAGCTGCTCCGAATGCGGTGGTACGGGAGAGATCGTAAAAGACAGGTGTAAGGATTGCGGCGGCAAGGGCTTTACAGAAGAGGACGTGAGCCTTAAATTTGACATCCCCGCAGGCATTGACGACGGACAGCGCGTGCGCCTAAGCGGCAAGGGCAACGTCTCTAAAACCGGCGAGATCGGGGATCTATACGTGATAGTGCGCGTGAAGGAGGACGGCCACTTCCTACGCGACGGAGATGACCTGTATATCGAGGTGCCGGTGTTTTTCACGCAGGCGATCTTGGGCGAGAGCATTGAGGTGCCGACGCCGCGCGGCAAGGCGGAGCTGAAGCTCAAAGTAGGCACCAAGGACAAGCAGCGCTTCACGATCTATGGTGAGGGCGCGCCGAATATCCGCACCAAGAAAAACGGCGATCTGATCGTGCAGGTAAACGTCCAGACGCCTAAAAAATTGAATGAGAAGCAGGAGGCGCTTTTGCGCGAGCTTCAAGAAAGCTTCGGCAGCAAGGGCGGAGACGACGAGGGGATACTCGATAAAATCAAGAATTTTTTCAAGTAAGCTGTCTTGATCTGTCTTGCGCGGCGGTCTTGCGGTTTTATTCACCAAAGTACGGGATTTTCGCTTGGAATCTCGCTAAGAGTTTGGATGTAATTTCGGTGTAAATTTCGTGTCATTATTTGGATAAAATTTAATTAGCATTTAATATTATTTAAATTTAAAGATTCTTAATATTAGTAAAGCAAATTAAAATTTTTATAATTAAGAGGTAGGATGATGTTAAAACAAATTTTAAATGTAGCGTTAGCATATGTTGGGGTTATTGTCGGTGCTGGATTATCGTCCGGTCAGGATCTGATGCAATATTTCGTCAGTTTTGGCAAATGGGGTATTCTTGGAGCCGTTATTCTTGGTATCCTCAATGCCGTCTTTGGTAAAATCATTATTACATTCGGTAGTTATTTTAGATCCAATGATCACTTTGAAGTTCTTTCACAAATTGCTGGATCTATCACTAATAAAATTCTTGATATTTCTTTAATTATTTGCTGTTTTGTGGTAGGTTTTGTCATGATTGCCGGGGCTGGATCAAATCTTAATCAGCAATTTGGTATGCCATTCTGGTCAGGAGCACTCCTATGTGCCGTATTGATAATCCTTGTTAGCTTTCTTGATTTTGAAAAAATCACGAATGTGATCGGAATATTTACGCCTATTATTTTTATCATGATTATGATTATGGCAGTGTATACCTTTGCAAGTCAACGTTTTGATTTTAAAGAATTAGAAACAATTGCAAATACAATCTCTACTCCAATGCCAAATATCTGGTTTTCTGTTCTGAATTATTTTTCGCTCTGCGTTATGACAGGTGTATCAATGGCTTTTGTATTAGGGGGATCCATTATGAGGATTGGTGTAGCAGAAAAAGGTGGTACTTTGGGTGGATTTATAATCGGTATTATCATCACAGTTACAACCTGTATCTTATATGCAAATGTAAAACTTGCAACGACTGTTGATATTCCTATGTTGGCTATTGCCAAACAGATTCACCCTGCATTTGCGTTTGTGTATGCACTTGTTATCTTCGGCTTGATCTTTAATACTGCTTTCAGTTTATTCTATGCCTTAGCAAAACGTTTCTCATCTAATCAATCAAAACGTTTTTATCCAATTATGATTGGCACCGTAGTTGTAGGGTATATATTATCCTTTATGGGCTTTAAAAAATTAGTATCGATTATGTATCCAATTCTAGGTTATATTGGTTTTATAATGTTGATGGTATTACTAATTGGGTGGATCAAAGAGAGGTCAAATGTTAGAGATGAGAAGTTTTTGCGTCGCAAGATGATTCGGTTGATCACAAAAAAATATGATGATGAACAGGAATATACGAAGGCAGATAAAGAAAAATTTCAGAAGCTGGGTGAGGATTCAATAGTTGATACTAAAAGTATTAAAAGCGATATCAAAGATCTTGTCAAAGAGCAGTTCGCTGATGATAACAAATAAATAAAGTTCAAAAAAATAAAGAAAGAACGATTATTTGAATTGGTTGAATTTTAAAGGGCGGTAAAGGATTTCGCTTGAAATAAAAAGAGCTCGGAAAACCTTGATTAGCCTAATTTAATATAATGATTTTAAAAAGATTAAATCAAACATATTTTCTGTTCTTTATCGTAAAAATTTCAAAATAAAAGCAACTATGAATTTAAAAAGGACAAAGATGGATCGCAAAAATGAGCCTGCAAATTTCAGATCCGCGGATGATGAGATGTTTGCGTTTTTATCGAGCTTGGGCGATCGCTGGCAGGTGAGCGAGGGCGGAGTGAAATTTATAGAGGAAAATTTCACCTTCGTCGGCTCCAAGCCCGTCTTACGGGGGTTGAAAGATTACGCGACCGCGGACTGCCTGAGCTTTGCCGACGCCGGGAACTTCACAGACGCAAACCCCGCGGTAAAAGCGAGGATTTTAGGCGGCGAAATCTGCTATCTGGGCGATAGTTTAACGAGCGCCGAGGTTAAATTTGCGCCTGAATATTTTTACGATTTTTTAAAATTTATAATGGAGCAGGTTCCCGAACACCACTATTTTTTCAGCCCTACCGCGCGCTGGCTCCTGCTGGTTGCAATGGAGAAATACGTGGAATTCGCGGCTTTGGATTAATGTTTGGGCCCGAGAAAATTTGCGAAATTTCGCCGCCTGCGCCGCGTAAGTTCGGACTGGCTGCGGCCTGCTACGGCGTGACGGAAGATCGGTTGAAATTTATCGACTGCGGCAAGAACCGCGACGCAGTGGCATAAAATTTAAGCGAGCGCCCGTTCGCAAATTAGCCCTTGCCTAGCTTGATACGTGCCCTAAAATCGGGCATGATCTGCGCGATGAGCGCGTAAAAGTCCGCTCCGTGGTTTGCGTGAATGAGGTGCGCGAGCTCGTGCAGCACGACGTATTCGACGAAGCGCCGATCCCGCTCTATCAGGCTTAGCGAGAAGTTGAGATAGCCCTTGGCGTGGTTGCAGCTGCCCCAGCGCGTCTGCATTTTGCGCACCCGCACCCGCGCGATCTTGCGGTCTATCTGCGGGGAAAGCTTCGCGATATAGCGCAGATAAAGCTCAAGCGCAAAGGCCTTTTTAAACGCCGCAAACTCGCCCTCGTTCTCGCAAAAGATCGCGTCTCGTGAGATAAAAATTTTATCTTTAAATTTAGAACTTCGGATAAAATTTTTGATCGTAAAATCGGGCTCGTCGCGCTCCGACATTTGCACGCTTTGTGCTACATTTTGCGGCGCATTTTCACTCGCGGATTTTGAAATTTTTTCGCTCATGAACGGAATGTCTTCGCCCATGACAGAGCTAAAATTTGAAATTTCTCCGCTTGCAGCGGGTTTAAAATTTGAAATTCCCTCACCCGCGATAGGTTTAAATTTCAAAATTTCGCCCCTTGCGGCAGGATTAAATTTTAAAATTTCACCGCTTGAGGCGGAGTTAAATTTGCTCCCATCACTGCTTTGTGAAACGCGTCCGTCCGAGTGAAATTTTAAATTTTCGCCGTAGGATTGCTCGCCGCCGTTTTGCTCTAGCGCTTCTGTCCGGATACGGCTCGATTTGAAAAATTCCTCGCCCGCTAAATTTTGTGCGCCGCCGCGATTTAAATTTTGCCCCCGCGCGCCCAAAGCATTTGGGTTAAATTTTAAATTTTCGCCGCCTTCCAGGCTTGCGTCCTCTCGCGCGAGATTAAATTCCAAATCTGCGTCCGCTGCGCCATTTTGCGCTGCAGTATTTATAAACCCGCCGCCTTGTCGCATTTTGCTCTGTTGCGCGAGCCCTTGCGCTGCATCGCCAGGTAGGTTAAATTTCAAATCCTCGCCCGCCGCACCACTTTGCGAAGTGCGTTCGCCCGAGTAAAATTTTAAAATTTCACTTCCCGTGCCGCCGCCCGCGGCGTTACTCGCATCGTCATCTACGCAGCTCCGCGCGCTGCTATCGCCTAAACTTTCATTCGCGCTGCAGTTTGTACCGAGCTCGACCTTGCGGCTAAATTTCAGCTTGTAAATTTTACCTAAAATTTTAACCTGATCGCTCGCTAGTAGCTTGCTTTGCAGCCGCGCAAGCGTTTGGCGGATCCAGCTTTCGTGCTTTAGGATGAAGTCTTTCGCCTGCGCCGCGGTGTAGGAGCGCGGCACGCTGACGCTGATTTCACACTCTTTATTGATGCGGATGCGCGCGTATTTCATCCGCTTAAAGCGCAGACTGATCGGCAAGCCTAGCAAATTTAGACTAACTTTTTGCTCTGCCATTTTTTACTTATCCATCGCGCCGTATTGGCGCTGCCGCGCAGCCACTCGTCGCAGAAAAACCCGATCCAAACGCCCAAAATTCCATACCCTAGATGAATACCCAAAAGCCAGCCCACTGGGATCGAGACGCCCCACATAAAGATCACGCCCATCGCAAAGGGAAACCTCGCGTCGCCGCTTGCACGCAGGGCGTTTACGAACACGATATTAAGCGTCCGTCCGAACTCAAGCCCCAACGTGAGGTAAAAAAGCGGCCGCATGACCTGCTTGTGCGCCTCGCTTAGGCTTAACATCTCCATGATCTGCTCGCGCGCTAAAAACACGATCGCGACGAAAAGCGCCGTAGCCCCGAGCCCGAAGCGCAGCGCGGTAAAAGTGTGCCGGTACGCCTCCTGCGGCTTGGCGGCGCCCACGAGGCGGCCTACGATCACTTCGTTTGCCATGCTGATCGCGCTTCCGCCGAAGAAGATGAATGATGAAATTTGAAAATAGATCGTCTGCACGGTAAGGCTCGCCTCGCCCATGCTCGCTACGAAGGCGAAGGCGACTAGATACTGCACGATCCACAGCATGTTTTCGCCAGCGCTCGGAAGCCCTACGGATAGAATTTTACGCAGCGTGGCGAGCTTGATCTTTAAAAACATCGTGAGGTAAAATTTTATCTTTAGCACCTTCGTGATGATGAGAAAGAATAAAAATACGCCGATCATGCGCCCCGCGATCGTGCTTACGCCGATGCCCTCAAGCCCATAGTACGGCAGTCCGAACGGCCGAAAGAGCACGACGTAGTTGCCCGCGAGAGTTACTAGATTCATCACCACGGAGACTGCGATGATGAAATTTGCGTATCCGTAAACGCGCACGATGGCGCTAAGTACGATCGCGACGGCGTCTATCGCAAAGACGATGCTGATGACCTTAAGATAGATCGCGCTTTCGCTCAAAAGCTCGGCGGGCACCTGTAGCGCGTGTAGCAAAAACGGCGCGCAGCTAAAGACGAAAACGCCGCTACAAAGCCCCACTAGCGCGTTGAATGCGATGCTCGTGTGGATCGCGCGCATCGCTAGGACTTTATTTTTCGCCCCCAGCGCCTGCGCTACGAGAACCGAGCAGCCCACGGCCAGAAAGCCGAAAACGGTGATGAAGAGCAAAAATATCTCGTTGCCCGCCCCCAGCGCGCCTACTAGCGAGACGTCCACGCGCGAGATCATGTAGGTGTTGATAAACGTAGTCACTAGGCGCAAAAACATATCGACGTAGATTGCGAGCGAGAGCCTTAGTAGCGAGATTTCTTTCATATTTTGCCTTTATTTGCGGGAAATTGTAGCCGAAAATTCTTTTAGGTTTGCTTTTGTATCAACATCGGCTATTTTGTGCGTAATCGCTCTTTTACATACTTTGCCCTTTGCCTATTTTTCCTTAAATATTCCATCCACAAAAAAATATTCGTACGGCAAGTTCGATAACATGGAGTGCTAAACTTTCGCTGCATAATTCTATTAATTTGGCTGTAAAGTTATAAATTTCAATTAGTAGAATTTTGCAATTTTGCATTTTAAAATTTTGTTTAAAACTCTAGTTGTGTAAATCCTGATTTTGTTGAACGTACTATTGCGTTTACGTATAGATGGAATATCTTGGGGGGGGGCGTAAAGGAGGCTTGAATTGCGAGGTCGCTCCCCTTTCCGCCCCCAAACCCCCACTTAACCTCCGACGACGCTTTATAAGGGGCGGACTACGTCCGCGCTAAATTCTATGCGCGGCAGGGCGCGGTGCGTAAATTTAAACCCGAATTTAAAATTCTAACCATTTACTGCAATTTGATATAAACTCGGCAAAATTTTCCCAAGGATCCCCGATGCAAACGCTTGATTTTCACGTCCATCTGCTAAGCAAGGAGGTGCGCTTCGACCGCCCTTACGACAGGCTCGCGCTGCGCCTTTTCGGCAGGCGCTTCGGCATAGACGTATCGCGCGCGATCAAAGAACCCTATGAAGCCTATGTGGACGCTCTGCTAGGCGGGCTTAGAGCTTCGAAATACGTTAAAAAGGCGGTGCTTTTCGGCGTGGATGCTAAATTTAGCGATACGGGCGAGCTAATCCATCGCGATAAGACCGTCTGTGCGGACAACGACAGCGTGTTTGAAATTTATCAAAAAAATCCGGGTCTCATCGTGCCGTTTTTTAGCATCAATCCGAAGCGAGCGGATGCGCTAGATGAGATCGATCGCTGCTTTGAGCTCGGATTTAAGGGGGCGAAATTTTTACAAAACTATTGGGATCTGGATACGAGGCTGCCTCGCTACGTGCCGTATTTTGAAAAGCTCGCCAAGCTCGGCTTGCCGCTGGTGATCCACGTCGGAAACGAAAGCTCGGTGCCGAGCACTCGCCGCTGCGAAGCGCTGGAGATGATCTACGCACCGCTTGAGTTGGGCGTCACGACGGTGTGCGCGCACATGGCGATTAACTACGAATATTCGCATATTTTTCGTGCGCTCTCGCGCCGTCCGCGAAATTTCGGACACGATTATTTCGCGCTTCTGGCGCTTCTGCGCACGCACAAAAACCTATACGCCGACGTTTCTGCTCTGATGACGCCGGTGCGCGCCAAGGCTCTGCCGCATCTGGCGAGCCAAACGGACGTGCACTCGCGCCTGCTTTACGCTTCGGACTTTCCGGTGCCGTATTCTGCGATATACAACACCTACGATCTGCGCCTGTCGCAGCGTATCGCGCTGCATAAAGAGCCCAACCCTTTCGATCGCAACGCACGCGGACTGCTCGCGTATTTCGGCGAGGATAGCGAGCTGTGGAGCAACTACAAAAAAATTTTGCCCTTTGCATAGACGGTGAAATTTAAGGATACAAGCGTGTTAAAATCTATAAATTCCTTTACTTCGGCTATTTGTAATATCGTAAAATTTTGTTTCATCTCTTTGCTTTTGCTAGTCGCAGGAATGGTCGTTTATCTAAACGTCACGGTAGGTTCGGCAGAGCCGGGCCTAGCGAAAAATTACGAGCAAAATCGAGCTCAAATTTTAGCTCTGCGCGATTTTGCGCGCAAGATAAAACCTGAAGGAGTTTTTTTTGACGTCCGTTTCGACGGCGACGAGGTCTCAAGTATGAGAGCCGTGAATAAAGACCAAAAACCAAAGTGTGAGTTTTTATAGTATAGACGAAAAGACGAATGAGCGCGCTGTTTTAAAAATCCTAGGCTGGGATTTTGGGACTTTAAAGCCAAAGCAAAAAGCGCAAATGCGCAGGGCGTAAGTATCTGGGAGGGCGAGGACAAAACCCCTATTTACTACAAAGACGGGTTTGTCTCGGAATTTTACGAGATTTTCGAGGGTCCTGCGAGCGAGGCGGTGAAAAAAGACTACGAGATCGGCTGCGATGATAGATTTGCCGCAGACGGCGTGGTGATGGCGTGCGACGGAGGCGCTACTGCGAGCTTTATGTGCGTGGATCGTGACGGCTACGGCATCAAACGCAGATAAATTTTACAGCAGTTTCGCAGGAAATTTTAGCGGGAATTTTTGTAGGAATTTTTGCCGTCGTTGCGGAGATTTTGCGAGAATTTTTGCTGTTATTTCGGATATTTTAGGACTATTAAAAATACTTTACAGCGCCTGTTTTGACGCGCCTGCCGTTTAATTGCCCGCCCCACTAAATTTTAAAATTTAAACCGAGCGGCGCGTATCGTAGCGCCGAAGCGCTCGTTGGTGCAGTGTAAATTTTGAAATTTCAGCGGTAAATTTAGCTCGTAGGCGCACTAAATGAAACGGTCGGGTCATACACGGCGGCGCGCTGCCGTTTAAATTTAGCTCGCAGGCGCGCTAAATCCTAGCTGCGACATGATTTGCTTTAAATTTTATAACGACGGCTTGCTTTAAATTTTAAACCGCTAGCGCAACCTGCAAAAATTTAGCAGCAGTCTGTCTAAAATACGCATTGTATCGCACCACTCAGCCGCATCGACGCCGCGTCGCATGATTTACGCTCAAACGATATCGCACTTATCAAAGCTGCTAAAATATCAACGATGTTCTGTACCATTCACGCCGAATTGCGTTGCGCCATTCTTGCCGCACCGCTTGCGCTATAAAATTTTAATGCGAGTTTGTTTTAAATTTCATTGCATCGCGCGAGAAATTCTAGCGACGGCCAGGTTTAAATTTGCGCTTCGCGCCGCTTTTCGCCTCGTTTGTTTCAATCTCTCGCAGCGCCTGTTTTGACGAGCCTGTCGCTTGACAGCCGCTCTGCTAAATTTTAAATTTCCACGAATTTTAGGAATTTACGAGGCTTAAAATCGCCTTTGAAATTCTTGTGATCTCATCTTGCATATGCCCGCCCGGATTTTGCTCAAACTCCGCTTTTGTGCCCGCACTGCGGCATTTCGCGATAAAATTTTGCGCCGTCTCGCCGCAGAGTACCCCGCATGGATTTTTCGGGTTCATCTCGGCCTCGCCCAAGGACGCGTAGACGTGCGCCAGCCCCCTTTGCGGCGAGTGCGCGGCGACGAAGAGCTCAAAGCCGCTAAATCAAAACGACGCCGAGACGCAGGCGATCTTTTGAAATTTATCGCTCGCAAACGTCGCATACGCGCTAAAAAGCCCAGCCAGCGAGTATCCCGCGCACGCTCGCCACGCAGGTTTGCCCGCGCCGAATACGTGCCGCTCGATACGCGGGATCAGCTCATCTGTAAATTTTTCTAAGTGCGCCGCGCCGCCGCCTGCGAAAGAGCGCGCGCCTTTAAACGGCGACTTTGCCGCCCACGGGCTAAGCTTATCGCCCCACTGCGCCTCGTTTAGATAGATCGCCGCGAACATGAAATCCACGCCTCTTCGTTGCGAGACGAGCTCGTAAATTTCGCCCATACTGACCGCGCTAAACCCCAAGGCGTGCAGGTAGATGATAGGTGCGGACGACAGAAGTGGCGTAGACGTAGCGAACGACGTAGCGGGCTGGACGGACTGCGTCATAGGCGTGGCAAATGATGCAACGGGCAGAGTATTCGGCGCTGGCGCAAAAGACGGCGCGTGCGGGGCGAAAATTTCTACGCGCAAGCCGTTAAATTCCAAACTTTGCATCGCTAAAGCCTTAAAAGTTATTAAAATTTAATAGAATTTTGTGTAAAATCATCAAATTTAACACTAGAGGAACTTAAAATTGGCTTTGATCGAGCTTATCGATGTTACGAAAAAATTCGGCTCTCACGTCGTTTTAGACGGCGTAAATTTCGCACTGGACGCTAACGAGCGCGTTGCCGTGATCGGCAAAAACGGCGGCGGTAAATCCACGCTGATGAAGATAATTGCGGGTCTGTGCGAGATCGACGAGGGACGTGTGATCACTCAAAACGGGCTAAATATCCAGATGCTCGCTCAAACGCCGAAATTTGACGAAAACCTCTCGGTCAAAGACGCGCTGAGGCGGGAGCTAGCTGAAATTTACGCCGCCCTTAGCGAATACGACGCGATCTCAAGCGAAATCGCCGCGCAGCCCGAAAACAAGGAACTTTTAGCGCGCCAAGACGAACTGATTAAATTTATCGAGGCCAAGGACGGCTGGCAGATCGATAATAAGATCGAGCAGGTGCTGCAAAATTTCGGACTTAAAATTTACGAAAACCGCTCCGTCTGCACGCTTAGCGGCGGCGAAATTCGTCGCGTGGCGCTGGGCGCGCTGGTGCTCAAAAAGCCCGACGTGCTGCTGCTGGACGAGCCCACGAACCACCTCGACGTCTATATGGTGAAATTTCTAGAGGACATGCTGCTTAGCTCGAAGCAGACGATCGTTTTTATCAGCCACGATCGCTACTTCATCGACCGCTTGGCGACGCGCAGTATCGAGATCGAAGAGGGTAAAATTTCAAATTTCGACGGCGGATATGAGAACTATCTGAGGCGCAAACAGGAGATGCTTGCTTCGCTCGAGAAGTCCCACGAGACGCTGCTTAAACAGCTGCGCACCGAGGAGGAGTGGCTGCACCGCGGCGTAAAGGCGCGCCTTAAACGCAACGAAGGGCGCAAGGCGCGTATCATGCAGATGAGGCAGGATGCGAAGAAAAACCCGGGCGCGATCCGTCGCGTGCGGCTAGAGCTGGAGCGCGCTAGCAGGAGCTTTAACGGCACGGGCGGCGATAATCGCAAAAAGATGCTTTTTGAATGCACGAATATCGGTAAAATTTTAAATGGCAAGGTGCTTTTCAAGGGCTTTTCGGCGCGGGTTTTGCAGGGCGAGCGCATCGGCATCGTAGGCGCTAACGGCGCGGGCAAAAGCACTTTGCTTAAAATTCTACTCGGCCGCAGCAAGATCGATGCGGGCGAGATCAAACGCGGCGAGATCAGGATCGGCTACTTCGATCAGACCCGCAGCGGCATCACGGACGATAAAAGCATAATCGAAATTTTTTGCCCCAACGGCGGCGATCACATAAGCGTCCGCGGCAGCTACATGCATGTCTATGGGTATTTGAAAAATTTCTTGTTTCCGAAGGAGTTTTTGGATAAGCCCGTCGGCGTTCTTAGCGGCGGCGAAAAGAACCGCCTGGCGCTTGCGAAGCTCTTTACCGAGCAGTATGATTGCTTGATTTTGGATGAGCCGACGAACGATCTTGATATTGCGACGATCAATATTTTGGAAGATTATCTGCTAAGCTTCGAAGGTGCGGTAATCATCGTAAGCCACGATCGCTATTTCATCGATAAGATCACAAATAAGCTTTGGGTTTTTGAAAAAAACGGCGTTATCGATCAAATTCAAATGCCCTATTCGCAGTATCTGGAGTTTGAAGACGAGATGGCGGAGATTGACCAGATCGAGGCCGACGCTGGCGCGAGCGCGAGCGCGGAGGAAGGCGGCCGCGAAAACAAAAAGGAGAAAACGAACGCCGCAAAGCTTAGCTACAAACAGAATAAAATTTTAGAAGAATATCCCGCTAAAATCGAGGCTATCGAGGCGCGCATAAAGGAGCTAAATCACGCGCTTTCGACGCCTGAAATTTATCAAAAGCTCGGGATGCAGGGGCTTTTTGAAGAGCTTGAAGAAAAAAGAGGAACGTTAAACAGTATGGAAAATGAATATTACGAAGTGCTTTCGCTCGCTGAGAGCCTAAAGTAGGCGCGATGGTTTGGTTTTTGATCTTTTTATACGCGCTTTACACGATTTATAAAATTTCGCTCGATCTGCTTGAGCTAAGCTTCATCCGCGCTAAGCTAAAAGAGCCTGCGGTGGTGCTTAGCGAGGAGGATTATCGCAAGGCGGGCGAGGTCGGCGCGGTAAATTTAAAATTTAATATATTTTCGCACTGCTTTTCGTTTGCGGTGGCGCTTATTTGGATACTTGCGGGCGCGGGCGCGTTACAGCGCGCGATATATGATCTAGCGGGCGACGGGATTTTGGCGGGGAGCTACTTTGTAACGGCGTTTTTAATCATCGGCGGCGCAATATCGCTTCCGCTTGAGATCTACAAAACCTTCGTTAAAGACAGGCGCCTAGGCTTTTCCACGATCACGCCCGCCGTTTTCGTAAAAGACGCGCTAAAATCGCTTGCGCTCACGCTGGTTTTTGGCTTTGCGGTAGCCTCTGCGCTCGTTTTTTGCGTAAATAGCTTGGGTGCGCACTGGTGGGTCTGGGGCTTTCTGCTAAGCTTCGGCATAGTTTTACTGATAAATTTAATCTATCCGACCGTTATCGCGCCGCTGTTTAATAAGATGCAGCCGCTAGAGCACGGTGAGCTAAAAGAGCGCATAGAGGGGCTTTTGCAGCGCTGCGGCTTTAAAAGTAGCGGCGTTTTTACGATCGACGCGAGCAAACGCGACAAGCGCCTAAACGCCTATTTCGGCGGCTTCGGCGCGACGAAAAAGGTCGTGCTTTTCGACACGCTCATAGAGAAGCTTAGCGAGGATGAAATTTTAGCCGTTTTAGGGCACGAGCTCGGGCATTTCAAACACGGCGATGTTTTGAAAAATTTAGCGCTTAGCTTCGTGCTTTTGGGCGCGACGTTCGCGGTATTCGGAAACCTTCCTGCAGGCGTATTCGGCGCGCTGGGGCTTAGCGAGGGCGGCGGCGCGACGCTGGTTTTTATGATTTTGTTTGCGCCGATCTTGCATGCGTTTTTTGAGCCCATAATCTCCAAGCTTAGCCGCATGCACGAATTTAGCGCAGACCGGCATGGCGCGAGCATGCAGGATAAAGAGAGCATGATCGGCGCGCTAAAGAAGCTGGGCAGCGAAAACAAGGCATTCCCGCTCGCTCATAAAATTTACGCCGCGGTGTATCATTCGCACCCGAGCCTGTATGAGCGCATAAGAGAGCTTGATGAGGATCGCTGAGGCGCTAAGATGGGGGCTGGAGCAGTGCGGCTCAAAATACGTCGCGCGCGAAATTTTAAAGCTTTGCGAGCGACTTAGCAATGAGCAGCTCGTGCTAAGATGCTCGGAGGAGCTCGCGCACGAAGCGGAGTTTCGCGCTAAGATCGTTGAATTTAAAGACGGTCGTCCGCTTGAATATATCACGCAAAGCTGCGAGTTTATGGGCTTTAAATTTTACGTCGATGAGCGGGTGCTGATACCGCGCTGCGAGACCGAAATTTTAGTAAAAAAGGCGTTTGCTTTGGCGCAGAGCTTGGGCGAGCCGCGCATTTGCGAGATCGGCACGGGCAGCGGTATAATCGCTATCTGCTTAAAAAAGCTACTTCCCGCTTGCCGCATCACGGCTAGCGACATCAGCGCGGATGCGCTTGAGGTAGCGCGTACAAACGCCGCAAGCTTAGGTGCGGACGTCGAGTTCGTGCACTGCGCCTACGCAGATGAGATTGCGGGCGAGTTTGATCTCATCGTCTCAAATCCGCCCTACATCGCAAACTCCTACGCATTGGACGCGCGCGTGCTGCAGGAGCCGAAACAGGCGCTGTTTGGCGGCGAGCAGGGGGATGAAATTTTAAAACGCATCGTGCTGATCGCCGTACGGCGCGCAAAATTTCTAGCCTGCGAGATGGGCTACGATCAAAAGCAGAGCTTGTCGGCGTTTTTGCGCGAGCAGGGCTTTAGGGCGGAATTTTACAAAGATTTGGCGCAGTTTGATCGCGGATTCGTCGCACGAAATTTAAACAGATCGTAGGTGCGCCGTGCAAAACTCGCAACTACGCAGGCTGCTTTATTACAAAGCGTTCGGCTATCGCTACGTAAGCGCTGAAATTTTAAGCGGCGGCGCGCGATTTTTCAAGGCGCTGGACGCGCTGCGATCCGCTACCGCAGAGTGCAATCTCTGCGAGCTTGCCAAAATGCGCGCGGGAGGCGGCGAGCAAAATTTTAAAAATTTTAAAACTATCAAAAATTTTAAAAATTCTAAAACTCCCGCGAACGTAAAACTTATGATCGTAGCTCTATCTCCGGGCGTTAGCGAGGGTTTCGGCGGCGGCTTGGAGGCTGAGGTAGCAGCGGCACTGGATCAAATTTGCGCGCCGGAAGAAATTTATTTTAGCTTTTTGATAAGGTGCGCGGTGCCGCAAAATAGGCGCGTAAGCTCGGAAATAATTTTAAAATGCGCGCCCTATCTGACCGACGAGATCAAAATTTTAAAGCCCAAAGTCGTGCTTTGCCTAGGGGAGCTCTGCTGTAAAATCGTGCTGCGAAACGGCGATTTAGCGGGCATGGACGCGCTGCACGGCTCGGTCTTTAACGAGGGCGGCATCAGCTTCGTGCCGAGCTTTGATCCCGCATTCATCGCGCAAAATCCGAGCAAGGCGGAGCTTTTCAAAGAGGATCTGCAAAAGATAAAAGAGCTGCTGTGAGGCGCATTTTGGCGCTTTCTTTGCGCGCCGTTTTGATTTTGCGCGCAGCTTTGCGCGGGCGAGCGATTTTTATTGCAGCGTGCGAGCGGACGGGGTGAATTTAGCCTGCTTAAATTTCACGGGCGAGCGGGATTTTAGCGGAGTAAAACACAGACCTGATCTGCGCGGGTTTAAATTTGAAGACGAGAAATTTCATAAAGCGGCGGAGTAAGGCAAAATTTAACGCCATTGCAAAATTCTGATATTTCAAATTTTGTTTTTTATCTAGCTATCTTGGGGCGCATGAGGGGTTTGTGTCGCGACGTAGCGTTAAATTTTAGCCTCAATGCTGAGCGAAATTTTATGTCGTAAAATTTTATCTAGCCTGCAAATTTTATTATCGTCCAAGAACTCTGCGTATTCGTGGCTTTTACGCTAAAAGCCGATCTGCGCTATGTTTGCACTGCACGACTAGGTAAATTTGAACTCGCGAGATAAATTTATCTCAAAGATTTGAAAAATTCTAAAATTTCAGCGCTAAATTTGATCGGCCTGCCGTCTTTTACGAAGGCGATTTTTACGTCCTGTGCGTATAAAAGCTCGCTAAAATCCACGTTTTTAATATCTTTGATCTTGTAAATTTCTTGTCGCAAAAGGGCGCTGGCATTTTTGAGCGCGGCTAGGCTCGTGCGAATTTCAAGCGTGTCGCCGAGGCGCGCGGGGCGGAGAAATTTAGCGCAAAGCTCGCTAACTACGAAGTGTGCGTCCGCGCGCGCGAAGTCCACTCCTGCTTGCATAAGCGCCTCGCTGCGCGCCCGCTCGCAAAATTTAATGTAGTTGGCGTGATACACGATGCCCTGCGCGTCGGTATCTTCGTAGTAAATTCTAATCTTCATTCCGCGCGTCTTTCGCTGCCGCGACATCTCTAGCAGTCAGGGCGGGGATGATTTTTGCGAAAAACAGCACCGTTTGAAACACGATGATGAGTTTCATGCACCACTCGCTAGCCGCGTGGATTTGGGCAAATTCCGGCGTCATCGTCGCTTCTGCACCGATCTTTTGGGCGTTTATGACGTAGTCGGTAAAGTAAAGCACGAAAAGTAGGGCAAGTATTATATTTATGAGCGTCAGCATCAGGGTCGAAAGGCGCAAGCGAAAGGATTGCGATTTGTTGTTGTTGAAATTTATCATCTCAAAAACGAGGCAGATGATCGAGACTGCGATGAGGATGCCGCCGTATTTTACGAAGATCTCGCTCATTAGCTTGCCGCTTTGAAAGTGCGATAGCACGCCATCTCCGATAATCTGCTGCGGGAAAAATACCACGGGCGCAACGAGTGCGCCAAGCGAAAGCTCGATGCCGATAAGGGCTGCGATGATGAAGATATAGATAGAAAAAATTGCGCGCATAGAAATCCTTTTAAATTTTGATAAATTTTAAATCGGACGTGATTATAGCGAAATCTTATAATCGCGCGCTTAAGTGTTTTGCAAGCGGGTTTTACGGGCGAATGGGTGCGGTCGGCGGTCGCGATATTACGGCATATCGCGGTATAATGAAATTTTAGTTTGGATGCGGTCGTTTACAAAATTTATAAAATTTTTACGGAGGCTAGAGATAAACTTTGTCTCAGGCATGCTAAACATAAAATTTCATTATGAAATTTAAAATTTTCCAAATCGTTTTTTAAAATTTCTCTTGATTATTCAGCCCCCTTTAAGCATCGCTTCTGTATAATCACAATTCTGTTTCGCAC
>NZ_CAJPRT010000026.1 GCF_905373215.1 uncultured Campylobacter sp.
TTTAAAGAAGCCTCTAAGCCTTTGACTTTTTATCTGCAAATGAAAGCAAAAGAAGAGATTAATAAATTTGAGCTAAGAAGCTTTTAAGATCTTTCTAATATAATCCCCTTGTTCATAAGGACGAAGAAGGCTTTGAGCTTTTATCTGTTTTTATTTGTTCTCTGCCTTAAAGAACAAACATCTTACAGATAGGCGCTTAAGGCATTTAGTGAAAATGTATTAATCAACATCTTTAAGATTTTAAACCTTGAGCTGCTATAAGGCTTAAGCTAAATTTCTTAAGGTTTGAAACTTCTTAACTCATTTTTGCTTATTATTTAAAGTTTCCTTAAGAGACTACAAATATTTTTATATAGTTTTTTAAAAGACTATATACTGATATTCTGTAATCGAGTGTTCGGGGGAATTCTGAGGGTTGTAAAAATTCAACGCAGGACACCACTTTTATCACTAATCAAATCGGCAAATTCTATGATTGATCGTTTATGTCTAAAAAGCCAAAAATAAGTAAGGATATAACAAGAATAAGAGCTTTCATGAAAAATAAAATTTACTTTATTGCCGCCGCTATAATATTATTTGCGTGGATATTTTATCTATATAAAGAGCAAAGTGCCTCTTGCGATATAAAAGATCTTTTTATGGGCAATTCAGAAATAACAAAAGAGTGCAGAATTGCTATAATAAGGCAATTTGACAAGAACGGTAACCCGCGCGCATATAAAAGACTGAGTTTAGTTTATGGAAAAATTTTAAGCGAAAAACCGACAGAAGAGGTTTTAGATGAGCTAGATCAAGAAGAGATAGAATTTTTGAAAAAATTGTATCCTGATTCAAAAATTTTATCTAAAGAGTCGCCAAGCAGAAAATAATCGATTTTTATAAACGCAAATTTGCCATAAAGATGGCTAAATGTTTAATAGAGAATGAAAAAAGGACGGTGATTGATGGACTTAGAGCTTTTATACCAAAATTCAACGAATTCTGACAAATTCAGCATCAATTCGTTTGTCGGGAAATTTATCTATCAAAAAACTTGGTCGGATTGCGACTATTGGGAGTTAGATAAAGCTTTAATGCAGATTTTGAGTTTTTATCATAACAAAACGCTTCCAAAAGAAATTTTCATCGCAATACTAGCGATATTTAATGATGTTATCGGCGTGGAGGACAAATCAGAAATTTATGTAAGCAATATGCTGTGCGCGAAAAACAGCGACGGCGTAGTGCCTAGCATATATGATAGATTTGAAAGATTAAAGGTTCTGTGCAACAGCATCGTATTCAAAGAAGAATTTAGCAATAGCGGTTTTTGGTATATTCCAAAGGATTGATGCAATGAATCTTGTAAATTTTTATAGAAATACCGCATTTGATGATAGATATGATGCAAATTCCTTTATAGGTATGATTTTGGATAATAATCTATGGTCCGATGATGAATATTGGAAATTGGAAGCCGATTTAAAAAAGATTTTGCGGCATTATAAAAACAAAGAGTTGGACCCAGAAATAATGCAAGGCATTATTTCTATCTCTAATGATATATTTCTAAACGGAAGTTGGCGCGACGTAGATATAGACGCAAAAAGCGAATATTTTAAAACGTATAAATATCAAGAAGATACAAAGCCGAATATTTTCGATAGATTTCGCCGTATAAAAAGCTTATTATTGGCGGTTGCTTCAGGGGATGAAAATTTTTATAAAATCAAATTTTTCTATGAAAATTAATATGAATGATCTTTGCTTCGCAAATAAGGTGTATAATTCAGCAAAAGCAAAAATTACGGTGGACAGAAATGAAAAAGTTATTAAATTTGACAAATAGTAGTTTAAAGCTGAGCGATATAAATTTTAGCAGCTTTAGTGCTTCTAAAAACTGGATCGGTTTCTTTGAGATCGAAAGCAGGGGCTGGCTAAGCGGAGTAAGCTTAGCGATAAAATTATTTGATAACTTTTTTAGAAAATATAGCGATGAAGTATTTATCGTAAGCGCTCTAATGTGTGATAATAAAGCATACAAAAAATATAAAGCAATCTCGCAGGTAAAGCCGTTATACGATAAATTTAAAGATCTTGGAATTTTGCAAGAACAAAATGAGTATTTTTCTCTGGCTAGAGATAAAGAATATCCGCTGCCCGCTATGTGCATAAGAATGGACATTCTGAAATGGGACGATATAAAAGAGCTGGCTAAATTTTTAATGTGCTATGATTATTCTATAAACGAATGGTGTTTTATAGTTTTTCCGAGTTTAAATTTAGCCGTCTATCCGCATGATAGCAAGGGTTTTGGCTGTATAGGGCTAAATGACGAGATTAAATATGGAATCAACTTTTTAAAATTTTGCGAGAAAAACAGCATGGCAAAAGTGACGATAGATAAAAAAGAGGTTAATTTGAACAAAGCGGTTTTTCTTCTGCCTAAAAATAATGAAGAGCTATTTTCCAGAGCGCAAGAAGTAAGAGAGATAAAAAGAGGAACTTTGTATGCCGATCCGAATTTAATTAAATTTATTGCCCTTAGCGGCTCAATCAAAGATCTGAAAATATCGCAATTAAAGCAGCTATTGCGCGAAGGCTTGATCTATCTTGATACAGGAATATTTTTTATCAAGAATCTTAAAAGGGAAAGAATAGCCACAACAGAGAACATTTTAATTAATTCTTCAATATATCAAGGCTTAAGCGATTTTGAGTGGTCGATCAATGAAGTGGAGATCAAAAATCCAAATTTAAAGGAAGATGATTTTATTAAAGAATGCCTTTTATTTTTGAAATTGGTAAAGGAAAAGATCGAAAATATGGATATTGAGAACAGCAGATTTGCTTTATGTTTGGATTTCTATAATATCGATGGACTGAGCGCGGATTTCGAGCTTTATACTTTAAGAGATAATGAAAAGATCGTAGATTTTTCAGAGGCTAAATTTAATCAAAGCTCGGTATATGTAATTATATGAAATTTATTTTCTAGGCATGATTAAAGTATAAAATTTATAACTACCATCCCAAAGGAAGGCATAAAATGACATATATAAAAACATACCCCGATACGGTAGAGATGAGTGATTTTTTGGGTTTTTATCCGGATGAAATAGATAGTGATATTGGAAAATATACGTTCGAAATAGACGGGTTAATATTTACATATTGCATAGTCGAGGGATGGGTAGAAATTACTATAAAAACAGGCGGAAAGACGGCTGTGGAATTTACCGCCGAATGCATCGAGTCCTTAAAAATTAGAAGAAATAAAGATGGCGAATTTATAGAAATAGGACAAAATTTTGCTATAGACAGAATGGTACAGATAGAGTTGTATATAAGACCGAAAATTTTATTAAAATATACGAGTTTAGAATGCTAGATGAAACCCACATCCCAATAAAAGGAAACCCAAATGCAAATTAACGGAAAAGAGATATTCTACAAAGGCGGTCTTATGTTTCATCTGTGGCGAATGGCTTCTTTGGAATATCAGGATAAATATATTATTCATCCCACAATCGACGAATATGAAGATCCGTCGGAAATGGCAGAAGTATTATGTAACCAATGCGAGCGAGCTTTAAGCGATAAATTTAGATTTTGCTTCTTGCCCTATGAAAGAGAGATATTAAGGGAGCTTGTAGACCTTATATATAAATACTTTAGAGACGGGAGTTTATTGAAAAGCGAAGAAGATGGTGACTATCTAGTATATGAAAATAAGTCTTGGATAGAGGACAGAGAATTAGCTCTAAGAACAATCCAAATTTTTGGTTATGATTTAGATGACTTTAGCTATGACTTCAATTAGACTTGATTTGGGAATGCGGTTTTAAATGAATAAAAAGACGATTTTAACTATTTTATCGGGAATAGTCGAAGAT
This sequence comes from uncultured Campylobacter sp., assembly GCF_905373215.1. Taxonomy (GTDB): domain Bacteria; phylum Campylobacterota; class Campylobacteria; order Campylobacterales; family Campylobacteraceae; genus Campylobacter_B. Next base: position 3,879 of record NZ_CAJPRT010000026.1, read on the forward strand.
GGCGATTATATCTCTTTATGGGAGATCGTTTGGGAATTAAATTCTATTAACGTTGCCAATTCGCTTAAAGTGGCGAAAGAAATTTTATTGTTCTTATACGAGCAAGGGTATATAGGATTGTTTAGTTCAAATTGGGGTTATGATACAGAAATGAAAGAGATACGCGATAAATCTGAAATTTTAAATATTTTAAGAGATGATAAAAATTATGAGCCGGTCGATGTAAATAGCAAATACTTTTGTGTGACTGAAACTCAGCAAGGAAGAGCTTATTATGCAAAACAATGCTAAAATGCGAAAAACAATAATTTGGACGGTATAAAATGAGAGTAAAAGCGCTTGATTTAAATTTAAACCCATATGTCTATTTCTTTAGCGAAGCGGAAGATTTTAGATTTAAGATTTTTAAAGATTTTCAAGCCGCAAGCGGGAAAAGATCGCTGGATTTTTATGAGCTCGAGGCGTTTAGCCTAATGAAAAGCACCGAAGTCTATGAGACCGACTCTATCGCCAGCACATTAATTCATAATTTTAGTTTATGCGATGAGAATGTAAGAGATATTTTAATAATGCTCTTTGGGCAGTTTTATCTAAATAATTTCATAGATACCGACATAAAATATAAAAATAGCGCTAATATAAATTTAAATATGAGAAAATTTGAAGAATGGAAAATTTTAAGAGATAATTTCTTTTATAATTTAGATAAATTTATAGCCCGCCCATACGAACCTCTAAAAAATTATATTTACGCAGATTGCGCTTTTTGGGAGGAGCCGAATCGGTGGTACCATCATAATATGTATATGTTTATCACAGAATGCGGCAAAAAATATTATGATGAAATTTTGATTCCGAGCCTTTACAATAAATACAAACACATAGAGGTTGGTATCGACGAAGAAGGAAATGTAACGAAGTGGTACGGGATATAAAATTTAGGAGAATAAAATGGCAAGAGGAAGAAAAGCACTTTTGCAATCACTTTTTGCTTTAGCGTCAATTGAATTTCAAACCAAGTATATTGATAATGCCGATGCAGATGCTGATGTATATACATCGCCGGAAGAATTGTTAGAGGACCTAAGTAGTGCCTGCATAGAGGCGCAATCATTTAAGGAAGAATTTACGCAAGATGAATTAAAGCGATGTGAAGCAATGAGAGACAAGATAAAAAGTCTTCCCAATGAAGATATATATAAAACGCCTCTTTGGGAAGAACTACGTAAAGAAGCGAAAGATTTTTTAAATTTTATGGGTTATAATGTAAGCGATATCGACGATAGCATTTTTAAGCAATTTTAATTTTAGCTTTATGAATTTGTAGTATTAAATTTACATACAATTATAAGACAAAAGTAATGATATTTTAAAAACGCTTTCGGTGTTAAAATTTATGAAATATCACGCCGCGCCGTAAAGTGGTCAGAAATTTCTTTGAGATAGGATTAAAGAGTAGGGGGAGAAAATGACAGAAGTAGTGATTGACTTTGATGAGTTGCAAAAAGACAGAAGATATATTGATGAATGGCATGATTATTGTCCCAAAGAAATAGAGCATAAGTTATACTCATATTTATCCGAAAAGCTGTCTTTACCGCTACGTATCGGCCCTGGTGCATTCGCGGATTTCTTTTGGTTTCTACGATTTAAGGAATGGAAAGAATATAGCGAGGAAGAGTGGGAGCAATATAAAGATAAAGACGGGTGGGAAAGCTATAGCGAATATATCGAGGAAAAAGAGGAAAACTCACGATACGGTTTAAAAAATAAGCAAGGCGTTCGAGACGATTTAAAGCTAATTTTCTTAAATTTTAATGCATTTAAGAAAAAATACAGTGATTTGGCTAAACAGCTGCTAAGTGTAATAAAATTTACGCTCTCGGAGACCGCCAAATACCCAGATAACGATGACTTGCTTGATATTCAAATAGAAATTCGAAGCTAGAAGATTATGAAGCGGCGATGAGAAATAAATTTAAGGAAAGCAGCAAATGAGATACAACGATTTGATATTTTTAAATTTATTCCGTAATTACAAAGATGAATTTGCCAGAGTCGGTCGGCGCGACTTTGTAATTTATTTGGAAGAACTGGTCAAGGCTGGAGAATATGGTATAGTGCTGGAAGATTTTTTAGTTCAAATGTATGAATATGATATAAAAATTTCCTCTAACGACTTAACAATTATAAAAAATTTATGCGAAGGCGTGAATGTCGATAGTAATTTATGGTCGATTCTAAGTATTAGGGCAGTGGGCGATTAAAATATATCCAAAAAGGCTCATTGTGATAGAGGAATATATAAAAATAATAGAGGATTTTTTGCAAAATAGAATCGACGTATTTGAATTCGAAAAGATATATTGGGATAAATTTATGAATGATAAAAATTTCCCCGATGAATATTATGAGCCGCTAAACAGGCTTCTTACCGATATCGATGAATTCGAACCAGACGAAGAGTTGAGGGGTGATGATACAGTAGGTGATCCATTAAGTGAAGAGGATTTAAGGGAGTACGCGAAAAAGGCTTTAAAACAAATTGCGCTTTTAAAATAGTAGTTTTATAAAATGATAATTTCTGCGAGAATTTTAAAAATATATTACGATATAATGCGGGCAAACTCATATCCCAATAAAAGGAAACCCAAATGCAGAAAAATAATGCACAAAAGGCTTTTATCGTCGAGCCTTTATATTGTCTTGCATCGAGAAAACATCAGATTAGATATATAGATAATTCCACTATCGATGAATATGCAACACCGGGCGAATTAGTCGAATATGTATATAATCCTCTAGAGATAGCCCAGAGACCGGAATACAAATTTCTATTTACAGAAATAGAACTAAAAGCCATAGCAGAGTATAAAGAAATGATCGATTATTTTTATAGCAAATATGACTACGATGAGATATATGATAATATGTCTGAAATTTGGAAAAAGATAATGGAGAAGTCATTAAGACTACTGAATATACTTGGTTTCACTCTTGATGATTTTTATGAGCGCGGGGATTTAAAATCCAAAACCAACGGAACCCATATCCCAATAAAAGGAAATTTAAATGCAAATTGACGGAAAAGAGATATTTAAAAAGGGCGATCTTATGTTCCATTTAACTCGAATGGCTTCTTTGGAACATCAAGATAAATATATCGTTCATCCTACGGCTAAACATTACGAAAGTCCTTCGGAAATGGCGGAACTTTTATATACCGAATGCAAGAACGCTTTATTGGAGCAATTTAAATTTTGCTTCTTACCATACGAGAGGGATGCGCTAAGAGAACTTTTGGAGCTCATAGATAGATACTTTAAAGATCAAAGCCTATTAGAAGGCATAGGTGAGTATTTGGTATATCACAATAAATCCTGGATAGAGGTTAGAGAGCTATCTTTAAAGACCTTGCATATTTTCGGATATGATTTAGGTGACTTTGACCTATATTAAACTCACGGAGACAGCACTTAAATAAAAAGGAAACCCAAATGCAAATTAACGGAAAAGAGATATTTAGGAAAAGCGGGCTTATGGTTAGTCTATGTCGAATGGCTTATTTGGAATATCAAGTTGATCATTTGATACATCCTGCAGTTGAATATTACGAAAGCCCATCGGAAATGGTAGAATTTTTATATACCGAATGTAAAAATGCCTTATTGGAACAATTTAAATTTTGTTTCCTGCCATACGAAAGGGATGCACTAATGGTGCTTATGGAACTTATAGATAAAAATTTTAATAACCGCAGCTTATTAGAGGCAGACGGTTACGAATACCTAGTCTATCATAATAAATCATGGGTAGAAGTCAGAGAGCTAGCCTTAAAAACTTTGCATATTTTCGGCTACAAACCATATAACTTTAATTATGATTAAATCCAGATTAGACTTAGCAGAATGAAATTTATCCTATATATCTTTACTCTGCTACTATGTCTAAGCGCCTGGGCTCTGCTTGGTTATATACAGCAAAAATAAGACGACACGCCGCGCAAACAAATAGTTTCATTTCGGGCTCATTTATGCTGCGCCGTACCATGCCGCGCGCCGCAACGACGCATCTTAACGCCGCCAGGCCACGCTTTGCCGCTACGTCGCGACGCATACTATCGCTGCGCCTCAAACCCCAGTGCCGAAGCGCCTAGATCATCTTTCCGACGAGTTTTTCTTTAAATTCTTTGTAAATTTCAGGCCCCGCGTGTTTGTATTCGCTCGTCAGCTTATTGTGAAATTCCGCCATATCGCCGCCGCTTTCGCGGTAGAGCTTGATCGCGTTTCGCCTTACGGCGCCGTCTTTTAGGTCGCTATCGTAGGCGATGCTCGCGTATTGCGCTCGCGCGCCGTCCTTGATCTCACGGTAGGCTTCGCAGCCTTTGGCTCTGCCGAGCTTTGCGACGCACGCGGCATAGAGGGCTTGCAGGCTCACACACTGGGGTATCAGCGCCTCTGCCGCGGCAATGTCCGCTTTGGCGATTTTGGAATTTGCAGCCTTTTGTTCCTGTTGTGCAGCCTTCGGCTCCTGCTTCGCGGTTTTAGGCTCTTGTTTTGCGGTTTTTACCCCTTGTTTTTGGGCCTTTGGCTCCTGCTTTGTAGCTTTCGGCTCCGCTTTTTGGGTTTTTTTCTCTGCCGCGCTACTTGTTTTGCTTTGTTTTGTACCCGCTCCTGCGGCATGCGAGGCTAGGCTGATCTTTTCAAATTTCGGATTTTTGCGGTAGTTTAGATTATTAAAAAATTCTATCACGTCGTCGTAAAATTTGTCGTTGCTGACGATGCCGATCTTGCCCTCCTGCCCGCAGAGTTTGCCCATCAAAAACACGATGATCTTATCGGCGAAGTCCTTTCTTTGCTTGCCGATCGTAAAGACCTCGCCTATGCTAACGCCCATCTTTGATAGGCGCGCAAGGGTCAAGGCGCCGATCTTTTTGGCGGTGTTGGAGACGATATTTAGCTCGTCGCCCTCTTTTAGATTTACGACGTCAAAAATATTATCTACGTCGATATTTTCGTCGTCAATGATAAAATGGGTCAAAGTTTTTCCTTTAAATTAAATTTCAATGCCCGTGCTCGCGCAAATTTCATCTCTAAAACGCGCGAAGGGCCTCATCGCGGGCTGATTTTGCAGATGCGCGCCGATCGGCTTTTGCATCCACGCCATATCGTACCAGCGGCCGAATTTATAGGCGCAGCGCTCGAATTTTCCGACGAAGCAAAAGCCCATTCGCTCGTGAAATCGCACGCTAGCGTCGTTTAAGTATTCGTCATCCCCGCAAGCGATGCAAGCGTTCATGTTTGCGATGTTTTGAGCTCTGAGCGCGCGCTCTAGCGCTTCGTAGAGCAGCCTGCCGATACCGCAAGCGCGCACGTTTTGCGACACATAAACCGAGCTCTCCGCCGACCAATCGTATGCCGCGCGCTCTTTGAAAGCCGAAGCGTAGGCATAGCCGAGGATTTGGCCCGGTTTTAAATTTGCGCCATTTTGTTTCACTGTACCGCTTGCGCAATTTCGCGCCTCGTCTGCGGGCAAAATTTCATTCTCTGCGCCCGCCGCACTCGCAGAAATTTTAAAATTTTCATTCCGTTCGTCGTCCGCGCATGCCGCCTCGTCGCTTACGTAAGCGAGCAGATATGGGTATCTTTGCAGCGTCTGCTCGATTCGCCCCGCAAATTCCGCGGCGCCGGGCACGTCGTATTCGAAGCTAATCGCCGTTTGCTTTACGTAAGGCGCGTAAATTTCAAGCAGCGCGTCCGCATCTTGCGGCGTTGCGAGCCGCAGTTTTATCAGCACCCGATCTCCTTTAAATTTAGCCGTTTTTGCATAATTTCAGTTTTAAGCTTATCTAAATTTGCCGCCGCGTTTCGGCTTTTAATTCGGGTCAAAATTTCATCTCGCACGCAAATTTTAAAATTTAACCCGCGTCTTTTATTCGCCGAAAAGTCGCCAAAACTCGGGCGCAAATTTCGTCGGCGCAAATTCTATGATCTCGTATTTTGCGACGCCGTTTTGAAAGAACGGATCTTGCGCGATGATCTCATCAAGCTCCGCGCGGTCTTTGGCGTTGATTAAGATGATGCCGCCGGTGCGAGGGACTTTGCGCCCCGAACAGATAAATTTATCCGCCGCATAAAATCGGTCTAAAAACGCGTTGTGCTCGTTGATGAAGCGATCGACTTCGCTAATTTCTTTAACGTAGGTGAGGTTTGCAATAAACATTTTGATCCTTTGTGAGATTTGAAGCGCGATTTTAGCATAAAATTCCAACGGATAAAATTCCCGCTGGAATTTTCGCGCGCTACGTTATAAAAAATATCGGCGAAATTCCGATTATCGCGCAACCAAGCGCTGCGTAGCGAAGCTTTATCGCAGCAAGCGCGCAGATGTTTGCGAGCGCGAAAAGAAGCGGCGGAATTTGCGCCTGAAAGCTCGGTAGCGCAAAGTTTAAAAACGCAAGCAGCGGCGTATCGAGCGCGCCGCCGAGCCCGAATAGATGCAAAAATATGCTTAGCGGATAAAAGATCACAAACACGTATCCCAGCGGCATGACGCTAAGCTGCTGCAACGAAGCGGTCGGGAAGAAATAATAGACCGCCACGTTCATGCTGAGCCAAACGTAGAGGTTAAAAAGTATGACGTTCTGCCAGAGCTTAAATTTTGGCGCGAAGTGGTGCAGGTAGAGGAAGATATACAGTACGCCGAGGCAGGAGAAATAAAATCCGATCGAAAAGGCTAAGTGCGGGAAAAACGCGAGTAGAAGCGCGATGGTGAGAAAAAGGTTCGTAAATTTAAGTACGTAGAAATTTCGCATCGCTAGGTAAAACCCTACGCAGCACATCGCAAGCGAGCGCAGAAAGCTCGGCGTGAAATCAAGCACGAAGAGATATCCGCTCATCAGCACGATCACAAAGACGCTAAGATCGCGCTTAGCGCTGCGGTACGGAAAGTAGCGATCCTGAAAATAGCGGTAGATCGGCATTGCGAGCAGAAAGGCCGTGCTAAAGATAATGCCCAGATGAAAGCCGCTGATCGAGATGATGTGCGCTATGCCCCAGTTCGTCACGCTAGCGCGCAGCGGTTTTGAAATCTCGGTCGCAAAATACAGCGCGGAGTAAAGATCTGCCGTCATCTCATCTTCGTGTTGGGCGCGAACGAAGCTTATCGCGCGCCATTTTGCCCCAGAGGGCGCGGTCTCGCCTCCGATTTTAAAATTTGGCGCGTAAAAGCGCTGCTTTAAAAAATCTAAAAATTTTACGTTTTTCGTTACGATGCCGATATTTACGCGCGCGAAGCGGTGAAATTCCCGCCCGAGCCCGGCAGTTGTGTAGAGGGTAAAATCCGCCGTTTTGAGCTTTAGCACCGTGTAGGTGCGGCCGCGCTCGTTCGTTTTGGCGTAGGCATTTAAAATTTGCGCGTCGTAAAAGGCGTAGTTTCTCGCGCGGAATTCTCTGAATTCATAAAATTTCACGCCTAGGTTTATCGATAAAATTCCAAACAAAATGAGCAGAAAGTATAAAATTTCGCGTTTAGAGTAAAAGAGTTGAAGCTTCACGGGCGGTATTTAAGTTCGCGCATGCGGTAGAATTTTAAAAGCTCTTGCGCGGCGAAATTTTAAAATTCCAAGGCTCTATGCCGCACCGTCTCGTAAAAACCGGGCGGCGCGGCATAAAATAAGCCCGTCTTAGCACGAATAATTCGTCGCAAACTCAAACGGCGTAGGGCGCGCCTCGTAAGGCCAAACCTGCGTTTCAAATTTAAAATGCTGATAGGTCTCGATAAAAAGCTCGCTCATTATCGGGCGCAGATACTCATTATCGCGGATTACCGCCTCTAGGCTGCCGCGAAGCGTGTGCGGAAGCTGCTCGATGCCGCGCTCGCGGATCTCATCCAGGTGCAGCTTGAATAAATTCTCATCCATCGGCCCCACCGGCTCGGTTTTGTTTTTGATACCGTCGATGCCCGCCATCAGCATCGCCGCAAACGCCAAATACGGGCATGCGGTGCTATCTGGGAAGCGCATCTCCGCGCGCACCGAGTGCTCGCCGCTGCCGTAAGGGATGCGGATCGAAGCGGAGCGGTTTTGGCTCGAATAAGTTAGAATGGACGGCGCCTCAAAGCCCGGGATCAGGCGCTTGTAGCTGTTGGTGCTCGGGTTCGTAAACGCCGCGATGCTGCGCGCATGCTTTAGCACGCCGCCGATATACCATCTAGCCGCGTCGCTTAAATTTGCGTAGTTGCCCTTTTTGTAAAAGGTGTTTTTGCCCTTTTTCCAGATCGATTGGTGCACGTGCATTCCGCTGCCGTTATCGCCGTAGAGCGGTTTTGGCATAAAGGTCGCGGTCTTGCCGTTTAGGTGCGCGACCATCTTTACTACGTATTTGTATTTTTGCACGTTGTCGGCAGCCTCGACGAGAGTGCCGTATTTAACGCCGATCTCGCCTTGTCCTTGCGCTACTTCGTGGTGACAGATGAAGGTCTCAAGCCCGATCTGTTCAAGCACTTTTAGCATCTCGGCGCGTAGATCGACCATCGAATCGACGGGCTGGACGGGGAAGTAGCCGCCCTTTACGCCCGGGCGGTGGCCGCTGTTAAAGCCGTCTTTGTAGTTTTTGCCGCTGTTCCAATGCCCCTCTTCGGTGTCCACCTTAAACATCGCGCAGTTCATATCGTCGATGATCTTTACGTCGTCGAAAACAAAAAACTCGTTCTCCGGCCCGAAATAGCAGGTATCTCCAAGACCCGTAGTTTGCAGAAACTGCTCGGCTTTTTTGGCGATCGAGCGCGGGCATTTTTCATAAAGCTCGTTTTTGTAGATATCATAAACGTCGCAGATGACGATGATCGTAACGTCAGCGGTGAATGGATCTAAAAACGCCGTCCCTACGTCGGGCTTTAGCATCATATCGGATTTATCGATCGGCTGCCATGCCGCTACCGAGCTCGCGTCAAATGGAATTCCGTCGGCGAAGTCCTTCGGCAAGCGCTTGTAGTTGTAAGCGACGTGGTGCCAGGTGCCTTTTAGATCGGTAAATCGAAAATCGACGAACTCGACCTCGTTCTCATCGCAAAATTTAAAAAATTCCTTCACGTCATTAACAAATTTTCCCATATTTTTTCCTTTTTTCCGCCCGTATTCGGGCTAAATTTAACGGCGGATTTTAACATTATTTAGTTGAAATTCGACTTTATCTGTGCCGTTTTGCGCGCCGCGATTTTTAAAATTTTGCGCCGCCGAAGCTTTTGAAATTTTAAAATTTCTTGCCGTCCGCGCCTTTTTAAATTTAAAGGCGGCCGCCGTAAATTTACGCCAGACTTACGAACTGCCGCTCGCGATTTTTGAAAACGGCGATCCGCTCGTAGCCGAACTCGCGCGCTTTGGCGTAAATTTTATCGTAATTTAACGCCACTTGAGCTACCGAGTGCGCGTCCGAGCTAAGCGTGATTGGCACATCCGCATCCGCTAGCATCTGCAAAAGCGCGTCGCTTGGATAAATTTCATTTGCGGGCTTGCGAAGCCCGGCGGAGTTTAGCTCCACGACGATGCCGCTTTTTTTGATCGCGTTTATCGCGCCGCCTGCCAAAACTCGAATATCTTTTTTCGGAGTAAATTTAAAAATTTTAATCAGATCCATATGCCCTAAAATGTCAAATTTGCCGCTTTTGCACAGCGCGCAGATCAGCGCAAAGTATTCGCGATAAACGTCGTCTATTTCGCGCCCGCTCCACTGATCTAAAAATTCCTCGTTATCAAAGCCCCAGTTGTTTAAAAAATGCACCGAGCCGATGAGATAATCAACCTCGCGCGCGAAAATCCGCTCATCCATTAGTTCCCGTTTCGTCATAAAATCGACCTCGTATCCCAGCCGCACGTCGATCTGCCCGCTAAACTCATCTCGCAGATCCCTAATCATCCGCTCGTAAAACTCCATCTGCTCGAAGCTCATTCGGTATTTTTGATCGAAGTTCATCGGCGCGTGATCCGCAAAGCCGAAAATTTCTATGCCTCGTGCGATCGCCGCTTCCAAATACTGTCGCGGCTCGCCGCTAGCGTGGTTGCAAAGATAGGTGTGGTTGTGTAGATCGGCTCGCATCAACTGCTCCTTAAATAAAATTTTGGCTAAATTGTAGTAAAATCGCGCTTAAAAAATCACTAGGAATGTATTTGAAAAAACCCGAACTCTTAGCTCCTGCTGGGAATTTAACGAAACTAAAAATCGCCCTGGCTTACGGCGCGGACGCCGTGTATGCAAGCACCGGCTCATTTTCGCTGCGCCAGCGAAGCGCGAAGGAATTTAGCAAGGAGAGCTTCGCGCAGGGCGTCGCATACGCGCACGAGCGTGGCAAGAAGCTTTATGCGACCGTAAACGGCTTTGCGACCAACGGCCAGCTAGGAAACATCGAAAGGCATTTGGAATTTCTTCGCGATCTGCGCGTGGATGGAATTTTAATCGCCACTTTAGGCGTCGCAAACCTCGCGCGAGCAATAGCTCCCGAAATTCCGATTCATGTCTCTACTCAAGCTAACGTGCTAAACTATCTCGATGCTCAGGTTTGGGCGGAGCTGGGCGCCGTTCGCATCGTCGCGGCGCGAGAGATGACGCTCAAAGACGCCGTGCAGATCAAAGATAAAATTCCAAACTTAGAGATCGAAATTTTCGTGCACGGCTCGATGTGTTTCGCATACAGCGGGCGCTGTCTTGTTAGCGCGGTGCAAAGCGGACGCTTCAGCAACCGCGGAAGCTGCGCGAACGACTGTAGATTTAACTACGAGCTTTACGCGAAAAATCCCGAAACCAGCGCACTTTTCCGCTTACAAGAGCGTGAAGGGGAGGGCACTTTCGTAATGAACGCGAAGGATCTTAGCCTAATTTCACATGTGCAAAAGATCATGCAAACGGGCGCGATCGATAGCTTCAAAATCGAAGGGCGCACTAAAAGCGAATACTACGTCGCGTGCGCTACGAACGCCTACCGCGCGGCGATCGACGATGCTGCGAGCGATAAATTTGAAGCCCGTGTTTACGAGCGCGAGATTGCGACGCTTAAAAACCGCGGTTTTAGCGACGGATATTTGATAAAGCACCCGTACGAGCGCGCCGATACGCAAAATTTAGACCGCAGCATCGAACTTGGCACGCATCAGGTCTGCGCGATCTCGCAGGATGGCGAGTTTATAAGCGTCAAGGATAAAATTTTACCCGGCGAGAGCTATGAAATTTTTGCTCCGCGCGGCTTTGAAATTTACCCTTGCGATAATGAAATCGGCGAAATTTTTGAGCTTGACGGCAAGCCATATTTAAAATTTAAGAAGCTGCAAAGCCGCAGCGGTAAGGAATTCAGCGAGATTCACAGCGGCAATCTAAATGAGATTAAGCTGCCTGCGAAGCTCGCGGAGTTTTGCTTTTTAAGAAAGGAGATGGAATGAAATTTGTTTCTATAATAATGGGCTCAAAGAGCGATTACGAGGTCGTTTACGAGGCGGCTAAAATTTTAAACGAATTCGGCGCGCCGTACGAGATGATCGTATCTTCGGCGCACCGAAGTCCCGCCCGTACGGCTAAATACGTCGCGGACGCCGAGAAAAAGGGCGCGCAGGTTTTCATCTGCGCGGCGGGCATGGCGGCGCATCTTGCCGGCGCGGTCGCTGCGAATACGACCAAGCCGGTGCTAGGCGTCCCGCTCGGCGGTAGCGCGCTTAGCGGCGTAGATGCGCTGTATTCGACCGTACAGATGCCTGCGGGCATCCCCGTCGCGACGCTTGCGATCGGCAAGGCAGGCGCGAAAAACGCAGCGTATCTGGCGGTGCAAATTTTAGCTCTAAGCGACGAGGTGCTAAGCTCGAAGCTAAAGGCGGATCGCGCGGCAAAAGCGGAGGCGCTGAAAAAGGACTCCGAGCAGATCGAAGTGCTGCTTGAGGGCTAGGCTTTGAAAATTTTAAAATTACGCGAGAGCTTTGAAATTTGCGGCTTAAAGGCTCGCACGAATAACGCAGATGAGATGAGTGGGCGAGGGGTGATCGCAAATTTGTGGGGCGAGTTTTTAAAATTTAACGCTAGCAGAAGCAGCGCCGAGAAAAACGAAATTTACGCCGCATATTACGATTATGAAAACGGCGCACAGGGCGAATACTCCGTGCTAATAGGCACTTGCTCGAAGGAACAGCACCATAAAGAAAACCACAACGAAGCTTGCAAATCCGCGAAGCAGTGCTGCAAAAATGAGCGCGATGAAACCGGCGATAAATTACGTATCGAAGCAGGCGATTGCGCGGTTTTTGATTTTGCGAACGAGCCTACGAGAGCTGGCGAATCTGGACCGGAATTTGGAAATTTTTTGAAAGCTCAAAACTTCAAAGAGCCTTTAAAACGGACTTTGAAAAGCTCTTTGGAAGATAAAATTTAAATTTACATATCGATAAAAGGATAAAAATGACGTTTTCACAGATTATTTTGACGCTTCAAAACTACTGGCACGAGCAGGGCTGCTTGCTCGTTCAGCCCTACGATATGCCCGCGGGCGCAGGCACCTATCATCAGGCTACCTTTTTGCGCAGTCTAGGAAGCAAACCTTGGCGCGCGGCATATGTCGCACCTTCGCGTCGCCCCACAGACGGGCGCTACGGCGAAAACCCAAACCGCTTGGGCGCGTATTATCAGTTTCAGGTGATCTTAAAACCGAGCCCGGATAATATCCAAGAGCTCTATCTAAAAAGCCTAGAGAAGCTGGGGCTAGATCTTAAAAGCCACGATATACGCTTCGTAGAAGATAACTGGGAAAGCCCGACGCTAGGGGCCTGGGGGCTTGGCTGGGAGGTTTGGCTAGACGGCATGGAGGTGACGCAGTTTACCTATTTTCAGCAGGTAGGCGGCATTACGTGCGAGCTAATTAGCGGCGAGATCACCTACGGGCTTGAGCGCTTGGCGATGTATTTGCAAAACAAAGACGACGTTTACGACATCGTCTGGGACGACAAGGCGGGGCTAGTAACCTACGGCGACGTGCATAAAAGGGGCGAGTTTGAGTTCAGCAAATATAACTTCGAGCTTGCGGACACCGCGATGCTTTTTAGTCAGTTTGAAAACTGTTTCGGCGAGTGCAAAAGCATCCTAAAGCACGGCCTGGCGCTTCCTGCGTATGATTACTGCATGCTCGCGGCGCACACGTTCAACGTCCTTGACGCGCGCGGAGCGATCTCGGTCACGCAGAGGCAGGATTATATTTTAAAGATCCGCGATCTTGCCAAAAACTGCGCGCTTTGCTACGCAGATCCGCAAAAATACGTCGCCGAGCTGGACGCCGCAACGTGCGGTGATAAAAAAGGCGGTAAAGAGGGCGGCGCGGCGGACGCAAACTCGGCAGGCGTAAATTTAAAAAACGCCCACGGCAAGCAAAATTCCGCGGATAAAGCGGATAAAAGCGCAAAGTAAAATTTATGAAAACGGGCGAAATTTATGAAATTTTAAACGCCGCCGCGCCATTTTGCGACGCGGAGGCATGGGATAATAGCGGGCTAATGCTCGGAAACTTGGATGATGAAATTTCAAAAATCTATCTAAGCCTCGACGTTACTAGCGAGCTGGTGCGCGAGGCGGAGGCGGGCTCGCTTTTTGTGGTGCACCACCCGCTGATTTTCAGTCCGCTAAAATCGCTTGATCCGCGGCTCTATCCTGCAAATTTGATCTATGAGATGATCCGCAAAAACATCTCTCTCATCGCGATGCATACGAACTTTGACAAGCACGTTTTAAACGGATTCGTAGCGCGCGAAATTTTAAAATTTGAAATTACGGATGAGCGAGAATTTTTGGTTTTCATGTGCGCGGATTTGAGCTTTGAGGCTCTGTGTGCGGATATAAAACGCAAGCTTGGCATCGAGCATCTGCGCGCCGTAAAGACGAAAAATTTCATCCGAAATATCGCGCTTTGCACCGGTAGCGGAAGCGAACTAAATCAAAGCTTAGGCGTGGATTGCTTCATCACGGGCGATATAAAATATCACGCGGCGCTTCAAAATTTAGAAAACGGCGTGAGTTTGATCGATATAAATCATTTTGAAAGTGAGCGCTATTTTGGGCGCGCGCTCGCACCTTTCTTGCAAAAAAGCGAAATTGAAGTTATAATAAGCGAGCAGAAAAATCCATTTACGTATTATTAAAGGAAGAAGATGAACAAATATTTAAGCCAATTGGTAGAGCTTTGCGAATTCGATAAGCAGCTGGACGGATTTAAGCCTAAAATCGAGGCCGCGCAGGAGAAACTAAGCAAAAAAAGCGGCGAAATTTCAGGCGCAAAGGAACAGATCGAAACTCTAAATGCGGAGATCGCTGAGCTAAAATCTCAAATTTTACAAGCAAACGCGCAGCTGAGCGCCTTTTCGTCTAAGCTAAAAAGCACGGGTAAAAAAAGCGGCGCGGCAAAGACCGAAAAAGAGATCAAGGCCCTTAGCGTCGAAGAGGATATCGCAAAAGAGCAGCTCGAAGCCACAAACGAGGAGATCGAAAGGCTAGAAAAGATCGTAGCCGCAAAGGAGGCGCTCGTAAAAGAGCAGAGTGAAAAGCAAGAGGCGTTTGAAGCCGAGCTAAAAAGCTTGCAAGAGCAGGTAAGCGCCGAGATGGGCGAGGTCGAGGTTGCTCGCGGCGCGATCTACGCCAAGCGCGATAAACTAATGCAGGCGATGAACCCCAAAACCGTCTCATTCTACGAAAAGATCCGCAAGTGGGCGGGCAATACGGCGGTCTCGCCGGTGCGCAAACAGGCCTGCTACGGCTGCTTTATGCGTATAAGCGACAAGACCTATTCTGCGGTCATCAAAAGCGACGACATCGTAACCTGCCCGTATTGCGGCAGAATTTTATATAAAGAAGCCGAGTGATCTACACCACCTTGGCGTTTTTGGCGTGGCTTGCAGCTGCGCCTTTTATTTTTATCCTAAGCTTTAAAAAAAAATACCGCACGAGCCTGAAGGCGCGATTTTTTCTATACAAAAATCCTAAATTTAGCCCCGCTGCGGTGCATTTTCACGCTTGTAGCCTGGGCGAGGTAAACGCTCTTGCGCCGCTAATTTCTAAATTTGATAGCGTCGCGCTTAGCACGACCACGCAGACGGGCTTTGACGCGGCGCGCGCTCTCACGCCGAACTCTCGCTACCTGCCGTTTGAAAACTGGCTTCCATTTTGGCTTACGGGCAGCCGCGTGCTGGTGATTTTCGAAGCGGAGCTGTGGCTAAATTTGATCCGTGCCGCTAAATCGCGCGGAAGCTACGTGATCCTGCTAAACGCGCGCATTAGCGACCGCTCGTACGCGAGCTATCTGCGTTTTAAGCTTTATTATCGCAAAGCGTTTGAAAATATCGATCTGGTGCTTGCGCAAAGCGAGCTTGATGCGGCGCGGCTGCGGGAGCTCGGCGCAAAAAATATAAAGGTCGCGGGCAACATAAAAAGCGCGAATATCGCCGTTGCGACGAAAGACTATTCCGCCGCGACCGCAAATAGCTTCGTGCTTACAATCTCAAACACTCACGAGGGCGAAGAGGAGCTTGTTTTATCAAATTTAAATGATTTTATAAAATTTCACGGCTCGCAGAGTATGCCCGAAAAAGACCCATACGCAGCGGGTGCCCGCGGCGATAAAAGCTTGCCTGCGGCTGAGCTTCGCGGCAAGACGAGCTCGCTTGAGCCGGTAAATTTAAACGCAGCTTCTTTGGATGCGGCGAGCTCAAGCGACGCTTCGTCCGCCGTGCCGAATACGGCGCCTTTAAACGGCGCGTCTTTAAATTCTACCGCACCGAATGCAGCGCTTGCGATTGCCGCGCCGCAAAAGCTAAAAATTATCCTGGCGCCGAGACATCCGGAGCGCTTCGAAAAGGTACGTGAAATTTGCAAGACTTGGGCGCGCGAGCACGGACTTAGCTTTGAGCGATTTAGCGCGAGCGCTGGGCTTGCGAGCGATTTTATCTTGCTTGATGCCTTCGGCGAGCTAGCGAACTTTTATAAAATTTCAAATGTTGTGATCTTGGGCGGCAGCTTTTTGCGCAATATCGGCGGACACAGCCCGATCGAGGCGGCGAGCTTCGGCGTGCCGATCATCAGCGGGCGATTTTTTCATAATCAAAAGGCGCTGTACGCGCT
>NZ_CAJPRT010000027.1 GCF_905373215.1 uncultured Campylobacter sp.
GTGCGAAACAGAATTGTGATTATACAGAAGCGATGCTTAAAGGGGGCTGAATAATTGGTAGAAAAATGAGGAGTTCTTAAACAAAGAAAAATTCACAAAAAGGGTAAAATTTTAAAGAAACGCCAAATGAAAAAGCGAGGAAATTTAAAAGTAATCAAACCCGGTGTAGCTTCTACATACAAAATTCTACTTTTAAAATTCCCTCATATTTTAAAATTTCTACGAAATTTCTAAAATTCTAATACGCCATCAGCTTCGCGCCGAATGCACCGCGCACCAAACTCTCGCTTTTATTTGCTAGCTTATCTATCATCTTCTCATACGCCGAGGGCTCCTGCCAGATCGGATCTGCTACGCCGCTAGCCTTTACGAGCGCGCTCTTAGCATCCTCCAAAGAGCCCACCTCGTCGATGAGCCCGACGCCTTTGGCGCCGCTAGCTAAAAATACTCGCGCATTCGCCCACGTATCGCGCTTCCTAAGATCCAGCGAGCGCGCCTGCGCCACCTCGCGCGTAAATAGCTCATAGCTCTCGTCCACCAGGGCTTGTAGGCTTGCGCGCTCCGCGTCGCTCCATTTTCGCATCATCGTGCCCGCTTCTTTGAGCTCGCCCGCTTTGACGATCTGTTCGGCAAAGCCTAATTTAGCTGCCGCTTCGCTCACGTCTAAGCCTTGCATGATCACGCCAATGGAGCCGATGAAGCTGCCCGGATTTGCATAAATTTTACTCGCCCACACGCCGCCTAGGTAGCTGCCGCTCGCCATCGTGCCCTTGGCATAGGCGACGACCGGCTTGCGCGAGTTTAGAGACTTGACTGCCAGCGAAATTTCCACGCTCGGGCTTAGCGCGCCGCCGGGGCTATCGATCAGTAGAAGTACTCCTTTGATCGTCTCGTCGTTTTTCAGAGTTTCGATCTTTTCTAAAATTTCGCTATCGTCCATTATCGCACCGCTTAGCGAAAGCTGAGCTAGATTCGCGCCCTTTTGTTGCGCGCTTTCGCCGCCTGCGAAAATCAAAAACAAAATAAGCAGAAAAATCAAGGATTTAAAGTATTTGTTGATAAAGCCGAGCACGGCGCCGATCGGCGCAAAGATGTTCTTTAGAAATTGCATTTCATTCCTTCGATAAAAAGTGATTTTGCGTTTTTGCTCTGCAAAATGAGCTGTAGCGGCAGCTGGCTCTGCTTGCACTCAATGCCTTCAAAAACGGCGATGTCGGCGAGCTTGCCGGCTCTCAGCTCGCCCAAATTTAGCCCCAGTGCCGCAGCAGCGTTTCTCGTCGCGCCTAAAATTAGCGCTCGCGCCAGATCTACCAAACCCAACTCGTCGTGCATCATTAAATTTGCACGCAGCTCGTCTAAAAAGCTTAGGCTAAAATTCGAGCTAAGCCCGTCAGTAGCGATGTTGTAATTAAGCCCGCTTGCGAGCAGCTTTTTAAAGCTTAGTCGCTTTTTGCTAAGCAGGCGGTTGGAGCGCGCGCAGTGCGTGATCGAGTGAAGCTTCGGATCAAAGATGCTAAAATCATCCACCCAAACGCAATGCGTAAAAAGCGTGCGAAGCCCGCTAAAATGCGCTACGAAGCTCTGCGGCGAGTAAAAAGGCGCGGGCGTTGGATTAAATTTAGCAAGCCAGGCTTTAAATTTGCCGCGACCGGTGCGCAGCCACTGCCGCTCATACGCGCTCTCCATAAAATGCGTGCTTATAGCAAGCCCGTTTTCGCGGGCAAGCTTCGTCGCAAACTCCGTAATCTGCGGGTGCGCCGAATACGGCGAGTGCACCGACACGGCGGGGATAAAAAGCGAGCTTGCGAGCGCCTTTGCGCGCTCAAATCGCTCTTTAAATTTAGAAATATTCTCCGCCGCAGCGTCCTTACTCGCGCCTAAAATCTCATTAAAAAACACGGTTCTAATGCCGCTTTGCGCGCAAGCTTCAGCCTCGCCGCCGAAACTTGAAATTTCGCCGATCGTACCTATGCCGCTTCGCATCATCGCGGCGATCTGCTCCAAGGTCAATCGTCCGCGCGCCGCAGCGTCAAGCTGCTGCCTTGAGGCGATGACGCTGCCTAGCCAATCCAAAAAATCGCCGTAACGCAGCGAGCCTTTGTTTGCGCTAAATTCCAAATGCACGTGCGGATTTATAAACGCAGGCATCGCTATGTCGCCGCTAAAGTCCAAAATTTCGGCTTGCGGATATTTGCGCGCCGCACTAGCAAAGGCGCAGACCTCGATTATCTTTTTATCAAAGACGATCGCGCCCTCTTTTAAAATTTTAAAATTCTCATCGCAGACAAGAACCCACTTCACCCTTAAAATCCTCATCGTTTTCCTTATCTAAAACAGCGCGTGATTTTAGCATAAAATTCTCCTCCGCGCTAAATTTAGAGATAAAATTTTATCGCTTGGGCTTGAGCGGGCAAATTTAGCGCCATAGTAAAAAATAAGCTCGCTTTGGTTATAATTTTCGCTTAAATTTCAAAACAAGGACGCAAAAATGAAAATTATGGTGATTCAAGGACCGAATATCAATATGCTCGGTATGCGCGAGCCCGCTATTTACGGGGTTATGAAGATGGAGGATATCCATAAGCAGATGAAGGCGGTCGCCGATCAGAGCGGCAACGAGATCGAGTTTTTTCAAAGCAATTTCGAAGGCGAGATCGTCGACAAGATCCAAGAGTGCTTCGGCACCTGCGACGGCATCATCATCAATCCCGCCGCCTACACGCACACTTCGCTTGCTATCCGCGATGCGCTCGCCGCAGTCAGCCTACCTGTGATCGAGGTGCATATCTCAAACATCGCTCGCAGAGAGGAGCTTAGACAAAAAAGTCTAATAGCGCCCGTAACAGCGGGTCAGATCATCGGATTCGGTCCCGTGGGATACCATCTGGCGATGATCGGGATGATTCAAATTTTTGAGCAGATCAAGGCCGCCAGAGCCGAGCAGAAATCCGAGTAGGGTCGGGTTAAATTTGAAAAATTTTATCCTAAAGGACGAAAATGCCGTTTACCACGAGTGCGGATACAGCTGCGACAACGCGATATTTTTGAGCCTCGCGGGGCGCAAATTTTTCCTCACCGATGCGCGTTACAGCATCGAGGCGCGCGAACTTTGCAAAGATACCGAAGTTATCGAGGTCGAGCGAAATTTGATAAAAGATGCGCGGCTGTTTTTGCGAAAGGCGGGCGTAAAGGAGCTTGGCTACAACCCGTACGATTTTAGCGCGGGCGAGTGGGGGGCGCTAAGCAAAGGGCTTGGGATAAGATTTAAGGCGCGGGCGAATTTTTCGCAAATTTCGCGCATAATAAAATCAGAGGATGAGATAAAAATTTTAAAGCAAGCGGCGCAGTTAGGTGCGGAAAGATTTGACGAATTTGCCGCGTTCGTGCGCGCTAACGGCGAAGGCATGAGCGAAGAGGAGCTGTTTTTTAACGCCGAGCTCATCTTTAAGAAAAATGGCGAGCTCTCGCTTAGCTTTTCGCCTATCGTAGCGATCAACGAAAACGCCGCAAAGGCGCACGCATTGCCCGGTAAAAAACGTTTGCGACAGGGCGATTTACTCCTGCTTGACGCGGGGATTAAATTTAACCGTTACTGCTCCGATAGGACGCGCACGGCGTACTTTGACGAAAATTTTAACTTCGGCAAGGAGCAAAATTTTAAAAACGCCAAACGGCAAGAAATTTACGAGATCGTAAAAGAGGCGCAAGCTCTGGCGATCGCAGCGGTCGCGCCCGGTAAAAAGGCGCGCGAGATCGACGCGGCGGCGAGGGATTTTATCGCCGCTCAGGGTCTTGGCGAAGCGTTTTTTCACAGCACCGGACACGGCGTCGGAGTCGATATCCATGAGCTTCCGTTCATCTCAAAGCGCGGAGATACCGTGCTAAAAGAGGGGATGGTCTTTAGCGTGGAGCCCGGGATTTACTTGCCCGGCGAGTTTGGCGTGCGCATCGAGGACGTCGTGGTCGTGCGCGAAAACGGGGCTGAAATTTTATGAGAGTAGCCCAGGTGAACGTGCGACTTAAGAAAAACGGATTTTACGAGTGCGCGGACGCGTTGTGCGTCGCAAAAAGTGCTGTTTTCCCGATGAGGCGTCGCGAGCGCAAAAATTTTAAAAATTTATACCTGCTCGGGCTCGGCGGAAATTTAGGAGATGTCAGGCGGCGCTTCGAGCGATTTTATTGTGTTTTGCAAAGCGATACGCGCTTTTTCGTAGCGCAAAATTCTCCGATCTTAAAAAACAGGCCGTTTGGCTTTTTAGATCAGCCCGATTTTTTAAACGCCGTAATGCTCGTGCAAAGCTCTCTGCCACCGCTTACATTGCTTAAAATCATGCAGCGCGCAGAGCTACGATTTGGACGCAAAAGAAGCTTCAAAAACGCGCCGCGCACGCTGGACGTGGATATTTTATATGCAAGCGCGAAGGTGCGTGCCTGCGAGCGGCTGATGCTGCCGCATCCGGGTGTTTGCGAGCGCATAAGCGTGATTTTGCCACTTGGAGAGATGAAATTTAAAAGAGGACTGATATGCAAACTAAAATCGTAAATTTTTTAAGCGCCAAGGGCGGGGTTGGCAAAAGCGTGATTGCAGCAAATTTCGCCGAAATTCTAAGCGAGCAGGGCTACCGCACGGCGATCATAGAAGCGCCAAATTTAAACAATCAAGAGATCATTTTAAACGCTTTGCAAAGAAAGAGGATTTCGCTACCAAGCGCCGTCGCGGTAAAAATTTCTCAAAATTTAACTCTCGTTTCGCCCGCACTTACTTCACAAAATCCCGTGTCCTCGCAAAATTCTGTAAATAGCGCGAATTCTATGGCGCAAAATTCCATCAAAAACGCAGGCTCTAGCGCGGACGATTACGTCATGCAAAATTCTATAGGTAGCGCGCAAGGCTCGCAAGACGACGAAAGTGGCGGCTCGCACAATTACGCGCAAAAACTCACGAGCTTTGATGGCAAAAACAACTCAGAAAATTCCGCCGCTTCAAATTCAATGGCAAACGCTGCAAAAAATTCTACGAATTGTGCAGCCAAAAAGCCGCAGAATTGCGAAGATGGATGGAATTTTACAGAATCAGAAAGCCTAGAGAATTTTAAAAGCAATGATTTCACCAAGCAAAATTCAATCCCTGACGAGAATTCTCAAAATTCCGCGAGTAAAGATGAAATGAAAAATTCCGCCCGCTCATCAAATCCCGAAAAAGCCGGAAATTTCGCAAACGCAAAAGCTCACGAAAGCCCTGCTCGTTTCGCAAGCGAGCTGAAAGAGGCGGGAATCTTCGATTTTATTTTGATCGATGCGGGGCTTGAGTATCTTGGAGATTTTTTGAGCATCGGCGACGAAAATATCGTGCTGTGCGCGAACGAACCCTGCTCGATCAGCAACACCTACGCGCTTTTAAAGACGCTTGGGGCGAGCAAAAAAGAGGTTTTGTTTTTGCTAAATTTCACCGCGAGCGAGGATGATGCCGTGATGATTTACGACAATCTAAAGTCGGTTGCGCACCGCAATATAAGCGAGCTGGGCTTTAAACTGCTAGGCTTTGTGCCGTTTTGCAAACAAGTAGTCGTCTGCTCACAAAATCGCGCGCTTTTTAACTCGCACTATCCGTTTTCGCCCGCTACCATCGCGCTTAGACAGAGCGTCTCGCGATTTTTGAGCAAGCAGGGCTGCGAGCCGATCGATATGAGCGCTTACCGCGGCGTCGGCGGATTTTTACGAAAACTTAGCAACCTAGTATGATTTACGATGAGATTTTAAATAACGTAAATTCTGCCTTTTTAAACGGAATTTTAAAAATTTAATGCTATTCTTAAAGCTAAAATTTTAAATAATATACATAAAAGATAGATTAATCATGCAGTTAAAAGAAATTTTAAAAGACATCAAAATCGCCCGCGACAATCTCAAAAATGTGGGCAAAAGCGCCACGATCTTTGGCTCGGCACGCTTTAGCGAGGACAATCGCTACGTAAAAGACGCGCAAAAGCTCTGCGCGGCGCTTGCGGATATGGGATACGCGATCATCACGGGCGGCGGCGGCGGGATCATGCTGGGCGCGAACAAGGGCGCCTTCTCGCGCGCGAAAACGCACAGCGTGGGCTTCAACATCATGCTGCCGTTTGAGCAAAAAAGCAACGGCTTTTTGACGCAGGGCGCGAAATTTTCGGCATTTGCGCCACGCAAAGGCGCTCTCATCGAAAACAGCGAAATTTTCGTCATCTTTCCTGGCGGCTTTGGGACACTGGATGAGTTTTTTGAAATTTTAGTGCTGGTGCAGACGGGCTTTAAGCGCGCACAGATCTATCTTTACGACGAGGAATTCTACGCGCCTTTGATGGAGTTTTTCCGCACTTCACTGCTAAAATCTGGTGCGATAAACGAAAGCGATCTGCAAAATTTTAAGCTCTGCGACAGCGTGGATGAAATTTTAACGGACGTGCGAACGGGAGAGAACGAATGAAAATTTTAGTCGCGATGAGCGGCGGCGTGGACAGCTCGATGTGCGCGAAGCTGCTGCAGGACGCGGGGCACGAGGTGCAGGGCTGCTATATGAAGCTACACGCAAAGCCGGGCTATCACGAAGCAAACATCGCTAAAGTTTGCAAAGTAGGCGAGTTTTTGGGTATAAAAATCCACATTTTGGATCTGCAGGATGATTTTAATCGCGATGTTTACGAGCCCTTCGTGCAGGCTTATATCGGCGGTCTTACGCCAAATCCGTGCGCGCTGTGTAACCGCCGTATAAAGCTAGGCAAGCTTTTGGAATTCGCGCGTGAGCAGGGCTTTGAGCGTCTTGCTACGGGGCATTACGTCCGCATCGAGGATGGGCTTTTAAAAGCCGCGACCGATCTTAGCAAAGATCAGAGCTATTTTTTAGCAAACATCGATCCCACCGCGCTTGAGTTTATGCTCTTTCCGCTTGGGGGGATGTATAAAAAGGACGTCAAAGAGGCTGCGCGCGCCTATACGGAGCTTTCGCAGATCGCTTCTGCGAGCGAAAGCAGCGAGATCTGCTTTGTGGACACCACCTACATCGACGTTTTAAACCGTCATACGGGCACCAAAATGCCCGGCATCGTGCGCGACCGCGCGGGCAACGCCATCGGCACTCACGAGGGCTATATGCATTACACGATCGGCAAGCGCCGCGGTTTTACGGTGCACGGCGCGCATGAGCCGCACTTCGTGCTAAGCATCGACCCGCACAAAAACGAGATCGTCGTGGGCGGTAAGGAGGAGTTGGCGACCTACGAGTTCGACACCGAAAATTTTAACGCCTTTTTAAGCAGGGATGAAATTTTAAATATGGCGGGTCTCGGCGTTAAGATCCGCTACCGCAGCGCCAAACTCCCCGTTAAAATTGCGCCTCGCGAAGACGGCGGCGTGCATGCCGTGCTGTCCGCGCCCGCAGCAGGCATCGCTCCTGCACAGCTCGCGGTTTTTTACGACGAGCGCGATCGCGTAGTAGCAAGCGGATTTATAAAATAGCGCTTTATTTTTCTTCACTTAAAGCTCGCGGGTTTGCAAAACGGCGCTTTGGTCGCGCCGCTTGATCTACACTCACTCTGTTAAATTTCATATCAAAAAAGGAATTTACGCTTTTGAATCCAAGCCGCTAAATTTTATCTCGTAAGTTTGAGCGCGCAAATTTTATGCGTGCAACTTTGCGATTGAGGCTTTTAAATTTATGCTCTGTCGCCGCGTTGCCTGCACTGCTAGAAAAATTTACGAAAGCTGCGGCGCTAAAATAAAATTTACGGCGACGCCTTATCCAAGCGCGCCGCGACGCAAAAATCGCGACCGATACAAAATATTTCGCGCGTCGTCGCTACAGCGCGAAACGAAATTTGCGCGCTCCCTCTTAAAGTGATTTGCGATGAAATTCTAAGCTAGCGCCAAAGCCCGCAGTGCCGCATAAATTTCATAAATTTACGCAAAAATCAAATTTTAAAATTTAGCAGCGCTTTCTACGCCCAAAGCGCGCTTAAACCGCCCTAAAATTCCACTCGCGTCTTTACTTCAAAAAGCAGCTCGCCGTCCACCGCCTCAAGCCCGCCGCTCTTTATCATCTCGCGAATTTTACTCGTGCCAAGGCTGCTTTTTTGAAGCAAAATTTCAACCAAATCTAGATCCCTGATCTCATAAATGCAGCGATCTATCAGTTGCGAAGAGCCCAGATCGTCGAAATAGAAAAATCGCCCGCCGTTTGAATACACCCAGCCGTATAGCCCGCCGTGCACGCCGCCGACCCTGTGCCACTCGTGCGGCAGATCGAGCGCGAAAAGCCCGCTTTTACGAGCGACCAGCCTGCGGGTGCTGCGACCGCCGCCCCAAACTTCGGCGCCTTCTAAAAAATATATCCGCTCGCCGCTTTGAAACACGCTACCGCTAAGCGCGCGAACTTCGCCCACAAAGGGATCGTCTCCCGCGCGCTTTTGCTTTCCGTCGTTCTCGTCGAAATAGTAGATGCCGCCAGGGGAGGCAAAAAGCAGATGGTTTGAGTGCGCAAGCTGCCTATTTAGCGGAGCATAGGGCGCGGCGGCGGGGTCAAATTTTAAATCGTTCGCAAAAACGTCGCCGCTTTTCGCATCCCACAAAAAATAACTCAACCGCTGTCTGAAAAGTTCGTAATGCCCGCCGTTATCGCGCGCGTCAAGGCGTAGGTTTTTAAAATACACGTTCGCGCCGTCCGCGGCATAAACGCCGCTAGCGCGCCCATCGCTTCCCTCTATCCGGCGCAGGCTCTTAGCATCGGCGCTCGGCAAAACCTCTCCTTTATAAAACGCGAGCGAGTCCTCCGCAGCATAATACAAGCCCGCGATTTGGCGCAGATCCGTAGCGTCCATTCGTTTAAATTTATAAATGTAGCTTTGCGGCTTGGGCGCATCCCAAAAAATATGCGCCAAGGTTTGATAAGTAAGCTTAAACGCCCCCAGCGCGTCGTTTGGCACCGCCTCGCCGTCGCAGAAATAGCTAGCTCGCCCGTCGCTTACGTATCCGAACGCTACGGCCTTCGTGCGCGCTGGCTCCAGCTCGCTCATCGCGATGTTTCCGCAATATACGGCGTTTTTATCCGCCGCGACGTTGGAGCGGTAGCCGGAGCCGAAATCCAAAACCCGAAAGCTCGCCGCGTCCGCGTCCGGTATCGCAAAATAGCCCGCGCCCACCACGAGGGCGTAAATTTCATCTCCTTTTTTGTAAAAATCGCTGTATTTGATCTGCTCGTCGTCCCGCGGCGAGTAGTCGTCTGCGGAATTTATAACCGCCGACATAATAAGCACGCTAAAAGCCGCGAACGCAAACGTTATACCAAGCGCGATCTTGCGCCAAAGCGGCATGCCTCGAGGCCCGTCTCGCACCGGCTCGCGGCTTTTTGCTCTTGCCTCGCGCTTCTTTTGCGCGCGCTCGTCCTTTGGCTCTTGCGTAAAATCCTCATACATCTTTTGCCTCAAATTTAATCTCGCCGCAGATTGCGCGGCACTTGAAATTGTACAAAAGCGCGGCTAAATTTATGAAATTTAACGCTACGGGCAAATTCTGATTCAACTCTTTGCGGCGCTAATTTATTTTACGAATGCCACAAAATCTCTGGCGAATTTTAATTCAAATCGCTTCGTAGCCGCACGGAATCGGCGCCGTAACGCTTGCAAACACAAAATCCTCATCGCCCGTATTTTTCATACCGTGGCACTCTCCGCTTTTGGAAATGATTAGATCGCCCGCACAGATCGGTACCTCCTCGCCCTTACTCGGATAAAACACGCCGCGTCCGCTTAAGCAGATCCACACGTCATCGCCGTCTGGGTGAATATGCGGCGCTACGACCTGGCCGCGTTTGACGATCCAAACCGCGCCGCAAGTGGCCTCCGTAGTAAAAAATGTCGTTTTTACGGCTCGCTCGTCGCTACAAATAGCATCTTTTATATGAAAAATTCTTTGCATTTTCGCTCCTTTAAGTTCACCGAATCCGGTGCGGTTTCGGCGGAATTTTAGCATTCTTTTCGTGCAGCGAAAGTGAAATTTCAAGCGTCAAACTCACAACGAAACCTTAAATAAAAATTTTAAATTCTCGTTTTGCTATACGATTTTTTTTGAGGATTGAAGATCGCATCTGAAAGTAATAATGTGCATAAGCATGGTATTTGCGGATAGAATTTCGGCTTTAATTTAAGACGAAATTTTAAAAATTCTTATAAATTTAAAGCCGGCCTACGAGATAAATTTATTAAATTTGATATGAGCTCTGCTTGTGCGCTTTTGCTACCCAGATTAAAGCCAAATCGTAGCTTTTATCAAAAACCTCGCATGGCGCAGACTTTACGGCAAGCTCCAAGTCGGTTTATAAAGCTAAATCGGCTTATAAATAGATGTTACCTCTGGCTTGTTTTAGCAGATACGCATTTTTGCGCCTCGAATTTTTGCACATTTTACGATAACGTTTTTATAGCGCGTAACATACTGATCACGAGCCGAGCGGGAGTTCAAAGAGATAGCGTTAGAATTTTGCGCTATCTCTTAAATTTCAAAACTATTTTATCTTGCTTGGATCCAGCGCGATCTCGTCGTTTTTGATCACGCCGATTCCTTTATTTAGCACGTTTTGCGCGATCTGTTTGGCTTCTGCTAGCGAGTGCATCGCGAAGGTGCCGCACTGAAATTTATTCAGCTCGGGGATCTCTGCTTGAGAGCCGACACCCAAAATGTCCTTCATGCTCGCGCTCCACGCTACCGCGACGGCACTCTCGCTAGGCGCGCCGATCACGCTCATATAAAATCCCGTGCGGCACCCCATCGGCGAGATGTCGATGATCTCGACGTCCGCGCTATTTAGGTGCTCGCGCATGAAGCCCGCGAAAAGATGCTCCAGCGTGTGGGTGCCGCGCTCGCTCATGATCTCTAAATTCGGGCGGCAAAACCGCAGATCATAGACGCTGATTTTATCGCCGCTTTTGGTGCGCATGCTCTTTGCGAGCCGCACGCCAGGGGCATTCATGCGAGTATGATCGACCTTAAAACTATCTAACAATGGCATATTTTCTCCTTAAATTTAGATTGTGGCGATTTTAACATAAAATTTCGCACTTTCAGGCGCACAGACGAAATTTTAGTTACAATTACGTTTATTTTAAGGAGAATTAATGCCCTACATAAACGTCAAAATCACCAAAGAGCGCGGCGGCTTAAGTCGCGAACAAAAAGCAAAGCTCGTAAAAGACCTAACCGATGCCCTGGTAGCCGTGTTAGGCAGGGGCGAAAAAACTACGGTCGTTACGATAGATGAAATATCCACTGACGACTATGCGATCGGCGGACGGCTAGTAAGCGAAATCAGGGAGCGGCAGAGCTAAGCTTGAGCGCCAGGCTAAATTTGAAAAGCGAAATTTTAGAATTTTAAAATTTTCAAGCGAAATTTTACGTGGTAGGCTCCGCTTCTAAGGAAATAAAATTTGCGACAACCTCAGCTTGCAACATGAAATTCTACGCTAAATTCCATGCTGTAAAATTCCAAAAACCAACCGAGCGGAAATTTTAAAGCGAATCTAATGGTGAAATTCTTTGAAAAATAGACAAGATAGAATTTTATGCAAATTTCAAAATCTTACTAGATAAAATTTAATCCTCGCAAGTCTAAAATTTCGTAAAAATAAATAGACGATTTCTTAGCAAACTAGCGCTCCCAAATTAGTTTTTTGCCGAAAGTTAAAGTATTATCGGTCATTTTCATCCAATCGATTCTGATCGTAAAAAAATCGGTCTCCATCGCGCGCGCAAACGGGAAGCGCTTAAGATATAGCGAGGTTTCGCGCTCATCCGCGCTACGGATATGACCGCATATCTGCACACCTTTGATCCTACCTACAAATTTCGTATCCAGCGCGACCGTAGCTGCAACTCCGCGATTGGCAAAGACTGCTTTGATATGCTCGGAGTCGCTCGCGCTTGCGATGATGAGCTCCTTATTTTGCGGATCGTAGGCATAAAATGCACTGCAGCAATATGGCAGATTATTGCGCAAAACTCCGAGAGATAGGAGTTTCATCCTGCCTAAAAACTCGTCGAATTTATCTTGAGCGGCACACATTTTAAGCCTCCTTTTTGCTAAATTATACAATGATTTTCTTTTATTAGCTATAATCGCGAGCCAAAATTAGGAGAATTTTTATGGAAAATTATAAAAAAGTAAAAGAGATGTTTTTGATGCAGCAAGCCCTAAACGACGAAACAAATGGCGTGGGCTGGGAGGACGGCTATACAAAAAACGGCAAACTTATCAACTGGAAGCGCTGCATTTACATGGAATGCGCAGAACTCATCGATAGCTTTGCGTGGAAGCATTGGAAAAATATCTCTGCAGCGCCGGACGTGAATAATATCGTCATCGAGATCGTTGATATTTGGCACTTCGTAATGAGCTATATTTTAGAGCAATATTACGGCGGCAAAGACATCGATCACATCGTAAGCGACGTCACAGCAGTAAGCGGATTTGCGGAGTTTAGCTCCTACGCCTACGATGTGCGCGAATACAGCATCTACGAGATCGTAAACGACATCGAGCTCATAATCCACGAAACAAGCGGCTTTGAGCTACAAATCGGCGAGCTGCTGACCGATTTTTTTCGCGTCGCGATTAAATGCGGAGTGAGCTTAGACATACTTTTTGCCAAATATATCGGCAAAAACGTGCTGAATAAATTCCGCCAAAATAACGGCTACAAAGAGGGCAACTACCGCAAAATCTGGGGAGACCTTGAGGATAACGAGGTGCTAATAGAGGTGCTATCAAAAGGTGCGGTAAGCGCAAACGAAATTTACGAGCAATTGCAAAAGATCTACGACGCGACGAAGTGAAGTCATGGGTTTGCGCGGGAGATTTCCCTTTGAAATTTTGAAATTTCATCTATAAAATTTCGGCAGGCAAATTTTAAAAAAGAGGTTTGATTTGAAATTCTGCAGTTTTGTACCTAAAATTTTACGCAATGTCAGCCTATTTATAAGTGGCAAAATTCCGCGCAGCAAGCAAATAAATATTCGCAACAGGTAAAAACATAACTAGATCTGGCCTCTTTTTACACACTATAAATGAGCAGATTAAACGCAGGCAAGCGATCAAAGCATAAATTTCGTATTATAATGCAAGATGAGCCGGCTAAAGCAAGCGAATGAGCCAAGTGGGCGGATCAATGAGGCGCGGTGCGGTAGCCAAATTGCTCAGCTCAAATTCCGTCGCAAAAGTCGCTAAAATAACGCAAATAGGAGCATACATGGGTAGAATTTTTAATTTGGCAAAGCAGGACTTTTTTACGCGCAAGTTTATTTTGCTCTCGCTATTGCCGCTTGTGTGCTCGCTCATAATCTTGGGCACGCTCGCATTTTTCGGCGGTGAAGAGCTTTTTGACGCGCTTTCGCAGGGCGCGCAAAGCGGCGATTTTAGCTTCTTGGACGAACAGCGCTTCCCGGTAATTGCAAAAATTCTAAGCTTCGCTGCTACGAAGTGGATTATCGGCGCGATTTTTTCGGTGTTTGCCAGCTTTGCGGTGCTGATGCTTAGCGTGTTTTGTGCGCTTATCATCGCGGCCTTTTTGACGCCCGCAGTCACTAAAGAGATCAACGCCCGCCACTACCGCCTAATCCGCGCGGACGAAGCCAGCACGGCGCGAGTGTTGAAACTAACGGCTCTTGAAATTTTAAAATTTTTAGCGATCTTATTTATCTGTTCGGTGCTTTTGTTTGTGCCGGTAATAAATTTATTCATCATCAACGTGCCGTTTTTTTATATCTATTACAAGCTGGTTCTAATCGACGTCGCTTCAAACGCGTTAAGCGCGAAAAGCTTCGAGCGCTCTTATAAAATGGGTGGCGGATATAAATTTGCCCTAAGCGCTTTTATTTTTTATCTGCTGTGCTTGATCCCGCTGGTAGGATTATTTTTCCAGCTATTTTTCATCATCTTTTTGACGCACATAGTGCTAATAGATGAAAGCGCCCGCAATAAAAATCGCTAAAGATTAACTAAAATCAATGAAAAATTTTGAAATTTTCATAAAATAGTGCGAAATTTTTTAAGAAAGGATTTCTATGAAATCAGGCGATATTTACATTTGTAATATATGTTCGCTAAAAAGCAGCGACGATGAAAATGCGGTCTTTATCAAGGCGCATAAAAACGGCGAGACAGTGCATATCTGCACATCCTGCATGCCTAGCGTCATCCACGGCTCAGGCATGGTCGTAAAAAGCAACTCCGAGATCGAAGAAGAGCTTCAAGACGCTGCAAACTAGCTGCTAGCACCACTTGCTGCGGCGCGTTTTAATTTGTTTATTAATCTGTGCGCCGCAAAATTCTAAAATTCTAAAATTCTAAAATTCTAAAATTCTAAAATTCTAAAATTCCGTCTGCTAGGTTTTCCACCAAAATACTACACAGCAAAATTCCGCGCTTAAAATTATAAAATTTTATACAGCAAATTCTGCGCACTAAGCTTATCGCACCTAAGAATTTTCGCGTTATAAGCTTGATGCTAAAATTCCTTGAGCTGAAACTAAAGTCTGAGAAATTTTAAAATCCATGCAGCCTCTTAATCTCTGCGCTGATCGGCTTTTTTTGGCCTGATTTGGTCACACTTACGTAGGTTGCGATCGCACTGGTTACGTGCAGGCACTCGCGAAATCCATCCTCGCCCAGCCGCAACGCTGCGACCTCGATCTGCACGCGGATAGAGGTATTTCCTACGCTTAATACTTTTGCGTAGCAGCTGATGACATCGCCGATAAATACGGGCTGCTTGAAAGTTACCTCCTGCATCGAGATCGTCACGACCCGCTCGGGCGCTATCTCGCGCGCCGCCGTCGCGCCCGCTAAATCGATCTGCGCTAGTATCCAGCCGCCGAAAATATTGCCCGAGCTATTCGTATCCTTAGGCAGCGCTACGACCTTGATGCGCGGCTCGCCGAAATCGTCTAAGTTTAAATCGCTCATTTTTACTCCTTAAATTTAAAAATTTCGCATTTTAACCGCGCAAATTTAACACTTTTTCGATACAATCGGCAAAAATCTATGTCGAAATTTTAAAATTTTAAGCGGATGCGAGGATAGAATTTTGCTCGCGAAGCAGACACATTCCGCTCGTAAAAAGACGATAAAAACGGCAAAAAGGATACGCGATGAACGATTTTGCAAAACTTAGCGAGATGGCAGCGAGCGCTAAGGCGCGACTAAACGCCCTCTACGACGAGCCGCACGCCGAGCTGATCGCGCGCGGGCTAGAAATTTGCGGCTTTGAGTCTGGCGATACTGCGCGCATCGCCGTGTTGCGACGCATAGTCGATCTCAAAGAGGATCCGCTGCTGCAAGAATTTCGCCGCTTGGGCTACGATGAGGCGCGGCAGCGCGAGCTAAAGAGCAAAATGTACGATTTCACGCGCGAAATACACGAGAGCATGCACGCGGCTCTTATCGCCGAGGCCGGCGCGCAGGGGATTTTGCAGCCGTTTTATCTGGAGCTTTTAAAGGGCGTGCACCGCATCGGGCTCGTGCTAAGCGATATGCAAAAAAGCTGGCAAGCCCTAATTATCGAAGGCACGAACAAGCGCTTACAGCAGGAATTTAGCTCGCTTGCGCAGGCGAAGGAATTTTTACTGCAAGAGGAGCTGTTTATGCGCACGCCTCACGGCGAGATCTGCGAGCGCTGCTACGGCGCGATAGTGCAGCGCGAGGGCAAATCCCAAATGGTGCCCTACGCCGTGGCATTTGCGGATGAGACGGCAAAGCTACAGAGCGAATTTAGCGATCTTTTGGAGCGCCTGGTGACGCTTGCCGAAGATGAGAGCGAACTAGCCTACATCGCGTATCTAAGCAAGCTCAAACAGGCCTTTTGCGAAAAGGACGCTAGCGCGGTGATCGGCGCGTGGCGGGATGCGGAGATCGCGTGGATGGATATAAAAACGCCGCTTCAGATCGGTCATCCGCTTGAGTACTATGAGGATGCCTACACGCACGCAGTCGCGCCGGAATGGGACGTCAGACTTGCAGGCGCATATGAGTTTAGCGCGGAGGAATTTAAAGCGCGCGTAAGCGAGAGTTTTGAGCGTGCGTATGAAAAAATCGGCGCAAACAACGCCGTCATGCACTCGCTCGTGCTCTCAAACATCGCCAAGACCCAGCTTTATGTCTGCGCGCCGCTGATCTACTACGGAGCCGATCTTAACGGGCTCTTTTCGGCGCAGGTCGTACCCAACGACGAGTTCGTAAGCACCAACTGCGGTAAGAAAATTTTCGCCTTTGTAAATTTCGTCTATGAAAGCGCCAAGGCTAGACCTTTTATGCGGCTAAGCAGCGAAATTTTCGACCTCGACTATCTAAATTTCGGACGCGAAATTTTATTTAAAAAGCCGCAAATTTGGCGCCGCGTCTATGAAATATCGACGATCGGGCATGAGTTCGGGCATATATTTTTCATCGACGCAGACACCGAGGCGCGCATGAACCGCTCGGGGCTTTTCAAGCTCATCGAGGAGTACAAGGCGACCACTGGCGGGCTCGTGAACTTCTTTTTCCACGAGGAGGAGGAGGAGTTTTGCCTGCCGGTGCTAGATGAGCTGATCCGCCGCGCCGTAGGGCTCATCGCGTGGCAGCGGGTGGAGGAGCTCAAGCCCTACTACTGCGAGGCTCTGATACATCTGAGCTTGCTTTTCGCATCGGGCGTTTTGAAATTTGACGGCATGCGGCTGGCGGTTAAATTTGACCGCGCAGGCTATGAGAGCTTCAAAGCCGCGTGCTTGCAAAACTACGAGGAGCTGGCGCGGCTTTATTGCGACAAAAAGGACGCGGCGGAATTTTTATCGCGCTTTGCGGAGCTTAGCGGCGGCGTGTATCTGCCGCGCGAGGCGCAGGTGCGGGAGTTTGTGGAGTTTTACTACTCGCGCTACGAAGCGATCGGCAACGAAACTGATCCTAGCAATGAACGAGCAAAGTGGCTTTAAAATTTCAGCTCCGAACCGCGCCTTGAAACATGAGAAGCGAGTAAAATTTTGCCGTTAAATTTTCTTAAAATTCTGTTTTAAAATTTTATCGGAGCCAAAATACGACGTTGAAAAAAATGCATAAATTTAACCCAAATTTATGTGGCGAAAGCCGTAATTTAAATTTAACGCGGACGCAGTCCGTATCACTAGCGTCGCGCGGGTGGGGGCAAAATTTTAAAAAGTCGTGGGGGCGCCCCGCTAACTCCGAGCGCTGCCCTCTTACGAATATCGCGCATAATGCACCCAGACGCTAAGTTATATCTATGAAATTTTATAGAAACTTACAAAATAAAATTTTATCGCCAAATTCACAGCCAGTGAAATTTATACCGTGATCTCTGTTATTCTTGGGGCGGGAAGGGGGCTTGAAGTGCGAGGTTGCACCTCTCGCAGAGGTGGCGCTGCCCCGCAGCACCGCATTGCTCTGCTCGCCCACAAACCCCACCCATCCCCCTACGATGCCAGAGGTGCGGACTGTGTCCGAGCATTTTTATTTAACGGCTTGCGCTACATACTTTGATTTTAAAATTCCTCGCCGCAAAATTCTAAATTTAGTAGTAGAATTTCGCATTGGGGAATTATAAATTTCTATTCGCAGACCATGCGCGGAGTTCTTTCGGGATTTTAGAATTCCGCAGAATTTTAAGGGGAAAGCATGAGATATTTTAAAAATTTACTCTCTGATTTGCGAAACAGTAGGCTCGCGCTGCACCCGATTTTGCTTGCGGCGACGTTTTGCATAGTGAAAATTTCGTGGCCTTATTTAATAGGACTTACGGGCGATGATGGCTCGGGCGGGACAATCTTCGGTAACTTCATATTTTGGGACCTTGCAGCATGCGCGTGTTTCATAGCGCTGGGCGCACATCTTGTCTATGTGGCGGGGCGCGGCGGCAAAAACAGCCAAAGTAGTAGCTGCGAAAACAGCGACTATGAAGGCGCGATACAACCCCGCAGACTGCGCTATTTAGCCGTACTGCGCGCTATCTTATGCGCTCTGTGTATTATCGCGTGCGTAGTAGGCTATCTTAGCGCGGATATAGACCATCAAAAATTAGGCGTTTTGAATTGGTTTTTTTCGACCGCGCTAGCAAGTGCTTTAATCTATTTGATTGCGATCTGGATCGTTACGACCGGCTCCGAAGTACTAATTTGGGGCCTTATCTTCGTGATAAGCTATGTGGCTGCTTACTATGCAGTTTGGATAGGTTTTTTTACCATCCCTGGAGAGTATGGCGGGTTTGCATTTTGGAAAGGGCTGGAGATAATATTTCCGCTAATTTGGGCATTTTATTTCAAGCGCGCCTACAAAAAGCGCCTAGCAGAGGAGATGCGCGAGGCGT
>NZ_CAJPRT010000028.1 GCF_905373215.1 uncultured Campylobacter sp.
CCAGGTATATGAGCTTGCAGATGCGGCGCTTTTTTGGGAGATGAGGGCGGCGGTTTTAGAGGCTACGTTAGCGGTAGCTAGAGCGATATTTGATAGATAGTATTTCTCTTCGTCCTTTACGTCTTCTATTATGTTTTGTAGGTCTTCGATATCGGAGTAGTCTATGCCTGCCTCTTTAGCCTTATAGCGGCTCTTTAACTCGACAAGTTTATCCTGTAGAGCATTTTTCTGATCCTTATACTCCTTATATTGCTTTTTGGTCTGATTTAGCTGTTTTATCGCTTCTTGCAAGGCGATAGCCGCAGGAGCTATCTGGGCATATTCGTTTTGTACGGTAAGAGATAGGGAGCCTTCCAGATGCTTAGAGTTAGATGAGGAGCTTGCGGTATCGGTGGAATTTATTATATTTATATTTCCATCTTTGGATATTAAGTTAAGATCCTCCTTGGCCTTTAGGTTTGAGCCTATAACGCTTAGGCTATTATCCCCTCTAAGAGTTATATTTTTAGCTTCCATATTAGAAGAGACGGCTTTGGTACCGTATAGGTTCGTATTGGATTTATCGTATGAGGCATCGGCTAACTTTACTTTGATACTAGTGTCCTTCTTAAATTCATCTATGGACTTAGGCTTCATCTGACTTAGAATATCTTTTACTTTAGCAACAGATACAGAGGTGCTTTTTTGCAAGCTTTGTTCGCTATATTCGTTAGCGGCAGCGGATATCGTTAGGTTTTTAGCATCTATATTTATATCTCCGCCCGCTTTCATATTTGAAGTTATAAAAGCTGTAGGAGAGTTTAAGCCTATATCGCCCGCAGCTTTGATATCAGATAGTTTCGATATACCCTCTTTTACCTGCTTGCTATTATAATCCGATCTATATATCTCAGTAAAGGTCTTGCCGCCTATCTTTTCTACTCCTATAGCAGCTATAGCATTTTCCGGAGCTATGATAGATGCTGCTACCAAACCGGAATATGTTAGAACCGATATAGGGTTGAATCTTGTTCTTTTATGGGCGCTTAGCTCCTCTTTATATTCCTTGGCTGCTAGGATATTTATGGAATTTCCCGCGCCCAAGTTTAGATTGCGTCCGCTTGAAATATCCGCAGATATTAAGCTTAGATCGTTCTTTGCTCTTAAGTTTATATCTGCTGTTTCGCTAGATAGGGAGGAGCTTTGTAAATTTTGCTTATAAAGCGAGTGCATATCCATGCTAGCTTTCAATCCGCCCAAAGAGGATTTGGAGCTATTTTTATAGTTTAAGGAGTTATAGCTTAGAGGCGATATATTGATATTGTTTCCCGCCTGCATATCTATAGCTTCTTTAGCTTTTAACGCAGAGCCTGCTATATTAATATCAGCTTCTTGCGAGCTAAGCATTATATTTTTAGCGCTTATGCTAGTAGGTACTACGCTTTGATTTAAAGCTTTAGTAGTAGTGCTTTTTTTAGACGCAAAGCCCTTTTCTTTAAATTCGCTCTCGTAGTAGTTGCTATCGATATCCCCACTTAGATTTATGGAGTTCTTTGCCTGCAGCAAAGCATCTCCGTTATGCGCATTAATATCCGCTCCGCTTATGGCTATACCGCCTGCTTTAATTAGGATATTATCTTTGGCGTTAAGCTTGGAGCTTGTATTCTTAACGATATCCTCTTTATAATGTCCCCCTTTGCTTTTAAAGTTATAGCTTAGCTTCTCTTTCGCGCTATTTATATTTACGTCATTTACGGCGTTTAGGATCAAATTTGCAGCAGAGTCTATGCTTGCTCCGGTTACGGTTATATCGCGAGCTGCATTTAACGCTATGCCGCCTTCGGTAGATTTTATATTTGAGATAGTGCCTATATAGGTGCTGCTTTGATCGCCGTAGGCTCTATTTAAGTTTATCTCTTTACTTAGAGTTTTATGTACTATATCTCTGCCCGCATTTAAGCTTACGCTATGCCCTTGTATCAAAGAGGAGGCGTTTATTATATCCTTATTAGCCGATATGCTTAGGGCGTTCGCGGCAATAATGGAGGCGGAGTTTAAATTTGATACGCTGCCCGCTTTTAGGTTCATATTTGATCCCGCGTAGATTATCCCTTCGTTTCTAAGATCGCCGTTTACGCTTAAATTTATATTGCCTCCTGCGTATATCAAAGAAGGAGCAGAGCTAAGTAAGGTACCGTCATCTTCCTCCTCTGAAGAGTTCAAGGATGTCCTTTTTTTATCATAAAGCAAGCTTAGTTTATTGTGCATATATGAAAAATCCGGTATCAGCTCGCTATAAACGTAGAAGGTATTATAAAATTTACTGCTTATAGGTGAAAAGAGATTGTTTATATAGCTAGGTCTAATAATATCTTGCATATCCGCTTCGTTATTAAGGCTAGGCGCGAGATCGTTTTTATTGAGATTTAAAGCGTTAGGATTAAGGAGCCCCTTGCCTATTAGGGAGTAATCTATTTTAGAAAAAGCTTCCTTTATAAGAGTAGGAGCGTTACTAGAGTTTATCTGCCCGTGTGAGTTTAAATTTGAAATATCGCCCGCGTAGCCTTTTATATCTTTTTTAGCTCCTATTATGGAGATAATAGCAGGCTGGGAGTAGTAGATATTCTTTTGGTCGCTATAGCCGCCTTTACCCCCGTGGCTTTTATGTTTCCATCTATACTCCGCCTGGCTCGTTATACTATGATTTAGACTTAAAGAGCGGTTGTTTAGACTCTTTACATTTAAGAGCAGATCGTTATAGGCATAAATTACGCTCTTATCGTTATTTAGCTCATCTATGTTAAGGTTACTATCCCCTGCGGAGATTATGTTTGAGCCCATAAATTTACTTAGGCTATCTTCCGTTATATACTCTTTATTGATGCTGTAGCTTATCTGCCTTAACCTCTCCTTCTTATGAGGTTTGCTTCTTCTTATGCCAAAGAGATTATCTTTTAAGCTTAACGTTATAGCGTCATATAGCCTAGTATCCTCCCCTGGAAGCCTAGTATTTTTATATAAGCTTAATACATATAGATTCATATCTTGCTCGCTAAGCTCCTCCATGATCTTAGCGTTTAGCTCGTCCTGGCTAATATTAGGATTTTGCTTAAGGATGCGCTCTTTTATCTCTGCCGCATTGACCTTTAAAGGGATGGCTACGCCGCTGCAACCCCAGCCATCGCCATTGCAGGTAAAATCTATATTATAACCGGTGCTTTGAACCCTCTTTACGGGCTCGTTAACCGAGCGGTTGTTTAGCTTTTTAGCGCCGATATTAAGAGCGCCCCTTGCATATATCAAAGAGGAGGCGTTAATGATCTCGTCTACTTTGCCCTCCCCGCCTCTTTCATTAAAAATATTTAAATTTCTTTGAGAGATGATGTTGGATAGCGCTTCGTTGCTAAGAAAGCTAGTATTTATAACTATATCCCCTCCGCTAAGTATATTGGACGCGTCTTGATTGAGGATATTTTTAGCGTTTAAATTTATGCCGTCTTGCGCATAAACGAGGGCTTTTTTATTGATTAGGCTTTCAGAGTTTGTTATCAGCTCACCGCGCGCGATTAAAGAGCCTAAATTTAAAATTTGCTCCTTTGCTTTTAAAGCTAATTTTCCAAGTGCGGCTATGATGCTTTCGTTTTTGATACCCTTTGCGTTTATTATCAGATCTTTATTGGAAATCAGCCTTTGCAAGGCGATAAAATTTCCTTGCAGGTTTAAGTATATACCGCCGCCTGCGTAGATCCCTCCGTTATAGCTCAAGTCGTCCTTTAGCCCAAGATATAAACTACCGTCAGAGCTTAGCTTACCTAAAGCGCTAAGACTATCTATGTTTAAGGCAAGATCCCCTTTGGAGCTTATCAGCCCCTCTTCATTATTAAGAGCGCCTTTGTTTATGATTAAATTTCCTCCGCTTAGGATAGAGCCTTTGGAGTTATCTATGCTGTCGTAGCCTAAAAGAGCGCCTCCTAGGGAGATGATCTTTGAGCTTTCGTTGCGTAGATTGTTGCCGCGCAAGCTTAAGCCCTCTTGCACTATAAAGGTAGAACCTGAAAGGTTATAAAAATTTGGAATTTCGGAATCCAACGCCCTTAATACCATTAGGCTATTATCGTTTAAGAGACTATCTTTTATATCCAAATAGCTTTCGTTTGAAAGTATCGCTCCGCCTATATTCGATATATGATCCGCGCTTATTATGCTAAGCTCGTTTTTGGAGGGAGGAATAACTCCTGTTTTGGAAGGGTCTTTGGTATCGTCCAAGCCCAGTTCATTTAGCCTTTCGCTCTTAGCCGCTCCTATTACGGCTCTATCTTTGTTGCTTAGGGTCTTTGCTTCTATCTTTAAGGCGGAGCTTGAGCTTATGGTACCTTTTATATTATCTAGTCTATCCGCTTTTAGCTTTAGAGTATTAGCCTGTATATTTCCTCTGTTTTCTACCGATGAGGCTTTTATACCCAGTTTGGAGGCTGAAATTTTAGAGCCCTTTTGGTTGGAGATGGTCTTTGAGCTGATTTGAGTCTGTCCGTTGGAACCCAGCTTTCCTTCATTTATCAGATCTCCGTTAGCGTCTATCTTTAAAGAGCTGTCCGCTAAGATAGCCCCTTTATTATTGATGCCCGCTCCATCTTTAGTAGATATTATATTTATCTTGCCCGCATACATTCCGCCTAGGGCCGAGGAGTCTATGGATACACCTTTAGGATGCGATCCCCCTTCTTGCTCGATCTTTAAATTATCCTGCCTCAATCCGGAGTTTGTATTTTTTAAAGATACCTTACCGTCCGTCGCTACTACGTTTATCTCGTTTGCGTAAATTTTACCCTCCAGCTTTAGGCTATTAGATATTACGTTTAGATAATCTCCGTTATCGTTTAGGCCGTCCGCTCCTATATTTATAGAGCCATCCTTGCTTATGTTTAGGGATTTAAGATATCCGTTTTCATAGGAGGGTGTGGCGGTGCTTAACGTAGTGGAGGAGGAATTTATTATGGTAGCGCCGTTTACATTGATGCCACTAGGATTAGCGATGATGAGATCGGCTTTTTTACCGGCTATTTCTATATTGCCCTGCAAATTTGAAGGAAGAGGCGAGTTTACCTGATTGATTATAAGCTTAGCTTCGCCGCGATTGAGCCTTGGATTTGGCGGTATATAGCCTGCAGTTTTACTTATAGCTCCTGCTTGAGAGTTATTAAATACCGTGCCCTCTTTAGGAGTGTTAAGCTTGGAGTATTCGTTGATAGAAATCCCCTTATCGTTAGGAGAGGCGATATCTATTTGAGTGGCGGGAGCATTCGGAGTTTGAGACACCGAAGCTCTATGATTTACGGGAGCGGAGTTATCGGGTATTATCTCGCAATATGAAAAACAGGGAGCTAACAAGCTAAGAAGCAAAAGAGCGGCAAGGCGTTTCTTTGCTTGGGTAAAGACGCCGAAATATTCTTTTGTATGAGTAGGGGTGCTAAGACGCCCTGCGCCATCAAAAATAGAGCTTAAACATAAAATTTGCATACTAATAACCTCCGATTGCGATGGGTTTATATCTTAAATTTCTTGAATACTTTCTTAAAAAAATAGTAAATTTAGGATATTTTATTTAAAATTTATTTGAATTAGCTTTGGAGTTCGGTCTGGGCGCAGGATTGCTATTTCTCGGCTCTTAGTATAGCGTATCTGCGCTAAAATAGTTAGTAAAATTTACTAAGAGTTATATAGTCTTCGTTTATATTAAACGCCGCGGTAAGCGCCGATAAAATTTTGCTAAATTTAAAAGTCGTAGCTTAAAGAGAAATTTAAAGCGGGGCTATCCGTTTTAAAATTTTCCGGTTTACTAATAGGAAAAGCTACCAAAAGATCATAGCTAAAAGAGCCTGAAATATTTCCTCTAAGGCCTACGCCACCTCCGCTAAGCATTTCGCCCTCTGCGGGATAATCTTTTCCCTTAGAGCTGAGTTTGCCGACATCAAAGGCCAGGTAGATGCCGTTGTTTTTAAAATACTTATATTCCAAGGTATTTCTTATATAAAAACCGCTATCTCCAAGCAGGCTCATCTGAGAGTCAAATCCTCTAACGCTATAATATCCGCCGATATTTAGCCTATCTATAGGGCTAAGATGGGTGCTGGCTCTTCTTGCGTAAAGTTCCAACTCGTAGCTTAAAGGGATAGCGGAGGATCTGGTTTTAAAATTTAACGCGGCGTTTATCAAATGATATCTAGAGCTTCCGCCGCCGAAGTCTTCATCAGGCGCCCTTAGAGCGTTAAACGCCCCCGTGGATTTTAGGTACGAAAGCATCATCTCTACTGAAGAGTTGTCAAAAAATACCTTAGATTTTAGTCCCGCCTCATAGCCGCCTTCACGCTTTCTTTGGTTGCTAAGCTCATAATCTTGTATATAGTTTTTATACTTTTTTTGCCAAATTCTAAAAAACAGAGAATTTTTGGAGTTTTGATTTCTAAAATATACGTAGTTAAGATCCAAATTTCTTCTAACGCTGCTTCCGCTATAGGTATAAAGCTCATATGCTCCCGGTACTATTTGATCGTAGGTGTATCTGTTCTGCCAAAAGGATAGAGAAAAATATCCGAAAGGTATACTAAAGCCTGCGTAGTAGTTAGCCGATCTGCCGCTTTTGCTATCATCCCCTAAAGATTTTTTATCTCCTCTTAAAAAATTCCTACCGTAAGAAGCAAATACGCTCTCGTTTAATCCAAGTAAATTTAAGCCGTAAAGCATAGCCGTGCCTTGGTATTTGCCGCTAGATTTGGAGCCCAGATTATCCGCGCTTAGTCTAAACAGCAGAGGCAAGCTTTGCTGTTTAGAGATATTGATATCGGAGCAACCCTGCTTTGCCGAAGGGCTTAAACTTATCTCCGCCTCGCTTCTTGAAGCGGCATTGAAATTTTCCATAGCCTGCTCCAGATCTCTTAAGTTTAAAATCTCTCCCCTCTTATCGCCGCCGAATGCGGTAAAGATACTTCTTTGGTTCTTAGCTTCAGAGCCGGGCTCAAGCGATATCTCGCCTATGCGTCCGGGATGCAGAGCCAAAAGAAGGGTGCCCGAGGAGATGTTTTGCTGGGGGATGGAAACGGACGTAGTGATAAAGCCTGCGGATATGATTTTGTTATTATACGCTCTTGCCAGAGTTAAAATTTCATCGCTTCCCAAGCAGTCGCCGCTTTTAAATTTAAGCTCTTTTAGAGTGGAGCTTAGAATTCTTTCAAACCCGGGCGGAACGGAATGATCGGAATTTGAGGTAGGACCAATGGACTTAGCGGAAGTTTTTACTTTCACGCGCCCCAAGTTTCCATCATTCGGCTTAAAGGTAGGAACACCCGAGCCGGCACCACCTTTAGGGTTGACGGCTGGAGTTTTCAGATCATCTTTGTTTTTAGATTCGTAATCTGCTTCGTTAAATTTAGAATCCGCGCTACTTTTCTGCTCGTTTTGCACTTCTGCGTTAATCAGTTTGATCTCATAAATTTTAAAGCAAATTCCTGCTTTCTTGGGCTCCGCGGTTGCGCTTGAAGCGGAAGATTGCTCGCTGCGTATCGTTATAAAGGGATTCTCTACGCCTTGTCTAATTGATCTTATTCTTTGCTCTTCAGAGTTTATGGCGCCCGAAATATCGGCAGGAGTAGCCATTAATATTTTAGGAGCTAGGCTTAAGCTTATAAAGATAGAGGCTAGAATAAGCTTGACGCTTTTAACGCCGCAGGGTTGCAAAGAGGCTCCTTTAAATTTACTATCGTCATAATAGAATAATGGTTTTTGATCAAACATCGATTGCGCCTATTTTTTACGATTGGAATATTGCCGCAAAAAAACTTTATAGTTTAAGCATGACAAAAGCATCTATTGGCATATATTCGCTTTTTATAGGCTTTGTCTTCCGCTAGGGACTATCAATTAAAACTGGTGATAATACACTAATTTTTTAAATTTTCGGGTAAGGTTTCTTGGATTTTGGTGTAAATTGAGATTTTAAATTTTATTATGCCTAGAATTTTGATTTTTAATATAGCAGTTTTTCTTAAACTGCCTGTATAATCTAGCGTTTTTAGTATTTGAAATTTTTTGAAAAAATTTGGAAAAGCCGTAAAACAGGGCTTTTAAAAAAATCAAAAAACTAAAAATAGGGGAAAAATTTGATAGATGGTGTCCCCGACAGGATTCGAACCTGTGGCCTCAAAATTAGGAATTTTGCGCTCTATCCTACTGAGCTACGAGGACAAAATCGGCAATTTAATCGCCGATAATATTCATAACATCGTCTAGTTTTTTGTGAAGATCTTTGTCATTGATGGGCTTTGTCATAAAGTCATAAGCACCCTTATTTAAAGCCTCTCGTTTAGCGGTCTCGTCCGTCGTAAGGACAATGACGGGGATATGAGCTATACTTTCTCTAGCGTGAAGATTATCTAAAAATTCCAGCCCATTCATCACAGGCATTACGATATCTAATAAAATCAAATCAACGGGCTGAACTTCGAGTACAGCAAGGGCGTCCAAGCCGTTTTTGGCTTGGAGTATGGTTTGGAATTTGCCGTATTTTTTTAGCATAACTTCAAGTAGCTTTAAATTTATAGCGTCGTCATCAACCGTTAAAACTTTCAAATCTCTCATTTAAGACCTCATCCTTATATATATTTTTGTGCGAGTTTCTCAAGACCCGACTTGGTGATATTGTAACTAGCGACTTCGCTAAATAGTGGATTTTCATCGTTGTCGTTAGAAAACAGAACTAGCTTGGTCGCAGGCGCTTTTCGGCGCAAGCTCTCTAACGCCGCTAAGTCTAGCCCCGCTAGCTTTTTATCAATCAAAACAAGCTTATAGCTGCCCGTAGCCGCCATAGAAATAAGCTGGTCGAAATTGCCCGCAATTTCTACGTCTTTATACTGATGTTTTAATATGCTAGCAAAAATTTTACTTTCCATAATGTTTGCCTTGCATATAAGTATATCTTTTGTCGGCACACGCGCACCCTTAGCTTTCACTACGTCATCGGAAACTATACTTTTTTTAGGAACTAGCTTCATTATCGTCTTTGGCACTTTGACAGTTTTAATGACCGTCTTAGGTACCTGGCGTTTGACAAGCTTTTTAACCAGCTTCTTTGTAGTTCCACCGGCTGGCGCTGCATCAGATCGTTTATCACCGATAAAATTATCTAGCATTTGGGCTAAGATATCCTTTTTGATCGGCTTGGTGCAGTATTCGTCAAGCCCCGCCGCCATAAATTTCTCTCTATCGCCCTTTAGCGCATTGGCAGTAACAGCCACGATCGGAATATGACGGAGGTTATTCTCGTGCTCGTATTGCTTGATCTGCTTTGTGGATTCGATACCGTCCATAACAGGCATCGAAATATCCATAAATATGAGATCATAGTCGTTATTGGCTTTTCTGGCTTCCAGCGCCAAAAGTCCGTTTTCAACTATCGTCAAATTCATATTAAAGCTATTTAATGTATGCTTCATAAGCTTTTGATTGATCTCATTATCCTCCGCAATAAGGATTTTGGCATTATATTTTCTATTGACCAAAGGTACATTTTCATCGGCAGGATTTCGCTCTACTGGCACTTCAACCTCTTCTTCGACTTCGACATCCTCTTCGACCATAATGGTTTCTTCCTGCTGCTCGTCTTCGTATACAGTGACGGGCACCTCGACCATCTCCTCTTCCTCAGGCTTCGGGATCACTACCGGTTCGACTTTTACGCTAACAGGCTCAATCTCGGGCTCTTCGACATGAACGTTTTGAGTAGCAGGCTCCACCTTCGGAATATCTACAGGCTCCGGCTCAATACTTGGCTCTTCGGCAGGAATATTTTGAGCTGCTGGTTCTACTACTGGCGTTACTGGCTCAGACTCGATATTTGAAGGCTCCTGTTTAACCTCTTCAAGTTTTGGCTCTATAGGTTTTAGTTCAGGCTCAATTGCTACCGGCTCTGGCTCAACAGCGATAGGTTTTGGTTCGATTATCTTTTCAGTTGGAATTTCAGGTTCTGAAAGTTTAACACTTGAAATTTCATCTTCATGAGCAGAAACACTTGAAGTATCAGGCTTCGAAGCTTTAGCGATAGGAATTTCAGGCTCGGTTTTAACGGCTACCGGAATTTCTTCTTCTACGCTTGGAATTTCAACCTTTTTAGCAGGCTCTTGTACCTTGGCGCTCGGTTTGATATCCGAAAGATCGATATCTATATCAGGAATTTCAATCTCAGCCTTAGGCGTCTCAATCTTAGCCTTTGGAATTTCTACTTTTGCAGGCTCAGCCTTTACTTCTTCTTCCTCTTTCTTAATCT
Source organism: uncultured Campylobacter sp. (assembly GCF_905373215.1). Classification (GTDB taxonomy): domain Bacteria; phylum Campylobacterota; class Campylobacteria; order Campylobacterales; family Campylobacteraceae; genus Campylobacter_B. Next base: position 10,295 of record NZ_CAJPRT010000028.1, read on the forward strand.
TAGGAAGCTCTATTTCGATATCAGAAAGATCGATGCTAGGAGTTTCGGCTTTAGGAGCCTGGGTCTGCGTCGCATGTGTTTTGAGCCCCACAAAATCATCAGGAATTTCCAAAGATATAGGCTCATCGATATCGGTCTGGACATCCTTTGTGCTTGAAGGCTCTACCTTTGGCTTTTCTGCGCGCGGGATTACTATTTCAGGAATATCAATATCGATCTTTGGCGATTCAGGCTCTGTCTTTTCAATCTTAATATCGTTCATAGGCTCGATATCTATAGGCTTAATGACCGGCTCTTCCACCTTAGGAGCTTCTTTTTTGAGCTCTTGAGCAATACTAGGCTTACTAACAGCCTCCTCTTTATGCGCAGAATGAGCCTCAGCATCATGCGTACGCCTTCTGCTTTGCAAGATAGCGCGTAGCTCGTCTGCTGACGAAGTAGTAGCATGTCGTAATTCATCGAGCTTATTGATGATAGGTCTTTCTTTTACTACCGGCTCTTCCATAATCATTTCATCAGGGGCGATAGGCTTTTCTACCTCAGCATCCAGCTTAATCTCATGCGTCTGTGGAGCAAAATCCGATCTGCTTAGAGCAATTCCAGATTTTGAAATTTTATCTAGCGTCTTAACGAATTTAGTTAAATTAAAAGGCTCTGTGAGGGTAAAAATTTTAGAATTTGAAATACTAATACTCTGAAGCTCTTTTGGCTTAAGAGTTAAGATCGTAGGCATACTCAATATATCGCTAACCTCGCCGTAATTCTTAAATCTAGTGATAAGGGCGTCATATTTGTTATTATTTTGCGCTGAGCGAAACTGCGCGTTCGTATTAAATATCGAAATTTTACCGCCTAGCTTGCTGATATAATTTTTAACGATATCATTATACATCGTATCGGCACTATCGGCTAAAAGCGCAAAATTTAGCCCTTTGATACTTTCAAATACTGCGTCCGCATCAGTCTTTTGAGTCTCTTTAAAAGCAAGGGTGAAGTAAAATCTAGTACCCTTTCCTACGGTAGATTTGACCTGAAGCTTACCGCCCATCATCGCTACGTATTTCGACGAAATCGTAAGTCCAAGACCCGTTCCGCCGTATTTGCGTGTGATCGTAGAGTCGGCCTGAGAGAAAGCGTTAAATACATTTGCGAGCTTATCTTCAGAAATTCCAATGCCGGTATCTTCGACGCTAAACGTTACAATCGCCTCTCCCGGAGCTTTGCTAGGCTCTCTTAAAATTTCAACTACGATAGTGCCGTGCTCAGGCGTAAATTTGACAGCATTTGACATGAGGTTGATAAGAACCTCTTTGATCTTCGTGATGTCTCCGTATAGGTGGTGCACGAGTGTAGGATCGATGTAAAGCAAGATGTCGATATTCTTTTCGGCAGCCTTGGCGACGTAAATTTCAACCGCGCTTTCGAAATCTTGGATAGGATTAAATAATATATCCTCAAGCTCGACTTTATTGCTCTCGATCTTGGATACATCCAAAATGTTATTAATGATCGTTAGAAGGTTTTCGGACGATTTTTCGATGGTATCAACGTAATCACGCTTCTCCTCATCCAAATCGGTATTTTTAAGAAGCTCCGTAAAGCCGATGATGCCGTTAAGCGGCGTCCTGATCTCGTGAGACATATTAGCTAAAAAGATCGATTTTGCCTTGTTGGCATCCTCCGCAGCGCCCTTTTGATACGCAATCAGATCGAGCGCGTCCTCGATAAGTGAATACGCTTTGTTAACACCCTCACTAGTTCTAACGTCGATATGTTCGTGCTGATTCGTCAAATCGCCGATTCGGCTAAGCACGTTGCCTAGGTCGGTAACATTCTGTCTTAAACGTCTTGTAATACCCAAGGCAAAAACGACCAAAATAGCCGCTAAAACCCATATACCAAGAGCGATAAAGATAAATAGGTTTCTTAGCCTTTGCGCTAGGTAAGTATCAGCATGCGCTGCAAGCTCAGCATTGATCTTTTCAGAAATTTCACTTAACTTTTTATATTTAAGTGTAGTAGAAGCAAACCACTCTTGAAAAGGTACGCTATAGTGTCCCTCGTCCGCTTCTTGCTGCAATGTGGCTGAAATTTTAGCAGTTTCTCTTAATGCGTTTTGAAATTCCTCTCCGTCTAGAATTTTTAAAATTGCAGCTCTAGCATCAGATTCCGGCAAGAAGTAGTAATTAGGAAGCGAACTAGATAGGTTGAAGCTAGCCCAAGTCCTTAGCTGCGCTTGATTCATCGCCTTGCTACCGATAATGTATTCGATAATATAGTCGCGCTCCGATGCAGTGGCATCCATCGCCTCATAAGTATTAAGCAATGAAACCGTCCAGACGGTAATATTTGAGCTTACAAGACCCTCTCTTAGTACTCGTTGGATTGTTTTTACATCATCATCGAATTTTTGAAAATATGAGCTGAAAAGCTCACCGAAGCTTTTGCTTTGAGCATCGACATCCCTTCTTACCTGCGGAAGCTTGTCTAATAAACCGTCTATATCGGCTTCGGCAGCCAAAAGCTCGTCATTACCGGTGCCATAAGCGAAAATATCAAAAATAGTCTTTTTTACGACATTTTCGCTGATATTTTTGCTTTCTTTGTACTTTGCAAGCGCATCGTCGGTTTTTTTGCGTTGACCCGATAGAAGGGTTCCCATACCGGGGTTTCCCTCGCTACCCAAAAACGCCGAAGTGATACCGCGCTCTTTATCTACCTGCTCTACCAACGCCGCGAGATTGCTGTTTTTAGCAATTTGCTGCTGCAAAATTCCCACTCTGGCGTAATCCTGTAAAGAGATAAACAAGAAATATGATGCAAACGCGAAAATCAAAAGTAGCGGGATACCGCTAACAAGTCTCAAAGCACTTGTAGTATTTAAATTCATACAAAATCCTTCAAAGCGCAGCTTACGCGACGTTAAATTTTATTCAACCGGAGAAACGAAGTCGCTTCCGTCACGCTAGGCGGAGACGATTTAGCCGTCCTGCAAAGTTAATGGGTGATTTTACTAAACAAATCTTTAAATATAGCTTTTTGCGTTAGGTTTTCGTTAATGATTGTTTAAAATTTTTTCCGCGGTTTGGATATTCGTAAGCGATCTGATCTCATCGAAGCTCGCCGCATAAATGCTCTCAAAATCGCCGTAAAAGTCCAAAAGCTTCTTCAGACTTCCCTTGCTAACGCCCAAGCTTAGCAGTTTTGAGCTTTGCAGATCGAGTTTGCGTTTGCTTTTTTGGTGAAACGAGATTGCAAAGCGGTGCGCTTCATCGCGCAGGCGCTGAAAAAATTGAAGTTTTTTATCGTCCGTAGGCAGCGAAAAAATTCCGCTTTTCGTGCAAATTTTATCTTTCGCAGCTCCCTTTGCGCGGTGAGCTTTAGCATCGATCTTTTCTTTAGAGATAGCGATTATATCGACGTTTGCTCCAACGCTTGAGATTATTTCCTCCGCCAAGTTTAGCAGAGCCGTTCCGCCGTCGATGAGCCACAGATCGGGCGCTGCGAGCTCGTCAAATTTAAGCGCGCGGCTAGTTAGATACTCGCGCATCTGATCGTAGTCGTTGTTTGAGCTAAGGTGCTTGTGGCGGTAGTTTTGCTTGTTAAACTCGCCGTCTTGAAAGCTTATCATAGCCCCCACGGCCGCGGCGCCGAACATATGCGAATTGTCGAAAACCTCGATATTTACAGGCAAATTCGTAAGATCAAAATAATCCTTCAGCTCCTGCAAAAATGCGTAATCGTGCGTTTTTAGATGCTTTTTGATATTGATCTCGCAGTTTTGGTATGCAATCTCGCAAATTTTACGCTTCTCGCCGATTTTCGGCGCGTAAATTTTAAACGCTCTTTCGTGGCGTTTGGATAAAATTTCGCATACCAGATCCGCATCGTCAAACTCGTCGCAGACGTAAATTTTAGCGCACGCCACGGGAGCTGCGGCCGGGAAGGCGCTTAAGATCATTTGCTTGTAGGCGTTTGCGATATCATCGGCGCTAGGGGCTTTACAGTTGATTATATGCGAGTTTGAGGCTGAAATTTTACCCTCGCGTATGCTAAAATGCACGGCGCAGACGAGCCCGTCACGTGCGGCAATCGCAAAGACCTCGAAATCATCGAGCTTTGCGAGATCGACCTCAACCTTTACGTTCATCTGCTTTAAAATTTCAATCTTATCGCGGATCTGCGCGGCTTCCTCGAAATTTTCGCTCTGTGCAAGCCGCGCCATCCGATCCTGAAGCTGCGGTACCATCTTTTGCGGATTTTTTAGGGCGGCAAGCGCGCTTTGTACGATACGCGCGTAATCCTGCTTTGAAATTTTATCCTCGCACGGAGCGGCGCAGCGCCCTATCTGATGGAACAAACAGGCCTTTTTGCCTTTGACGCAATTTTTCTTCTGCACGAGCGGAAACTGCATGTAAAGCGTCTGTAAAATTTCCTTCGCGCCGTGAAAATAGGGGCCGAAGTATCTGATGTTTCTGCCCTTTATGATCTTTCGCGTAATCTCAAAGCGCGGAAAGTCGTCGTCTAAATTTACGTAGATATATGGATAGGTCTTATCGTCGCGCAGCAGGATGTTGTACTTGGGCTTGAGCTGCTTGATGAAGGAGTTTTCTAGTATCAGCGCGTCGCTCTCGCTGGGCGTTACGATGTATTCTAAATGCACCGCCTCGCTTATCATCTTGGCGATGCGCGCGCTTAAGCGCGGGCTCGGCGCGAGGGCGGGCGTGAAAGAGAAGTAGCTTTTGACACGATTTTTTAAAATTTTCGCCTTGCCGACGTATAGCAGCTTGCCCGCGGCGTCGAAGTACTGATACACGCCGGGTGCGGCAGGCAGGCTTTTAATCTCCTCTATTAGCAAGGATCAGCCCTCTTATCTCTTCAAAAATTTTATAAATTTGCGGATCTTGGATTTTGTTTTTGAATCCTCCGTTCGAGCGCTCGGGCGAGAAAATTTCGCTGCTTCGGCGCATACTCATTTTAAAGGCTTGCGCGCGTCTTTTATTCATCAGCCTACTTGCGACGAAAAATTTTATCTCGCGGACGCCGCAAAGCTCCGCCGTCTCTCTAGCGGCTACGAAGCGCTTTAATACGTCTTTTATTAAATTTATATTACTATCGCGTTTTAGTTCGCAAAGCCCAGCCGGGTGTTTCGCGGCTATCATCAAAATGCCATCTTTGACGTAGATGAAAGCGATCAGCCTTTGCCAACTAAGCGGCAAAATCGCTAAAAACTCGCCTCTTTCTCGCATCTTGGCATATAAAGGATCTTTTCTGATATGAGCGATTATTTCTCTTGCATTTTCCATAGATGGATTTTAGCATTTTTTATCTTAGTTTTGCTTAGCGGCTGCGGATACAAAGCACCGCCTTTTTACTCGGACGCGGATGAGCAAACCGCGAACGCAGAAGCATCCGCCGCGGATGGCAACAAAACAAACGACACGAAAGGCAGCGTTAGAATTTTACGCGATAAATAGCCTACTTTTAGCTTTGCTTTGTTATACTTTTAAAAATTTTTACAAAGGAATTTCATGCAAACGGCAGACATTTTAGTGCTGGACTTCGGCTCTCAATACACCCAGCTGATCGCTAGGCGCTTGCGCGAACAAGGCGTTTACACCGAGCTGATCGCATACGACGCACCGATCGATAAGATAAAAGCAAAAAACCCCAAAGGCCTTATTTTAAGCGGCGGACCCGCTAGCGTTTACGCCAAGGATGCGTATTTTTGCGACGATAGAATTTTTGAGCTTGGAATTCCGATTTTAGGTATCTGCTACGGCATGCAGCTCATCGCGCATAAATTTGGCGCCAGCGTCGTGCCTGCGGGTAAAAAAGAGTATGGCAAAGCCTCTTTGAAGCTGCTGCGCGCTAGCAAGCTATTTGGCGGCGTGGAGGATAACTCTACCGTTTGGATGAGCCACTCGGACAAGGTCGAGAGCCTGCCGGAGGGCTTTGAGGTGATGGCGAGCTCGGATGAGAGTGAGTGGTGCGTATTCGGCGACGAGATCCGTAAAATTTATGCGTTGCAATTTCACCCCGAGGTCTGCCACAGCGAGTTCGGCGATAGAATTTTAAAAAATTTTGCTAAAGAGATCTGCGGAATAACCAGCACTTGGAATATGGGCAGCTTCGCCAAAGAGCAGATGATCAAAATAAAAGAGCGCGTAGGCAGCGCCAAAGTGCTTTGCGCGGTAAGTGGCGGCGTGGATAGCTCGGTCGTAGCGGCGCTTTTGGCGCATGCGGTGCCGCAGAGCCTAATAGCGGTTTTCGTCGATAACGGACTACTCCGCACTGGCGAGCGCAAGGCGGTAGAGGAGATGTTTAGGCTCAAACTCGGCGTGAGCTTAGACGTGATCGATGCTAGCGAGCTATTTTTAAGCAGGCTAAAAGGGGTGGTCGATCCGGAGCAAAAACGCAAAATCATCGGTGCGACCTTCATTGAGGTTTTCAGCAAAGAAGCGGCAAAACACAAAAACGTAAAATTTCTAGCCCAAGGTACGCTCTACACCGACATCATCGAAAGCTCGGTCGCAGGCTCAAGCAAGACGATCAAAAGCCATCACAACGTAGGCGGCCTGCCTAAGGATATGAAATTTGAACTGATCGAGCCTCTGCGCGAAATTTTTAAAGACGAAGTGCGCCAGCTAGGGCTTGAGCTAGGTCTTTCGCGCGAAGTCGTTTTCCGCCATCCATTCCCCGGCCCAGGCCTTGCGATCCGCATAATGGGCGAGGTAAATACGCCGAGCCTCGAGCTGCTGCGCAAAGCCGACGTGATCCTACGCGACGAGCTAAAATCAAGCGGCTGGTACAACAAAACGTGGCAGGCGTTTTGCGTACTGCTAAACGTGCACTCCGTGGGCGTCATGGGCGATAACCGCACCTACGAAAACGCCGTGTGCATACGCGTAGTGGACGCTAGCGACGGAATGACGGCCAGCTTTTCGCGCCTGCCGTACGACTTGCTAGAAAACGTCTCTCGCCGCATCATAAACGAAGTGCCCGGCATCAACCGCGTAGTTTACGACATTTCAAGCAAACCGCCCGCAACGATAGAGTGGGAGTAGCAATAAACAAACAAGTTGTATCTATATTTATTAGTGGTAATTTTATCTTTGATATATTCACGCTAAACGAGTTAAAAGTCAGGGCTAGTTATTTTGGAGAATTGTATGGATGAACAAGTAATTAATAAAATTATAGATTTATATAAAAAAGAAGAATTTCAAACAAAACTAGAAAAACAACGTAATGATATTGAGAGCGAGTTAGATAATTTTATAAAAAGACTTAGTAATGAGCCAAATTATAATAAAAAAATT
>NZ_CAJPRT010000029.1 GCF_905373215.1 uncultured Campylobacter sp.
GAGTCCGATTTTTGCAAATATCGCGGTCAGCGCCGCAAAGAGTGCTGATGCAAGCGCCCAAGCCGCCCAAGTTTCCATGATTTTCCTTTAGAAAAATTGCTGAATTATAGCCCTATTTAGGTAAAATTTCCTTATAATTTCGCGAGCGTCGCAGCAAAAAGCTAAATCGCAAGCGAGCAATCCTACGAAGGCGGCATTTAAATTTTAAAATTTTAGTCGCAAAATACAGTTAAATTTCAGTTCCGACAAGCAAAGCTCGCCTCGCGCGTTACCGAATGAGTTTGGGCACCGTTTGAGTGGTGTGCCGCAAGACACAGTGCACAGATAGCATGGTAAAATTTCGCTTTGGCAAGATAAAATTTTATCGAGGCAAGACGAGCTTTCCTCCGAATGCAAAATTCTATTTTAATTCAGTAAAAGCACGACCGAATACCCCTTTCGCAAATCCAAACGCGATATAAATTCCCCCGAGCAGAAAGATCTGAATTTAAAAAATATTTATCGTTTGTATATAAAATTTTAAAATTTCTACGAGGAGGGCTTATGAAAAAATTTCTACTCCCGCTCATTGCGATATTCGTTTTAGCGGGCTGCGGCAGCGACCCGAAAGGCGTAGCCGAGGACTTCATCAGAGCCCTATACGAGGGCGATTCTAAGACTTTGGTGGATGCTATAGACATACCCGACAAGGACAGATCGGACGACGGCTCTATGCAGATGATAAACGGCAAACTGATGCAAATGGCAGGTGCCGGCAAGGAGGAGGCTTCCAAGCGCGACGGGCTAAAAGGCGTCTCGGGCGAGCTGCAAAATAGCGACGAGAAATCGGCGCTCGTGAAGGTCACCGTGTCTTTTAAAAACGGCACGAACCGCACCGAGAGCGTTAAACTCGTCAAAAAAGATGGCAAGTGGAAAGTCTCGCTTTAGCGAAAAAGCTTCTCATCTGCTTGATATTTGCCACAGGCGGGCTCGGCGAGCTTTGGATGCTCACGCGCACATCTGCCGCAAAAGAGCCGCTACGGGTACCGGATGAAATTTTATCAAACCTACGCACGGGCGATCTCGTCTTTCGCCTAGGCGACGTCACCGACAGCCGCATAATCGCGACCGCGACGGATTTTAAATACTCGCACGTAGGCATGATCGTGCGCGAGCGCCCGCTTTTGGTAGTGCACGCGGTAACGGGCGAGGGCGGGCTAGACGGCGTCGCGGCTGTTTCGGTGCGCGAGTTCTTGGCGCATGCGCGAGACTTTGGCGCGGCGCGGATGAAATTTTTAAGCGAGGAGCAAAAGGCGCGCCTAGCCGCCTCTTTACTTAAGCGCGTCGGCGAGAGTTTTACGTTAAGACCTCGCGGCGAAGCGAACCTCTACTGCACGACGCTGCTTGAGCAGGAAATTTCAAAAATAACGGAATTTTCGCCGCAGTATTTCGAACTCAACCTAGCTGTCCTAGGCGGCGAATACCTCGCGCCGAAGGCGTTTTGGCATTACGGCGGCGTTGAAATTTTATACGAGCGGTAGGCGCGACCTAGCTTGGGCTGGAATTTTGCGCGCTGTGTAAATTTAAATATCGCATCAATTCAAGTGCATGTAAATAAAATTTGACCTTAAAATTTCGTGCCGTAAAATTTCGGTCAAAATTTCGCTTTGACTTTAAATTTTGAAATTCCGAAACGGCGTAAAATTCTACGTAATATAGAATTTCGTGGAGTATTAAATTACAAAATTCCATTAATTACTAAATTTGCAAAATTTGGTAGGCGTGGAATTTTATAGAGCGCGTAACTTACAAAATTTTAAAAAGCGAAGTGCGCTTCGCCTCTACAGCTCGCCGAAAAGCGCTTCGAGATTTTTAAGACCTTCTTCCTTGGAGACCTTTTTCTCGCTCGCCGAGCCAGTTTCGATAAGCTCGATCTCGCAGCCGCACAGCATCGAGGCGAGGCGGATATTTAGACCGTTTTTGCCGATCGCTTTGCTTTTTTGGTCGGGGTTTACGTAGACGATCGCCTTGCCGTCCTGCGTTATTTTGACCGAGTTTACGATCGCGGGCGCCATCGCGCGAGTGATCAAAATTTCGGGGCTTGCAGAGTATTCGAACGCGTCGATGCTCTCGCCGCCGCTCCCGTCTTGCAAATTTTTGCTTAAAAATCTGCTCACCGCGTCGATGCGAGCGCCTCCTTTGCCGACGGTAGCGCCTACCGGATCGACGTTTGGCGAGATGGCGCTAAGTGCGATCTTGGCGCGCCTACCCGGAATCCTAGCGCAGGCTTGGATGATAACGCTGCCGTCTTTGATCTCGGGGACTTCGGCGGCGAGCAGGGCTTCTAGGAATTTCGGGCTGGTGCGCGAAAGTTCCAGCCTGATACCGTGGGATTTGTCGATGGCTACGTTTTTGATGACAGCCTGCAGCACGTCGCCCACTTTGAAATTTTCACCCTTGATGCGGTTTTTTTGCGGCATGAAAGCCTTCGTATCCTCGATCTCTACGTAGGTCGTGCCGTCGTGATCGATCTTGGTGACGGTGCCGTGGGTGAGGGTGCCTACCTTGCTTTTATAGTTTTCAAAAATTTTCTCTTCAAGCAGCCTTTGGATGTGGAAATTTAGCTCTCTAGCCAGCACGCCGGAAGCCGTGCGACCGAGGTTTTCGATATTTATTTCGTAGCTTAGCTCATCACCGATCTCTGCGTTTTCGCCTATTTTTTTGGCCTCGCTAAGCGCGATGAAGTTGTGATCGCCGAGCCGCTCGTCATCATCCGCGACAACGTGAACCTTTTGGTAAAGCTTGACGCGCTTGGTCTGCGGATCGACTTCGCTGTCGTAGAGATACTCCTCGCCGAAAAGCCTTTTTGCGGTCTGGATGAACGCCGTTTTGACGCGCTCTTTGACATCTGCGGGCTCAAGCCCCTTTTCATTTGCAATCGACTCGATGATGTCGGTAATTTTTTCCATAAATTTTCCTTAAGATTTGATTTCGTGCTACTAAATTTGGATTTTAAATTTTGAAGTGCGGTATTATATGGAATTTTGACTTTATTTTTATTTAAACGAATTATTATCTAAATTTCGCTAAACTCACGGGTTTAAAAAGATAAATGAAAGGATAGATCATGCAGCTAAAACTTGCCAGAACGGAGCTTGCTTCTAAGCCAAAAAGCGTTAAGATCGAGGATTTGCAGGCCCAAGTAGAAAAGAGCGGACAGAAAATATTTTATCTGGATAGAGAAAATTCTCAAAAAGATTTAGCCGCTTTGGTGGATTTTTTCGATACTAAGGGTTTTAGCGTGTATCAACGCATAGTGCGATACGGGCTAAACGAAAACGAGTATATGTACGAGGTGCATATCCTTTGAGCAAACTCCTCTTCATCCAGACCCTAGGTTGCGCGATGAACGTGCGCGATAGCGAGCATATTATCGCGCAGCTAAAAGATCAAGACTACGAAATTACCGATAACATTAGCATTGCCGATCTGATTTTAATAAACACATGCTCCGTGCGCGAAAAGCCCGTGCATAAGCTCTTCAGCGAGATCGGCGCATTCGATAAAGCGCGAAAAAGAGGCTCTAAAATCGGCGTTTGCGGCTGCACCGCAAGCCATCTGGGCGGAGAAATTTTTAAGCGTGCGCCATTCGTGGATTTCGTGCTTGGAGCACGGAACATATCTAAAATTTCGCAAGCCGTACGTACGCCTAAATTTATCAGCACTGACATAAACTACGATGAGAGCGAGTTTGCTTTCGGCGATTTTGCGAGCTCGCCATATAAATCTTTCATAAACATAATGATCGGCTGCGATAAAAAGTGCTCCTACTGCATCGTGCCGCAGACTAGAGGCGATGAAATTTCGATCCCCGCTCAAATTATCTTGCGCGAAGCCAAAAGATCCGCAGCTCGCGGCGCCAAAGAGATATTCTTACTCGGCCAAAACGTCAATAACTACGGCAAGCGCTTTTCGAGCGCGCACGAAAAAATCGACTTCAGCGATCTGCTCGTGCGGCTTAGCGAGATAGAGGGCATCGAGCGCATCCGCTTTACCAGCCCGCATCCGCTGCATATGGACGATAAATTTTTGGACGTTTTTTGCAATAATCCTAAAATTTGCAAATCGATGCATATGCCGCTACAAAGCGGCTCGAGTAAGGTTTTGCGCGATATGAAGCGCGGATATACCAAGCAGTGGTATCTGGACCGCGCGCTTAAACTGCGCCAAAGTTGCCCGGGCGTGGCGATTAGCACCGATATCATCGTGGGCTATCCGAGCGAGAGCGAGGAGGATTTTGCCGAGACGATGGAGGTATTAGAGGCGGTGAGATTCGAGCAGGTTTTTTCCTTTAAATTTAGCCCTAGACCGCTCACGCCAGCAGCAAATTTAAAGCCGCTTGATGATGAAATTTCAAGCGAAAGGCTAAGCAGGCTGCAAAGCGCTCATACTAAAATTTTAGACGAGATCGCAAGAGCGCAAAAAGATAAAATTTTCGACGTATATTTCGAGGAGTTGCGCGAGGGCGGCACCGCGTGCGGTAGAAGCTTTTCAAATTTTTTGATCTGCGCGCAAGGCGGCGAAGAGCTGCTAGGCACAACTCGCAGAGCGCGTATCGAAAAGACCGCCAGAATGGCGCTTTATGGACAAGTTATCGCTTAAAAAGCGGCTATTTTTCCGCGTCGCCGAATATTTCATTTTTATTCTGATTTGGTGTATTTTTTTAACGTGCAGGGTTAAATTTACCCCCACGAAGCTGCCCGAAAAGCCCTGCGTCGTCGTGTTTTGGCACGGAAGATTAGCGATGATGAGCTTTGCTTATAGGCGCTGGTGGCTGCGGGATCTCGGCAGCAAGAGGTGCGCTAAGGTTATCATCTCGGATCACAAAGACGGCGAGATAATCACGCGCGTGATCTCGCATTTCGGCATCGGCGCGATTCGCGGCAGTAGCTTCAAGGGCGGCGCGCGCGCACTTATGGGTGCGATCAAAGAGATAAAAAACGGCACCGACGTCATCATCACTCCCGACGGTCCGCGCGGCCCACTTCACAGCGTCGCCGACGGCGCCGTGATCCTTGCGCAGCGGCTAAACTTAGACATTTACGCGCTAAATTACGAAGCGAGCAGTTTTTGGAAATTTCGTAGCTGGGACGAGATGGTATTGCCAAAGCCGTTTTCGCGCATAAATTATAGCCTCAGCGCACCGTTAAATTTAACAGGGCTTAGCCTCGATGCGGGCAAAGAGGCGATCAGGCAACTGCTTTTTGCAAGCGCTGAGCAGGACATTAAATTTTAGTTTGAAATAATAGTGTTTCGATATAATTGCAATTTTAGGAGAAAAAATGGCACTATTTAAAGCAAAATCATTCCTCGGCGTCGCTAAAAGTGCCGACGCATGCGAGTTTTTTTATAGAAAATTGGGCTTTGGTAAAAGAATTTTGGATGAGAAATCCGATCGCTTTCCTATAGCGCAAGAAAATGATCTGGCTACCTCGCTAGCGGGCTTTGCGGATCTGAGTGATAAAAATTTAATCTCCTGCGTACTGATTGACGACGAAAATCAAAGAGTGTATTTTAACGAGGATTATATGATTAAAGAAAATAGCATTTATCAAAAAGTCGATGATAGCTTCATAGTGGAATTTCCTCGCGCAAGTGCACAGGCGGCGGATGAGACTTTTGGAATAGAATTTAGCTCGCACGCTAGTTTATTTAAAATTTTATACTTCTTGCTAAAAAATCAAAGCGATTTTGAAAACATGGCGATGTTCGCACTGAAATTTAATAACCGCGCGTGTTTTGTCGTCGCCAACCAAGAGCGCGTACTCTATGCCGACATAATGCGTATCGATGAGGAGATGCAGGCAGCGATGAGCGATACTGACGAGCTATTTTACGAGCTTTTAAATTTTCAGATCGAGACCTTCTATAAATCCGAAAATAGCGAGTTTCTCACCAACGTTTTCATCTACTCAGACGGCACGCTTAGTAATGAGATCGGCTACGTGATTTTCACGCGCATCTTCATCAAAACAAATCTGATAAATCTAAATTTCGCCGATTACATCAACAAAATCGCGATGTTGGAAGCCCGCTAGATCAAATTTTTCGCTCCGCAAAGAGCCGTAAATTTACGAAATTTTATTGATTATCGCGAAACACTGGCTGCTTTCGCCTTTTGGCGTCGCGAGTTTTGCGTAAAATTTACCCTTCGCCGCACGATGGAATTTTAGCTTTACTTAACCGGTAAAATCATATGTATTAAAATTTTAGTATCCAATTTTTAACTCAAGATTATTATAAATCATCGTTTTTATATAGCTCGATCAAATAGTTGCTATATTTTTTTCTGCCAAGATTGTTTATGTGCTCCCAGTCAGCTAACTCATCATCGCTAAATTTAAAGCTAGTAAGGTCTATGACATTCGCGCCTTTTATAGCCTCTTTTATACTATTAATATCATAATGCAAGCTTGTGCCGTCAAAAATAGGCTCGAGTAGAATAGTAACTTCTATATTGTTTCTAAGGAGCGGATCGATAATAAAATTTTGTAGATATTTTATAGTATTATAATTTAGGGTTTTTAATTCTAAATTTTTACCAAAGTTTTCTCTTGGAATGGCATAGGCGAATAGGACCGAGTCGCCATTTGTGCACTTATCTACGACCATAATGCCGTCTTTGGTCATATTTCTTTCGATAAATTTTGTCTGTATGCTTTTGCAGTCGCTTTTTATATCGATTTTTGTCGTTTTAATAGCATCGGCCGCTTTGTTGTCAAATTTTTCATAAAAAGCTTTAATGCGATAATAAATAGATTCGGAGTATCTTAAAAATATATGTTTATTTTTCAAAAACGGAGGCAATGATTTTAGAGCAAGTATTTTATCTGTACCATATAAAGCCTTCATTTCGGATGTCGTTAGATTGGCAATTCTTATATCTTCAAATAAATCGCTAACTCTTATATTAATAATAACTTTTTTAGGCTTATAATTTATCATATTATCTACTATAAACGGATAATCCCATAGCCCATTACCGGGAATACCGAAATTATAAATCGACAGATTATTATCTTTAAAAATTTGCGTTGATATATGATGCAAGGTTCTACTGCTTCCGACAAAAACCATATCCTTTATTTTGTCGTTATTTAACTGAAAGTGGCGCATTTTTGATATTTTATTATCAAAAAAATATGATTCGGTAGTTTTTTTATTCACTATATAATATAACCCTATATCTAGAAGTAAGATAAAGAATACCACCAGGCATAGGCACAAAAAGACTTTCTTCTTAAAATCTAAAATACAAAAATTCGCTCGCATTGTTAAGCCTAATCACTAATATGGAAATAAATAAAAACACGCTTGTAGTAACTATTTGCCGCCAGTTAAAGTTAAAATTCTTATAAAAAGTAAGTTCTATGGAATTTTTAAATTTTAAAGCTATGACGGCTACTAGGCATAGTATGAGTACCTGCAAATAATTTATATTAAATGTAAAATCTCCACAAAACATTCCTTTAAGTATTTTTATCGCATCATCCCAGCTTCTCGCTCGAAAAAATACCCATGTAATATTTATAAAGTTAAATGTTATAAACCAAGCAAGAATTTTATTGAGTTTATAGTTTAAAGTTTTCCAAATTCTATGAATTATAATAGCCGCACCATGTAAAAATCCCCAGAATACAAATGTCCAAGCAGCTCCGTGCCAAAGCCCTCCGATTAAAAACACGATCATCAAATTTATATAAGTTCTACATCGCCCCTCTCTATTTCCTCCGAGCGGGATATAGATATAGTCTCTTAAGAAGCGCGATAGGGTAATGTGCCAACGATGCCAAAAGTCTTGAATATCAAGCGCTTTGTAGGGGGAATTGAAATTTATCGGCAGCTTTATATTAAACATTAAGGCCAGACCTATCGCCATATCACAATATCCGCTAAAATCAAAATAAAGTTGAAAAGTATAGGATAAAGACGCAACCCAAGCTTCAAAGAAATTTAGAGTCTTGGCTATATCAAACCCATCTGTAGCCCATAGCGAGAAAATATCTGCTATAACAACCTTTTTAAATAACCCGATACTGAATATAAATAATCCGGTAGCTATATTTTTATAATTTTTTATTAAATTAAATTTATTGGCGAATTGAGGCATCATCTCTTTATGATGAACTATGGGGCCCGCTATGAGCTGAGGGAAAAAGGTAATAAAAAGAGAGTAGTTTAAAAAACTATTCTCTTTAGTATTCATATGATAGCTATCCACCAAATAAGCTATCTGCTGGAATGTAACGAAACTAAGAGCAAGCGGTAAAGATATGTGAAGTAAATTTATATTGCTACCGCTTATGGCATTGAAATTTTGTATTAAAAAATCAGAATATTTAAAATAAGCCAAAAAAGCTATATTACAAACTATGCCGACGATTAATACCCGCTTTTTGCATATCTTTAAATTTTCGTTTAAAAGCAGTCTTCCGATAAAATAATTAAAAATCACGCTTATAATGAGAATGGGCAAGTAATAGATATTCCACCATGCATAGAAAAATAAATTAGAGCAAACAAGAAAGCCCTTTGCAACGTCTCCTAGTCTCTTTTTATTGAGATAAAAGTATATAAAAAATGTGATGGGCAGAAATATAAATATGAATTCATAGGAGTTGAAAAGCAATAGCAAAATCCTTCATTTTATAAAAATCAATTAAAATTATATCAAAAATTTAGAAGCGAATTAATATTTTTTTCACTCCGCCCATTATGAAATAAAAATCCGCGGTTTATCGGCGGGATTTTTAGGGTGCGGCACGCTTCTTTAAATTTCTTGTCCATCGCGGCTTTGATATAGGGCGTTACGAAAATAAAATTTGCGCCAGCCCCGACGGCTACCTTGCCGCCTAGCACGCAGTCGGCGCCGTTTTCTAGGCAGCGAGCGCATTCGTTTCGCTGCGCCGAGCTTAGCACGAGTCCTAGCCGCTTGCAGGCAAGATCCACGCCGCGAAGCTCGCCCCGGCCTCGTTTTACAAAGTAAATTTTAGGTGCGGGATTAGAAATTTCGGGAGCCAAATTTAACGCATCGGCCGCCAAAAACTCAAAGCTTTTTTTTACGCCGCCAAAGTACTCATTTAAAAACAGCTCGCTAAATTTAGCGCGAACGCGACCGCGTTTAAACTTGTCCGTCAAATTCGTTTCGTCGGTGAAGTATTTTAAGTTTCGCTCACGCAAAAACCGCTCCAGCTCGCACTTTCGCACGCCTAGAAGCGGACGAG
This sequence comes from uncultured Campylobacter sp., assembly GCF_905373215.1. Lineage (GTDB taxonomy): Bacteria > Campylobacterota > Campylobacteria > Campylobacterales > Campylobacteraceae > Campylobacter_B. The sequence goes on from NZ_CAJPRT010000029.1 coordinate 9,264, forward strand.
CGATCATATAGTCCTTGCGAGCTTCAAGCTCCTGCATGCCAAGCAGCTCGTTAAGCCCCGCGCCGCGCCCAAGCTGCATCAAAAACCACTCGAATTTATCGTCAAACTGATGCGCCAAGATCAAATTTTCATATCCCCGCTCGCGGCAAATTTGGCCGAAAAACTCATATCTAGCCGTACGCGCTTCGTGTTCGAAATTTGACGTGCCCAGACACACGCTTTTTACGTAGATTTGTTTGTTAAATTTGACCGCCAAATGCCTTGCCGAGGCAACTTCGTCCTTGCTTTGCGCGCGTACGTTATAGTCCACGATCGCGAGGTCAAATTTTACGCCCGCCTCGTCCAAAAGGTAAAAAAGCGCCGTACTATCGACGCCGTGCGAAAAAGCAAGCAGATTTTTGCCGGCTCGCAGCAAGGCTAGAATTTTGCTTGGAATTTCAGGCGGATTTTTCATCTCTCTTGCGAGTTTCTCAATACTCGCGCGAGTAGTCTATCGCCCGCGAATTCCGTGATTTCGCACTCGTATAGACCGCCTACTTTTAGATTTTGCACGTAGCTTTCATTGATTAAAATTTCGCCGTCGATATCCTTGTCCCATGCAAGAGGCTTGGCGCCGTAAAAAAACTCGCCCTCGCTGCTGGCGCCTTCGATTATTAGGGGCATCTTTTTGCCTACGAGCGCGCGCATGCTGCTATCTATCGCCTCGCGCGTGATTTCCTCGATCTTATTTAAGCGGCGGCTAATTGTCCGCGCAGGGATCTGCGGCATCGCAAAGCTCGCCGTATCCTCCTCCTTGCTGTAAGCAAAAGCTGAAATTCTATCAAATTTAAACTCCTGCAAAAAGTTGCAAAGCTCGTCAAATTCGGCTTCACCCTCGCCCGGGTGTCCCACTATGACGCCGGTGCGGAGGAATGAATTAGGCGCTGCACGCATTAAGCTTAAAAGCTCTTTGATCCGCGCCGCGCCTGCGCCGCGCTTCATCAAGCTTAGCATTTTGTCATTTATGTGCTGGATTGGCATGTCGAAGTAGTTTGCGAAAACGGGTGAGCCCACGATTGCGCGGATGAGCTGCTCGTCGGTGCTGGTGGGGTAGAGATACAGCACGCGCGCGACCTTGACGCCCTTTATTTTTTCGATGCGTTTTATCAGCGCGACTAGATCCACGTCTTGCTCGTGGGCTCTTTCGTCGTCCGCACTCTCGCCGCCAGAGCCCTTATCGCAGACGAGCCTACTTTGAGCGGAAATTTTATCTCCCGCGCTGCCGCTTGAGCCATCGGAATTCTGCTCGTCGCGAAAGAATGCGGAATTTAACTCATCGCGATAGTCTTTAAAATTTGATCTGCCCTTGTTGCCGCGTCTTAGATCGCGACCGTAGCTGCTAGAATCCTGCGCGATAAAGCTAAAATCGTAAAATCCGCGCGCTACCAAGCCGCGCACCTCTGCTTCGATGTCGTCGATGCTGCGGCTTTTTAGGCGACCTTTGAAGCTCGGAATGGCGCAGAAAGAGCATTTTTGATTACAGCCTTCCGAAATTTTAACGTAAGCGTGGTAGTTTGAGCCCGTTATTACGCGTGAAGAAGTAAGCGCGGGACTTTGCAGATAGGTTTGTGGGCTGAATAAATTTTGCTTTTTTAAGATCATTTCGTCGATCTTGTCGTAGTCGCCAACGCCGCTAAAAATATCGACCTCGGGCAGTTCGCGCATAAGCTCGTCTTTGTAGCGCTGCATCAAACAGCCCGTGACGACCAGCAGCGCGCCGCTTTTTTTCTGCTCGCTAAGCTTCAAAATTGCACGGATACTCTCTTGCTTGGCGCTTGCGATGAAGCCGCAGGTATTTACGATCATCACATCCGCACTCGCAGGCTCATCCGTGAGCTCGTAGTTTTGCAGACGCCCGAGCATGATCTCGCTATCGACTAAATTTTTATTACAGCCCAGCGAGACGAGATGGAGTTTTGCCATTTTACAGCCAGATATTATCGATCAGGCGGGTTGTGCCGACCTTTGCGGCAAGCAGGATTATCGTATCGCCTTGCTTGATCTGCGAAATTTCATTAAATTTGTAATCCACGAACGCTATATAATCGACCGCCAGCGGCTCAAGCACGCTAAGCATCTTTTCGCGGATGATATTTAGGCTGATCTCGCCTTTTTTAATAAGCGAGCTGGCGTTTAGCAAGGAACGCGAAAGCTTAAGCGCCATAAGCTTGCCCTCCTCATCCAGATAGGCGTTGCGTGAGCTAAGCGCGAGCCCATCGCTTTCGCGCACGATCTCACAAGGGATGATATTTATAGGCATAAAAAAGCTCTTTACCATCTTCTGCACGATGAAAAGTTGCTGGGTATCCTTTTTGCCCATATAAACGTTGCTAAGACGAGTTAGATTAAAAAGCTTATTTAGCACTTTAAGTACGCCGTCGAAGTGCCCGGGGCGCGTTTTGCCTTCTAAAATTTCACTTATCGGCTTAGGTGCTATGATCGCGGGCTCCTCCGTGCCGTAAATTTCATCCGCGCTCGGGATAAAAAGTGCGTTCACATCGAGGCTTTCGCAAATTTTAATATCGCCCGCTTCGTTTTTTGGGTAGCTGTTTAGATCCTCACCGGGCAAAAACTGCGCCGGATTGAGGAAGGTCGAGACGATTACGATGTCGTTTTCGTTTCGCGCCCTTTTTATGAGGCTCGCATGCCCCGCGTGCAAAGCCCCCATCGTAGGCACGAAGCCCACGCTGCCGCTTGCTGATGCTCTGAAGTTTTTTAGCTCCTCTACGCTTCTAATGATCTGCATTGTTCTCTCTTTTCAATATAAAATATTAAGGCTGACAATTATATCAAAAAATATTAAAGGTATAAATTAAGCGCGAAAGGGCGGTCTATTTAGCGAGCGTTAATCAATGAGTACTAAAATCTACCACGAGCTTTAGCTCTAAAACAAACTTCAAAAGGAGCGAAAATGGCTACTCAAGAGACAAATTTAGATTCTTTGAAAAAGGATATCGACTCTTTAAAAGCGGATTTTAAAGAGATTATGAAGTCTATTAAAAATATAGGCGCAGAGCGTGCAGAGTCTGCTAAAGATAAAATTCTAGATCAGCTAAATAGCAATGAGATTAAAAAATATATAGATGATCTAAGGCTCAAAGGCAAAGACGGCATAGAAAGCGTGAATGACACGATAAAACAAGATCCGATAAAAAGCATCGCTATCGCTGCGGGCGTCGGATTTTTGCTCGCTTGGTTGCTGAAAAAATAATGGCCGGCATATCTGAATTTATAGTTTCGGTAGTAGAGCTCGTAGATGCTCAAGCTAGCGATATTAGGCGCTCTTTTTTAAAGAGCGCCAATTCGGTTTTACTAAATATAATTACGGGCGTGATTTGCATTATAGGCTTGGTTTTCTTTTTGCTAGGATTGCACGTGCTTCTTGAAAAAACTATCGGAGAAATTTGGGCGTATTTTGCTTGCTCTATCGCAGCTTTTTTATGCTCTATTATCGTATATAAGGTGCTTTCGTGCAAAGCGAAATGACAAAAGAAAAGCTAAGACTAGTGGTGTCTATGCTTGAAGACAAAAAAGCCGATTGCAAAAAGTTGAAGCTAGAAGAAGCAAAGCTAAAGCTGCTACTAAACGACCCCTTGCCCGATCTCTCGACGGAGCTTAAACTGATTAATCATGGCAATATCAAGCAGGTTTTGATATCCCTAATAGATAAATGCTTCATAATGCCCGCCTTAAATAAAATTTTATAAACAACCTTAATCCAAAATATGTTATAATCACGCCAAAAGCATAAAAAGGTCTTAAATTTTGGATAATTACGAATACACGGAACTTTTAAAAACCCTAAGTATTAAAGTCGAAAATATTGCAGGCGTCGTAAAACCGGAGAATATTAAAGCGCGTCTAAAAGAGATCGAGGAGCTTGAAAACGATCAAAATCTCTGGCAGGACATCGCAAAAGCAGGCGCCATCGGCAAAGAAAAAACTAAAATTTCAAATATCTTAAATAAATTTCTAAACGCTAAAAACGCCGTAGATGACGCGAAGGGCTTATATGAGCTGGCAAACTCGGAAAACGACGAAGAGACGATAAACTCGCTTTTTGCCGAGGCGGACGAGCTAGAGGGCAAGATCATAAATTTAGAAATTTCTATGATGCTTAGCGGCGAAAACGACGATAAAAACGCTATCGTCAGCATCCATCCGGGCGCGGGCGGTACGGAGAGCAACGACTGGGCGAGTATGCTATACCGCATGTATCTGCGCTTTTGCGAGCGAGAGGGCTTTAAGATCGAGGTTTTGGACTTTCAAGAGGGCGAGGAAGCAGGTCTTAAGGATGTCAGCTTCATCGTGCGCGGCGAAAACGCCTACGGATATCTGAAAGCCGAAAACGGCATCCATCGCCTGGTGCGCGTTAGCCCATTCGATAGTGCAGGGCGCAGACACACGAGCTTTTCAAGCGTAATGGTAAGCCCTGAGTTAAATGACGATATAGAGATAAATATCGAAGAGAAGGATATTCGCGTCGATGTGTTTCGCGCAAGCGGCGCAGGCGGGCAGCATATCAATAAAACCGAAAGCGCCGTGCGTATCACGCACATCCCGACGGGTATTGTAGTAAACTGCCAAAACGATAGAAGCCAGCACAAAAACAAAGAAACGGCGATGAAGGTGCTAAAGTCGCGCCTTTACGAGCTTGAGCTGATGAAGCAGCGCGAAAAGGACGAGAACACGCCTAAAAGCGAGATTGGCTGGGGACATCAGATCCGCTCCTACGTGCTTTTCCCGTATCAGCAGGTTAAGGACAACCGTAGTGGCGAGGCGTATAGCCAAACCGATGCGATTTTAGACGGCGATATAAAAAGCATAATCGAAGGCGTTTTGATTTCACAAGCGAACAGATAAATTTTTTTGAAAGGATGAGAATGAGTGAAGATGGAATTTTGCTAGCGCTAGGATATAGCGTAAACGACGCGACGGTCGCGCAGCTGCGAGGAATTTTATCGAAGTGTGATTTTGAGGATAATGAGCTTGATCGCATTGTAGGGCTGAACGATAAGCTTAAAATTTACGGTGCGCACGTGGCGATGTCGAATTCAAACCCGTATTTTAAGATCAAAAACGACGCTACCAACGAGGAGCGCAAGATCGCTGCGGAGCAGATCATCAGCGCTTGGTCGGAAAAATTTAAGCTCAAGCTACAAAAGGTCGCGGGCAAAGAGACCTATTACGTTTTGGGTCGCCAAATTTCAAAAAATTAAGGAGCAAAATATGAAAAAAATTCTAGCTTTGATCGCTGCCGGGGTGTTTTTAGCAGGCTGCGTTAGCAACGCGCCAAAGAGCGCAGTCGATGCGCCTAAGAGCGGCAAATATTCCTTCGCCGACGTTCAAGACGGTATCCGTGCGATGAACCTACAAGGCAGCGTCGTGCAAAGCGATGCGTGCAAAAACGGCAATGGCGCAATGTGTCTAAATTTTGCGGATTCTATGTATTCCAAGCACGACTATGCTTCCGCCGCCAACGCCTACAACGCCGCATGCACGCTCTCTCAAAACTTTCCTGCCTGCCAGAAGCTCGCAGCGATGTTTGAAAAAGGTGAGGGTGTAGAGCAGAATAAATTCAACGCTATTGATCTATACCGCATCTCGTGCTATTACGGCTACAAGGACGCGTGCGCAAATATGCGCCGCTTAGGATACAACGGCTAGCGTTTTTGGGATTTAAATTTTAAAATTCTGTTTAGATTTACTCGCTACGAACTGCTTTCAAATTCCATTCCGCCGTATCGCGGGATGGAATTTGATGCATGAAATTCTGTTATCTAGCCGCAATGGCTAAAATTCTCTCGCTTTTAAATCTGCCCCATGTCGCGCTTTTTAAAATTTAAA
>NZ_CAJPRT010000030.1 GCF_905373215.1 uncultured Campylobacter sp.
GGGTAGAATTAGCCAAATTTTACCCGGAAAGGATACTAAATGAAAAAATCACTATTTTTGTTGGCATTTGTCGCTTACTTTGCGTTCGGCGCGTCCGAGCTTGAGACGCTAGAAAAAGAGTGTAATGACGGCAATATGGAGTCTTGCTATTTCGCAGCCACCTGGCATAAAGATCCAGCCAAAAGGCATGAGCTATTTAAAAAAGCTTGCGACGGAGGAGAGGATTTGGCTTGTAACGCTGTGATTGTTAAAATAATAAATGAAGATCCAAAGGAGGGTATCAAATTTGCCGAAAGAAAATGCAGTGAGGGAAGCGGAATTAGCTGCTTAAATTTAGGGATGTTATATCATGCTGGAAAATTTGTAGAAAAAAATATAAAAGAGGCAATAAATTATTACGACAAGGCTTGTAATGCTAAGATAGGAGATGCTTTCTCTTGCGAAAGTCTAATGAAAATTATGATGAGGGTAAAGAGGTAAAAATGGATAAATTAAAATCGGGGGTTTATATGAAGAAAGGTTGTGATTTAGGTAATTGTGTCGCGTGCAATAACTTTGCAAATTTTAATTATTACACTATGAAAGATAAAAGCAAAGCCGCGCAGTATTTTAAAAAAGCTTGCGATACATGCAAAGACGATCTTATTTTGCGAGAGTCGGAAGTATATAAAGAATCCTGCGATATGTATGAACTGCTAAAATAGCTCGCCGAGTTGCAGCTGGTACAATACGCATCGGCTGCGGCTTAAAATCCTGCCGCGTCTAAATTTAAAACGCAAGTAAATTCAAAGCGACGATAAAATCTTAAATTAATCGGGCGATCTTATAGCAGAATTTGGCGTAAATTTACACGGATCCTGCACAGATTTTGACGCGAGCAAAGCGCTAAAATAAAGAGGCAGATTTGTCATAAGCAAATGCGTGCCAAAAGCATAGATTGGCACGCAGCAGAATTTTAAGTTAGAATTTATGAAATCTTATGCGCTTGCGTCTTCGCATGGATTGGGCGAAAGTGGAATTGCAAGATTGGAATTTACGCAGTCGCGCGTATAAAGCTTCGCGCCGTTTTTTTGATGTGGAATTTAGAATTTCTATAGCTTCGAATCTGGCGCTGAGCCTTGAAATACCGTAGCGATAGAATTTTAAAATTCGCCGCCGCATCGCTTTAAAAATCTTGCTTAAAAATTTTAATTATGCAGCGTAAAATTTTTCATTTCTGCCGGGCGCTGTGTTTTTCTATAAAAATTTTGCTCTTTTGCTATGGTGCTGTGTTTTCGTCGTAGAATTTCGCGACTTTTTTGCCGCGGCATTCTTAACGCGCGATCCTCATTATTTTGCTTGTTAAAATTTAAGTGATAAATCCCACGATGTTAAATTTGCACGACATAAGGCTCTTGTCGCTCTACGCCACTTTGAAGCGAAATGAAATAAATTCTACGTGGCGCAAAAGGCGCCCGATTAGGCTTTGGGGCGTCCTTGCATACTGCGCAAAAGCGCGATCTCCTCCGCCCAGAGGCTATCGTCGATCGTTTCTAAAATCAGCGGGATCTCGTCGATGTTGGGGTCGTTCATGATATTTTCAAACGCCGTGAGCCCCAAAAATCCGCGTCCGAGGCTCTCGTGCCGATCTTTGCGCACACCAAGCTCGTTTTTCGTGTCGTTTAGGTGCATGCCGCTTAAAAATTTATAGCCGATCGCGCGATCAAACTTGCTCATCGTGCGCTCATAGGCCTGCCGGCTGCGCAGATCGTATCCTGCGGCGAACGCGTGACAGGTATCGATGCAGACGCCGATGCGATCTTTGTTTGAAATTTTATCGATCACGTAAGCAAGCTGAGCGAAATCATAGCCGAGATTGGAGCCCTGGCCGGCGGTATTTTCGAGCACGAGCTTGACGCCACTAGTGTTTGCGATGGCGAAATTTAGCGACCCTGCGATATTATCCAGGCACACTTGAGCTGAAATTTCATTTAGATGTGAGCCTGGATGAAAGTTCAAAAGCCTAAGCCCGAGCGCCTCGCAGCGGCGGATCTCGTCCACAAAGGCGTTTAGGGATTTCTCGCGCTCCGCCTCGCGTGGATGGCCCAAATTTATGAGGTAGCTGTCGTGCACCAAGACATGCTCCGCGCTGATGCCGCTTTGCTTCAACGCGTCCTTAAACGCGACGATCTCCTCCGCGCTAAGCGGCGGCACGTCCCATCTGCGCTGATTTTTGACGAACATCGCAAACGCGTCCGCCCCGATCTTTGCGGCATTTAACGGCGCGTTGGAAACCCCGCCGTTAGCACTCACGTGCGCTCCGATCCGTTTCATTTTACCTCCTCAATTTTATTTTACGCCGCGTGCGGCGAAATTTCATAAACCCGAGCTGCGCGCGAATTTTTAAATTTAAATGCGCGCTTTTCTTTCGGACATACGCGCTGCTTAGTAAATTTCGCCGCGAAGAGCCGGCGCAGAGCGTCAATAAAATCGCGCCGTTTGCAAAGCTTGAGCGACTATCCCGCCGAGTAATGGAATTTTGACCGCTCGCGCCGTTGTTTTGGGCGGCTGCTAGAGAGCAGTATTCCCGCGCGTTTATATACACCCGCTGCGCGAAATTTTGTTCGTTCGCAATTTATTCGGGCCGCCCGCGGAATTGCATCTCACGCGCCACAAACATTGATCGCACGAGATTTTACTGCAGCTCGCGGATTTTGATCTTTACGCCGCGTTTTGCGTCGGCGAAGCTTATGGATCTTCCGCCGCCGTCCTTGTCGCGGCAAACCTTATAATCGATAGAGCCATCTTGCAGGCTTTGCGCGAGGCAACGGCGCTCGCCTGCGTCGCTGCCGCCAAAGATCGGCTTACCGTCTAGGATTTCGCCCAGAAGCCCGCGGTAGTGCTCGGTGCCGAAGAATTTTTTATTGAAAACGAGTTCGTCGTCGCACGCGCCGTTCATGCAAATTTTATCGCCTTTTAAAACCAGGCTCAGCACGCTGATGCCGCTTGCGTAAATTTGAACCTCGGTTTGGTTTTTAAATTTACGCATAAAGCCCGCGTCGCTGGTGCGAGTAAGCGGCGAAATGACGGTGAAATTTACAGCTTGCGTAGAAGCGGGCTTGAGCGCGGTGGTAGCGCAGCCTGCGAGCAGAAGCGAAAGTGCAAGCGGCGCCAGAAAAGAGCATTTCATAAATAATCCTTAATTTAAGTTGGGTTTAAGTGCGTCTTGAGTAGAATACCGCCTTTAATCTTAATACCAGATTAAGTGGCCCCTTCGTCTAACGGTTAGGACATCGCCCTTTCACGGCGGTAAAACGAGTTCGAATCTCGTAGGGGTCGCCACTTCTAGTTTTAAAATTTTTTGACGCAAACCTTAGTTTTTGTAAAATTCTGAAATTATGCGCTTTTGCTGCTTCCTGCGCTACAAAATTCCAAGACTTCAATAAAAATTCTACCTGATAATTTTAAAATTTAGCCCTGCCGAATTTATGTAATAAATTTTATGCGGACAGATGAAACTTAATAAAATAAAACTCGCGAATTTAGCTCTTTCTAAAAAAAATTCGCTAAATTTATCGAATGCAAAATTTTAAAGAATACGTAAATGAAATTCTAAAAAATCATCCTGGCGAGCGCGTCACGAGCTTTAGTTTCGAGGGCGAGAAATACTGGCTCAAGCAGCCGGAGCTGCACATCCGCGGCGGATTACTTACGAAAATATTTAAAGCAAATCCGAAAGCCGCTTTCGATTACGAAGCGCTAAAATGCGAGAGCCTGTACGCAGCCGGCGCGCCTGTGCCGCAGCTGGTGCTGCGAGAGGAGAGCTTTTTCGTACTCAAAGACGGCGGCACGCCGGTGGATGAGGTGCTAAAAAGCTCGGATAAGGTATCTTGCGTGGCGCTCATTGAGGGCTACACTGCAGCGTTAGCACAGCTGCATTCGCGCGGCTTCATACACGGCAGGCCCGCACTGCGCGACGTCTTAGTAAAAAACGGCGAGATGAAATTTATAGATTTTGAAAATCGCGGCGAGCGCGATGATCTGCAAAAAGCCAAAATGCGAGATTTTTTGCTGTTTGTCTATGATCTTTGTCGCGAAGGGCTAAACGAAGGTTTGGTGCGCGCAGGCATTCGCACCTACGCCTCAAGCGGCGGGCAGGACGTAGTGCAAAGTGCGTGGGCTACGGTACTTGCGCTGCGTCCGATATATTTTATCGCTAGGCTTTTGCCGCAAAAATTTAAGGATCTAAACGCGCTCGTGCGCACGTTTGAGCTCTGTCTAAAAATAATTGAGGAAAACGATGGTCAAACAAAGTAAATTTGCCAAATTTAAGCTGGTGATTATACTCGCCTATATGTCGGCTCTGGCGCCCTTGTCTACCGATATGTATCTGCCCGCGCTGGAAAAGGTAAAGGCAAGCTTTGCTACTAGCGAGTTTTACACTCAGCTATCGGTTGCGAGCTTTTTCATCGCTTTTGCGCTAGGACAGCTCGTTTATGGGCCGCTAAGTGATAAATTCGGCCGTAAAAAGCCGTTATACGCGGGCATTTTGCTTTTCATATGTGCGTCGCTTGCTTGTGTGAGCTTTGATAGCGTTTACGCGTTTATATTTTTTAGATTTTTGCAAGCTTTGGGTGGGTGCGCTGGAGTGGTACTTGCGCGAGCCGTAATTAATGATAAATTCGAGCTGCACGAGGCTGCGGCGATGTTTGCGCTGATGATGGTCGTGGGCTCGCTAGCGCCGATGCTAGCACCAACTCTAGGCGGATTTGTTCTAGATTTTTTCTCGTGGCAAGCGATTTTTGCGATTTTGTTCGCGCTTGGAATTTTGCTTTTTGCATTTATATTTTTCGGACTTGACGAGAGCGCGCAGATAGATGGGACTGCTATTCTTAGCGTAAAAGGCGTGCTTGGCGAATACGGCATAATCTTGCGAAATAAAGAATTTATGCGCTATACGCTAGGATTTGCGGTTGCGATGAGCACACTTTTTGCTTATATCACGGGCTCTAGCTTTATATTTTTGGGCTATTACGGGTTGGGTGAGCATGCCTTTGGCGTAATATTTGGCATCAACGCTCTTGGGATGACCCTCGTTTCGGCACTAAATGCCAAGCTCGTGCAAAATCGCGAACCCACAGCTTTATTAAATTTCGGCCTAATAGCGATGCTTGTGACGAGCCTTATTTTGTTCGCATGCTCTATGCTTGACCTTCCTTTCATCTGCTTTGAGGCTTCGCTTTTCGTATTACTTTCGTCTCTTGGCTTTGTTGCGCCTAACGCCACGACGCTTGCGATGGCGCTGTATAAGGACGGCAACTCTGGCGCAGCTTCGGCGGTACTGGGGACTGCGCAGTTTGCTATCGCCGGGGCTATTTCGTTTATCGTAGGTGCAGTGGGAGCGAATAAGCCGTTTTTGCTCGCAAGTGTGATGGTGATTTGTGCTCTTTGCGCAAACGCCGTGTATTTTTTATTGCGAGAAAAGAATCAAAAATTTTAATTTTAATATTTTTTAAATTTATCGTTAAGGATTGATTGGCTAAAATTAGCTTTTGTTCTTTCAGTGTAAGAAAGACAATTCGGTAAAAAAGGAAACAAGCCAATGAGCGATATTATCGCGTATAAACTTAACGATGAAATTTACGATACTCAAAGTATCGGCGAGCACGCAAGCGAGGCGCAGCCGATATATTTCGATAACTCCGAGGACGCGCTTAAAATTTTGCGCCACTCCTGTGCGCACCTTTTGGCGCAGGCGGTGCGCGAGCTCTATGCGGGCGCAAAATTTTTCGTAGGGCCTGCGATCGAAGATGGGTTTTACTACGATATCCGCGTTGGCAAAGATAACGGCGAGAAGCTCGGCGAAGAGGATTTAAAGGCGATCGAAAAAAAGATGCGCGCGCTTGCCGAGGCAAATTTAGAGATTAAAAAGATAGCCTCCACTAAAGAGGCGGTCGCGAAAAAATATGCAAACGACGATCTTAAGCAGGAGGTTTTAAAGCGCATCCCCGAAGGCCCCGTAAGCCTATACGCGCAGGGCGAGTTTGAGGATATCTGCCGCGGCCCGCACGTGCAAAATACGAAATTTTTGAAAAATTTCGCCCTTACACGCATCGCGGGAGCGTATCTCGGCGGCGACGAGAAGCGCGAGATGCTAACTCGCATCTACGGCGTCGTATTTGCCGATAAAGATAGCCTTAAAAAACACCTTACGATGCTAGAAGAAGCCAAGAAGCGCGATCACCGAAAGCTCGGAGCCGAGATGAAATTTTTCACCTTCGACGAGCAGATCGGCGCGGGACTTCCGATCTGGCTTCCTGCCGGCACGAGGATGCGCATAAAGCTCGAAGAGCGCCTTTATAGGCAGCTTCGCAAGCGCGGCTACGAGCCGGTGCGTGGCCCTGAAATTTTAAAATCAGACGCATGGAAGATCAGCGGGCACTACAGCAACTACAAAGAAAATATGTATTTTACGACGATCGAGGAGCAAGAATACGGTATCAAGCCGATGAATTGCGTCGGCCACATTAAGGTTTATCAAAGCGAGATCCGCTCATATCGCGATCTACCGCTTAAATTTTGCGAGTACGGCGTCGTGCACCGCCACGAAAAAAGCGGCGTATTGCACGGACTTTTCCGCGTGCGCGAGTTTACGCAGGACGACGCACATCTATTTGTGATGCCGAGCCAGATCAAAGAAAACGTCTATGAAATTTTAGATTTCGTTGAACTCTTGATGAAGGCTTTCGGCTTTGAATACGAGCTTGAAATTTCGACTAAACCGCAAAAGGCGGTTGGCGACGACGAGGTTTGGGAGATCGCGACGAAGGCTTTAAAAGACGCGCTTGACGAAAAGGGCTTAAAGTACGGCTTAGACGAGGGCGGCGGCGCTTTTTACGGACCTAAGATCGACATCAAAATCACCGACGCGCTCGGTCGAAAATGGCAGTGCGGCACGGTACAGGTCGATTTTAACCTGCCTGCGCGCTTCGAGCTTGGCTACATCGACGAAAATAATGAAAAAAAGCAGCCCGTGATGCTGCATCGCGCGATTTTGGGAAGCTTCGAGCGCTTCGTGGGGATTTTGCTCGAGCACACCGCGGGCGAACTTCCGTTTTGGATCTGTCCTACGCAGGTATCGATCGTGCCGATCGGCGAGGCGCACGCAAGCTATGCGAAGGAAATTTTAAATTTGCTGCGCGAAGAAGATATTGACGGAGAAATTTTAGATAAAAACGAGACGCTAAATAAACGAATCAGAACGGCTGAAAAGCAGAAGGTGCCGCTCATCATCGTCCTAGGCGATAATGAAGTTTCGGCTCGCAGCGTGGCCTTGCGCGATCGCAGGGCGCGCGAACAGCGAAATTTAAGGCTGGATGAGTTTTTAAATTTCGTAAAAGCTAAATTAAACGAGGTGAATTTTTGAGCAGAGGCAAAGAGGTTTTTCTAAACGAGGACATTCCGGCTAGCGAAGTCAGGTGCATAGGCGACAACGGCGAGGTTTACGGCATAATTTCAAAGGCGCAGGCGCTGCAAATCGCCGAGCGAGAGGGCGTGGATCTGGTTTTGATAGCGCCCGATGCAAAGCCGCCCGTTTGCAAGGTCATGAACTACAGCAAATTTCGCTATCAGCAGGAAAAAAAGCTCAAAGAGGCGAAAAAAAAGCAAAAAATCATCGAGGTCAAAGAGATCAAGCTGTCCGCCAAAATCGCTCAAAACGACATTAATTACAAAGTAAAACACGCGAAAGAATTCCTTAGTAGCGGCAAACACGTCAAGCTTCGCGTATTTTTAAAAGGGCGCGAGATGTCAAGCCCGGAAATCGGCGTAAATTTGCTCAATAAAATTTGGGATGAATTTTTCGCAGAAGTTGCAGATCGCGATAAAGCGCCTGCGCTGGAGGGTCGCTACGTAAATATGCTGATCACGCCGAAAAAGGCGTAGCGTAAATTTAGTGGTATTTTGCGCTGCGTGCGGCAAAATTTTAAAATTTACGCGCTGTTTTTCCCCACAGTATAGCGCGTAAATTTAAACTAAACAGCGAAATTTTAAAATTTATACAGGCTAAGTTTATCTCTAAATTTAGCCCTTTAAATTTGTATAAAATTTTTTGGATCCAGCCAAACCGAATCTTAAGCGAGTGGCATAATTTAACTTTAAATTTATCAAATTCAAATTTTTCAAAGAAACTTTATTATATACTTCTTGTTCACTTTAAAAAAAGGACGACCATGCCAAAGATGAAAAGCGTGCGCGGTGCCGTCAAGCGTTTTAAAGCGGGCAAAAACAAGATCAAAAGAGGCTCGGCGTTTCGCAGCCACATTTTGACGAAGATGTCTCAAAAACGCAAGAGGAATTTGCGCGAGGCCCAATACGTCGATTCTACGAACGTATCTGCGGTTAAAAAAATGCTTTGCAAATAGTGCAAAGTTAGTTTTTGACGAAAGTCATTCAAACTCCCCTAAATTTATGGATTTTAGGGCAAGATCCCCAAGGGACGCCGATTAAGAAAGGATTAATATGGCAAGAGTAAAAACGGGTATCGTTAGACGCCGCCGTCACAACAAGGTGCTAAAGCTTGCGCGCGGATTTTATAGCGCAAGACGCAAACATTTCAGAAAGGCCAAAGAGCAGCTGGAGAGAAGCCTCGTTTACGCCTTCCGTGACAGACGCGCGAAAAAACGCGATTTCCGCAGACTTTGGATAGTGCGCATCAATGCAGCTTGCAGACTAAACGACATCAGCTATTCTAAATTTATAAACGGACTTAGAAAAGCGGGCATCGAGCTTGATAGAAAAATTTTAGCAAATATGGCTATGAACGACCCTGAAGCTTTCGCAACCGTCGCAAAGAAGGCAAAAGCAGCATTAAAATAAGTTTTAAAATTTGGCCGTCTTAAGACGGCTAAATTTTTAAATTTCGACAAAGCTTTTAATTTTAAAAGCGCGTCCAAAAATTTGTCGAAATTTAAGAATTTGGGTATTTTTATTTGAGGCGGTGCAGAATGCTAAAGTCTTTGAAAAAAATCGTATCTCTTGCGCTTATCGGTGCAGCAGGGTTCGGCTATGCGAGCGAGCAGAATTCCTGGGGCTATGCAAACGCGCAAAAATCACATTCCAACAACACTTCCCGTTCCGACGTAATGAGCGCTGCGGACAGCCTGGGCGCGAAATTAAGCAGGCGCGACGCAGCTAGCGATAGCTCTGCGAGCGACGAGTATGAAAACTCATTTCGTATCAAGCTTGAGTATGCAAGAGGCTTTGCCAAAAAGGGCTCATATTCGGGCAGGCTTAATAATCAGCGCGTTATGATGCCTGCGTTTCGCTGGACGGGCAATAGCGGCGTAAATGCCGAGTTTTGGAACGGCATTACCAATATAGGCGGCGCGCTGGTTCCTTATGTGGCTTTCGGCTCTTACGAGGCGGCGATACCGGGCAATCAAGCTACGCAATATTTGGTCAGAAGAGAAGAAGACGCGGTTCAGATGAAGCGAAATATCGCGGCGGGCATATCAAATTTAGGCTATACCTATACTAAAAATTCTACTAGAAATTTGAATTTAGTCTATGCCGATATCGATAATTTCGTAAATTTCTACGGCAGAGAAAATATCGCAGGATACTTTATCGACGAAGTTAATACCGAAAACAATCCCGCAACTATCGCCTATATGGCTAATATCTACAATTATATCAAGACTAAATATCCGGGAATGCTTGTTTTGGCAAACAACGGCTGGGGCGTGCGCGACGCCATAGCTCCCTATGCGGACGTTTGGATGCTGCAAGAGGTGAGCGCGGACGATTATATAAATAACTACCGCCCTAGAACTTCGGAATTTGAAAAAGACCCCGCAAATTCTTCTAAAATTTTGCACGTGATATACAACGCAAGACCAGATCAATACGACGAGATCATAAGATTATCTCGCGAGCGCAACGCGGCAAATCTATTTATCACCTCCGATACGAATGCCTATCCTAGCGGATACGACGATCTGCCTACCTATTTTGAAGCGCTGATGCTGGCGATCAATAACTTCACGCCTAAAAACGGCAGCCTGTTTTCGCAGGTCGCAAGAGGCGGCAACCGCATAGGCATCGAGATGCCGCGCTCGAAGGTCGATCTGGATCTTACAAAGCTTGCAAGAAATTCTGCTTATAAAAATTTAACCGACACCGACGAGCAGGAGTTTAACGTAAACGTAAGCGCGATTGGAAACTACGGCGGGGATTACAAAGACCGCTCGGGTGGCGTCAAATACGATCACAAGAGCGACGGAATTTTACTCGGAGCCTCCAAGAGAGTAGATGATCTTACGCTGGGCGTGATCTTTGGGTATCAAAAATCGGACGCTTGGTATGAGGGTAAATTCGACGGCGTGAAAGAAAACATCAAATCCTACGAGCTCGGTCTGGCGGGTAGATACGATTTTAACGAGAACGTGGATTTGGCGGTAAATTTAACATATTCGACAAACGATCATAAATTTGAAACCAATAACGGATTCGGCGCTATCCATGGCGCGAAATACAAGTCGCAAATTTGGGATTTTAGCACGAGAGCAGGATATAAATTTTTATTTGAAAACGGCTATATTAAGCCATATTTGGGGCTTGGAGCGATTAGGGTGAACGAGGATGCGATCTCTAGGCTTAAATTTAGCTCCGCTTCAAAAACCGCGCCGAACGGCACCGCGGGAATTTACGCGATCAAGGCTTTCGGCGATCTGCAGATATTCGCAAATGCTGAGTACGAGCATCGATTTAGCGGAGATTCGTACCATGCAAGCAGAAAGTATTCGGACAGATACGACGTCGAGGAACTTGATTATTCTAGCGGCGTGTTTAACGGCGCGATCGGACTGAAATATAAAATCCTTCAAAGCGTCGGACTCAGCGCGTCGTACGAGTTAAGCGAGAGCAAAAATAGCCTGGCAAGAGCGGCTTTTGACGTGGAGTTTTGATTTTAATAGGACGCAGCCCAAGATAGGTAGCTTGAAGCACGATTACAAATTCCTCTTTGCCGCAAATCAAAAATTTGCGGCTAAATTTTATCTGGGCTTTGCCGCGAAATTTTAAAATTTTGACCGTAAAATTTTTACTAGCATAATTTCTACTTTGAAATTCCATGTAAGGCCATTTTTTGTGCCGTTATGGATGCGAAGCGACGAGATGGAATCGCTGCCACAGAATTTCGCGCGGACGCTGAGGGGGGTTTTAAAATTATAAGATTTTGCCCGTTTAAGACTTTGTGGATCGCGTTTCATCCGTAAGAGATTTTAAAATTCTATACTAGGTGCAACTGCGGAATTTTTAAAAGCAGCGGAATTGCAAGAACTCCAAAGGGGCAGTATTCATAATCCGAGGCAAAATTTAGATTGATTGAAAGCTACCGAAATTGGGTGAAAGAAGCGAAATTTTGCGGATCGCTCCGCAAAATTTAAGAGAGATTATTTTAGCTTGTCTAGTTCGATGATGTAAGGCACCGAGTTTACCCCCGCACCGAAGTATTTGGCAGCTAGGGCTTTTGCAGCATTTAGCTCGGCAGCGCTTACGTCTTTGGCGCCTGCTTTGTTATCTTCAGCGTAGTATTTTCTAAAAACCGCTATCTTTTGCTCGTCGGTTTTAGCATTTTTGATTTCTTTGTAGATGAGTGCGGATTTTGCGTGGCCGTCGTCGCCGTGAACGGAGGTCATGACGATATCAACATTGTTATTTTTTAGCGTTTCTTCGATCCTTGCCATCTCTTTGCGGCAGAATGGGCACAAAGCATCCGTCAGCATCAAAATCGTAGGTTTTTTTGGATCGTTTCCTAGCTTGATAATATTGTCTTTACTCTCTGCTTTGAAGACCTTACTTAGCTGCCCTGCGATGCGGTCTTGTTTGATCTGCTCCTTATAGACTACGCGTTTTTTAGGATCGATGATATCGGTAAAGATCAGATCGCCTTGGGTGAAAATGATCTCCTCTTGCGACATATTGCCTTGAGAGATTTTTAAAACGACCGCTTCAACGCCCTTTAGCTCGCTAAGCGGGATGCGCTCGGCGACCTTTATTTCGATGCCTTGAGGCGCGCCGCCATAGATGGATAGAATTTCGCTGTCGCTTAAAGCCGCGTTTAGGCTTGCTGCGAGCGCAACTGAAGTTAAAATAGCTTTTTTCATTTTTTTCCTTTGCAAAAAATTCCGCGCATTGTAGTGCAAAATTTTAAATTTTTACTTTTTCAAATAGCGTTTATTGTCGATCGTCACGATATTTCCCATCTTATCTAAGTATTCGAGGTAGCAGATGACGAATTTTCTGCTAAGCCCAAGCTCCTCTTTAGCGTTTGTGACGTTTACGAAGCCCTCTTTTTCGATGATTGCGTAGAGGCGTTTGATCGCTAGGGCTAAATTTTCGGCCTCGACGAAGAGATTATGTGCGAGACGGACGACCTTTTTGGCGTATGTTAGCTTCTTTAGCGCGTCATCGCCGCTTTCGCGGTCGATCTCTAGCTCGTCGTAAATGTTATACGGCGCAAGCGGCGCGATGCCGCCTTTTTTGATGAGATCAAAAATTTTACTTTCCAGGCCCTGCTTAAGCGCGTCAAAATCCACTCCAGATTTTACGTAAACTCCGCCCTTTTTGGAGACGATGCCGCTCCGCTCAAGCTCGCTAAGCGCGCGCGCGGCAAGATCTTCGCTGGCCCACGAGAGCTTTAGAGCGATCGAGGCTGGCGAGAAGATCGCGTAGTCGTTTTTTGAGACGATAAATTTTATGAGGCTTTTTACGTCCTCGATCGCGCTTAGATCGTAAACGCATAAATTTGCTTCGTCAAAATACGTCCCTTCTATGCCGCGCGCGATCTTTACCGCTTCGTCGTATTCCATTCCGAAGCGCTGATACGCCGAAAATAGCCCGAATCCATGCTTGTGAAAGAGGCTTAAAATTTTAAACGCTTCGGTGAAATTTCGCTTTAAAAGCGCAGTTAGAAGCACGGCTTTGCTCTGCTTTTTTAGCGGCTCGACTACGGCGTTTAGCACGCGTCCGCCACCGATTACGCGCGAGTTTGACAAGCAGACGAATGGCTCGTCAAATTTCAAAAACATCGTTTTGTCAAATTTAAAGCTTACGAGCTTCTCGCCGCTTGGAAGTTCTTTTAAAATGAGCGCTTTTGCCGCGCTTTGCTTGCTTCCGACGCAAAACAGCACGTCTTGATTATGCGAAATTTCGCCGCTAAAGGTGCAGTCGGCTTCGTTAAAGCCGCGGAAAAAGCCCTTTTTGCTTAGGATTTGCCCCTTTTCAAGCTCGCTCGTTTTG
This sequence comes from uncultured Campylobacter sp., assembly GCF_905373215.1. Classification (GTDB taxonomy): domain Bacteria; phylum Campylobacterota; class Campylobacteria; order Campylobacterales; family Campylobacteraceae; genus Campylobacter_B. The sequence goes on from NZ_CAJPRT010000030.1 coordinate 13,282, forward strand.
GCGTCCAAGCTTAGCGCGACGCGGTTTGGAGCCTGCGCCAGCGGCGTGTCCTCGTCGTGGATCTGCACGCTTTTGATGTTAAAAATTTTACCCAGATCGCAGTTATAAAGCTTCTCGCCCTTTGAAATCGCGCCGTTAATGAGGCTGCCCGTTACGATGGTGCCGAGCCCCTTGAGCGAAAAGACGCGGTCGATGTAGTAGTGCACCACGCCGCCTCCTTGGCGCTGCGCGGGCTTGATATTGAAAAGATAGTTTTTCAGCTCGGCGATGCTTGCGGGATCTTTTATGCTGATAAAAAAGGTGTTTAAAATTTGCAAATCCTTAAATTTACCGATGTATTCCTTGCACTGCGCCGCAACCTCCGCCTTGCGCGCGTCGTCAGCTAGGTCGCACTTGCTGATACACAGGATCACGCTTTTTACCCCGAGCAGCGATAAAATTTGAATATGCTCGCGGCTTTGCGGCATTAGCCCGTCGTCAGCGGCTACTACTAGCATCGCAGCGTCGAAGGCATATGCGCCGCTAATCATCGTCTTTACTAGATTTTCATGCCCAGGAACGTCGATGAAAGCGACGTTGGTATCTCCCGAGCGCAGATGCGAGAAGCTAAGATCGATCGTGATGCCACGTTCTTTTTCGCTCGGCATCCGGTCTCCTTCAAAGCCGTTTAGCGCCTTGATTAATGCGGTCTTTCCATGATCGATATGGCCTGCGGTGCCGATGATTACGCTATTCATAAATTTCTCCGATCTTTTTTATTAAATCTTGTAAGTCGCTTTTTAAAATCGATCTGAAATCGAGCAAAAATTTATCATCCTCGATCCGCCCGATTATTCCCGCAGCGCGAAATTTTGCCTGCGTGCTCTGCGGGTCTGCACCATCTAAGATCGCAAGCGCGACGCTAGGGTAGGAAGCGCTCGGCATCGTGCCGCCGCCTACGAAGGTGGTAGTAGGCACGATCTGCGATTTTACGCCGATGCGCGATTGCACTAGCTCCGCTCGCTCACGCAGCTCGTCCAGGCTCAGATGGATCTGATCTATCGTCGTGATGAGGTGAAATTCTTTATTTATATACGCCTTGATCGTCTCGGCAAGCAGGCTTAGCGTGATCTTATCCACGCGCAGCATTCGCAGTAGCTGGTTTTTGCGCAGGCGCGCGATGAGCTGCCGATCCCCTAGGATGATGCCGCACTGCACGGAGCCGAAAAGCTTGTCGCCGCTAAAGCT
>NZ_CAJPRT010000031.1 GCF_905373215.1 uncultured Campylobacter sp.
AAATTTTAAAGCCGAGGCTTTATGAAAAGTATAAGGATGTGGTTATAGAGGTGTAGGGAATATGAAAAGGAGGAGTACTTGAAATTTAAGCCTATAACAATAATTTGCCTCCTTTGCATATTGCTTGTAAACCTAACCGCCGCCCTCATCTCCCAAAAAAGCGCCGCATCTGCAAGCTCATATACCTGGGGCTTTAGCGTAGGCGCCTCCGCAGAGCTTAGCGGAACCACTTCCAAAGATAGTTCTAAATCAAGTAGCTCCGTAGCCTCTAATCTTAGCGGTAATAATATTAAAATTTTAACTGATAGCAATAAAGATACCGCTATAAATATCAAAGGCTCAAATTTATATGCTAGCAATGATATATATCTAAACACTCATAATCTGTTTATGGATGCTTCACAGGATAGCTATGAAGCTAAACAAAGCTCTAAAACTATAAGCGGAAGAGTATCTGCTACTATGTATGGAGGCGGAGGAGGAAGCGCAGGGCTTGATTACTCTAGAAGCAATATGAAAGAGGAAAGCCTTAGCCACAATAACGCTAAAGTTTATGCAGGACATAATATATATGCCTTAGCTAGTAACGATGCTTTAATAAAAGGAGCTAACCTTAGAGCGGATAACGCTTTAGCTTTAAAGGTAGGACATGATCTAAGCCTAGCAAGCCTACGAGATAGCTATAATTACGATAGCAAATCTAGCTCCATAGGAGCAGGTATAGGCATAAGCGGCAGTAAAACAACCTCCGATCCGGACAATCCCTCTGACATAAGCAACAACATAGTAAGGTATTCAAATTCCAAGCTTTCAAGCATAAACGCTAACTACTCCAGATCCAAATCAAGCACTATGGTAAAACAGACCGTGCTATCTAGTATAACCGCTAAGCAGCTTTACATAGAAGTAGGATCTAATACCGATCTAAAAGGCTCACTAATAGCTGCAGGCTACTATGATGAGAATGGAAATTTCATAGATAACGGCAAGCTTAGATTAAAAACGAATACCCTAACATTCTCAAATTTAAGTAACACCAGATACGACAAATCAAATTCTTTAAGCATAGGGGCAAATTATGCTTTTAAAGATCCGCAACAAGGAGGGGGAAACAAGGAGGGCGAGAACGCTCAATCTAAAGAGAGCAATACCGACCCTAAGTCTAAAATTTCATCGATTAACTACGCTAATAATAGAAACCTATCCTACTCTATGAGTAAGAGCTTAGCTACTATAGGAAAAGGAGAGCTTATAGTAGGAGATAAAGATATAAGCTCTTTAAGTAAAGATGAGCTTGCTTCTTTACAATCTGATCCTAATAATAAGGCTCTATATAACTCAGACGATCTTACTAGATTAAACAGAGATAGCTCCAAGCTAAGCAAAGAGCTCTACTCTACAAAGCTAAGCTCTAACGTTGATGCAAGCGTGGATATGAGGTTGTTTAGCGAAGGGGGAAGGAATGAGATAAAAAGAGATTATGAAGACGCCTCTACCATATACGATGCCATATACCAAATAGCAACTACCGATAGAGTTAGTATTAAAGACTTTTTTAGCGAAAACGGTAAAGGCTTTATGGTAGTAAACGGAGTAAGGCAGGAGTTAGCAAATAATCCAGAGCTAAGAGGGATGCTACAAAGCGATGAGCTTTCTGATCAAGAGAAACAAGCCATAACGCAAAACATCACAAGGCAGGTAATGCTAAATTTAGGCTACATTCCTAATCAAACAAAGACCATCTACACCGATGAGACCGGTAGAGACGGTAAGCAGATAATGGGCTTTTACTCCTTGCAGACCGGGCGCAGCTATATCAATATAAAAAACAACAAAAGCACAAAGGATCTAGTTGCTACCTCTGCTACAGAAAGCCAAAGAGCTATGGATCATCAAAGAGGTATAGACTTCCTCCAAAACGAAGACGACCATTCTACTTATTCACGAAATTTCGGAAACGCAGTAGCTAGATACTACGGACATGCTCTTAGCTCATACGGCAGTGGCTATGGCTCTGCTAAGATAAATAATCCTAGTAGTATCAATCAAAACTACTACGCAAGCAACAATAAAGAATTCTCTAGGCTGGATAAACAGAAGGGGGCGAATAGGCAGTTGCTTGATGAAGAGGTACATAAAATATATGAACTATCTAAAATTTACTCGGAAAAAAAGAATATACCTCTAGAAAAGGGAACCGCTATAGTATCTAAAGCATTCTATGGTTTAGTAGACAAAGATGCAAACGATATGTATGAAACTAACTTGGACACGGAGGAAGCTTTTGAATATCTAGAGGCTCAAGATTTTTTAAAATCTAAAATAGATTATTCAAGAATCGCCCCTACTTATGATAATGAATTTAGTGGTATAGGTTGGGCGTTCAAAGAGCAATATAACGATAGGTATTCAAATTTGAAAGGATATTCTAGAAATAAGAAATTCTATGAAAAATACCTCAAAATAGATAATCCAGCAGATACTTTCTCGTTCTCGGGTTTAGCCGATAGTATTAAAAATTTCGCTGATGGTTTTACAAAGCCGTTTAAAGATTTAGCTAATGAAGCCACTAATAATACTTCAGAATTTTTAAAAGCTACCGCGATAGGAATTTTAAATCCTTTTAAATCAGGATCTAATTTCGGAGAGAATTCACATAAAACATATGAAGAAGCAAATCTAGATGATTTTTTAGGTGATAAACAAGGTAGAGATCAAAAACGTGGAGAAATAGCAGGAAGTATTGCGCCGATCATAGCCGGCGGAACAATCGGAAGTATTCTAAAAAAAGGTAAAAATATCCATAAGGCAGGAGATGTCGGTACCGCCGAAGGCGCAGGGGCTACAAAACTTTCAACGACTGTCGGTGAGACCACGGGCACGGGATCGGTAAAAACTCCGGCTGCTATTAGCGGTAGGGTTGATTTGCAGCAAGGTCCAACATTTACCAAGCCTGCACCATATACAGAACATGTAAAGAGAGTATTTGTAGATAGTAAAAGTGCAAATTCTGATCTAGCTACTTTAGTGAATAAGACAAAAGCGGATTATATAGTTACATCAAAAGGGATTGCATTTGGCGTCAAAGATCTTAAAAATCTATTAGCTTTACAAGGAACATCCGCTAAAGTAGGAGATTTCACTGGTCTAACAGGCGCATCATTTGAAGAGATATTTTCAAGAGCGCCAAAAGACTGGAAAGTAATGCTACAAAATGACGGTAAAGGAATAAAATTCGTTGATAAAGATGGTGTAGAAAGAGTCAGAATACACGCGCCGGAAAACAATCAGAAATTGCCAAGCACCGCAAATACTAATAACGGATGGGTTTTAAGAATCCCTGCTAGTAGAAAAAAATATTTTGATGATTCCGGTAAAATATTACCATATGATACTGATGAAACCCATATCCCAATAAGAGGAAACCCAAATGCAAATTAACGGAAAAGAGATATTTGAGAAAGGCGGTCTTATGTTTTATTTAAGCCGAATGGCTTCTTTGGAACATCAAGATAAATATCTAGTGCATGCCACAGCTAAATCTTACGAAGACCCATCAGAAATGGCGGAACTACTATGTGATGAATGCTGGCGAGCCCTTGACGAAAAATTTGAATTCTGCTTCTTACCCTATGAAAGAGAGATCTTAAAAGAGCTTGCAGAGCTTATTTATAAATATTTTAAAGATCAAAGCTTGCTAGAGGGAGATACCTACGAATATTTGGTTTATCACAATAAATCATGGATAGAGGTCAGAGAATTAGCCTTAAATACCTTGCATATTTTCGGATATGATTTAGGTGACTTTGATCTGTATTAAGCTCACGGAGACAGAACTTAAATAAAAAGGAAACCCAAATGCAAATTAACGGAAAAGAGATATTTAAGAAAGGCACTCTTATGTGCCGCCTAAGCCGAATGGCTTCTTTGGAATATCAGGACAAATATATCGTTTACCCCACAATCAATAAGTATGAAGATCCGTTGGAAATGGCGGAACTTTTATATACCGAATGCAAGAGCGCCTTATTGGAGCAATTTGAATTTTGCTTCTTACCATACGAGAGAGATGCACTAAGAGAACTTATGGAGCTCATAAATAGATACTTTAAAGATCAAAGCCTGCTAGAAGGCGTATGTGAATATTTGATCTATCATAATAAATCATGGGTAGAAGTCAGAGAGTTAGCCTTAAAGACTTTGTATACCTTCGGATATGATTTGGAAGACTTCGACTATGATTAAACTCGGATTAGACCAGGCAGAATGAAATTTATCCCATATATCTTTAATCTGCTGCTATGCCTAAGTGCCTGGGCTTCTATAGATATTAATGGCATAAGCAATAGCAAATCTAGCTCCATAGCAGCAGGTATAGGCATAAGTGGAACTAAAACAAACTCCGATCCGGACAATCCCTTTGACATAAGTAACAACATAGTAAGCTATTCAAATTCCAAACTCTCAAGCATAAACGCTAACTACTCTAGATCAAAATCAAGCACTATAAAATTTAAAAATTCCCAACAAGGAAATAAAATGAAATTTTTAAGGCAATACAAAAACATTATCCTATTACCATTTTTGCTAATTATTTCATTTTTTGTTTTTCGTATGATTTATACGGAAATAATTAGCGAGTGCGCTCCAATGCGGCTTTTTTCAAAAAATTCTCTAAGTAATAGCGGTTATGTTAAGTTAAAAGCAAAATGTATAAAAAAGGCTTTGGAAAATAACGATAATCACCTTATTATGCAGTATTTTAAAAGAGAAACGAGCGAGTGTCTTGAGATTATTGATGAACCGCCAAAAATCCCACATAATTTGATTAGGGTTAATAGCCTTGAAGAGTGGAAAAAATTAAGGATTACAGATACTGACAATATAATTTGCCCTATCGGTAATTCTAAAAAGAGCGATATTGGCAATGAAAGCAAATAAATTCACAAATTATTCAAATTCATGAAGTTGGGGCTGCTCATCAAGCAAAACATTAGCCGCAATTTGAAGTGTAAATTTCAAAATTTACTATTTTATGCCGCGTGTTTTTTGTGACTGTATATCCGATAAATTTAGAAGGACGCCGCAAAAGGCGCCGTCAAAAAAGCGAAATTTAACGCGAAATTTTATATAATCTCACGATTTAATGCGAGGAGATAGGATGAATAAAAAGGCGTATTTCGGGAGTTTCGGCGGGCAATTCGTGCCCGAAACGGCGATGTTTGCGCTCGAGGAGTTGGAGGATGCGTACAACACCATAGCGCAGACGACGGAATTTAAAGATGAGCTGGACTACTTGCTGCGCGAATACGCGGGGCGCCCGACGCCGTTATATCACGCCGCGCGCCTTAGCGAGCACTACGGGCATGAAATTTATCTAAAGCGCGAGGATCTCAACCACACGGGCGCTCATAAGATCAATAACGCCCTAGCGCAGGCGCTACTCGCTAAAAAAATGGGTAAAAAAAAGATCATCGCCGAAACCGGCGCGGGTCAGCACGGCGTGGCGACGGCGACGGCAGCGGCGCTATTTGGGCTTGAATGTGACGTGTATATGGGCGAGACCGACGCCGCGCGCCAGCAGCTCAACGCCTTTAGGATGCAGCTTTTGGGCGCAAATTTAATCAAAATCGGCACCGGTCTTAAAACGCTCAAAGAGGCCACCACCGCGGCGATTCAGGCGTGGGTGAACGAGATCGAGAGCGTATTTTACGTCATCGGCTCGGCGGTCGGACCGCATCCGTATCCGAAGATGGTTAGGGATTTTCAAAGCGTCATCGGCGCCGAGACCAGATCACAGCTCGCAAGCAAGGGGATCAAAGCCGACTACGTCCTAGCTTGCGTGGGCGGCGGAAGCAATGCGATAGGAATTTTTAGCGCGTTCGTGGACGATCCTAGCGTGCAACTCATCGGCGTCGAAGCGGGCGGCTTGGGCGCACATACCCCTTATCACGCAGCGACCATCACTAACGGGCGCGCGGGCATCATCCACGGCATGAAAACGATCGTACTGCAGGATAAATTCGGCATGATCGAGCCTGTTCACAGCATCTCGGCGGGGCTTGATTACCCGGGCGTAGGTCCTGAGCACGCGCATCTGCACGAGATAAGTCGCGCAAAATACGAAGCGGTAACCGACGATGAGTGCATCACGGCGCTTAAACTGCTCTGTAGGCTTGAGGGCATCATCCCCGCGATCGAAAGCGCACATGCGTTAGCGTATTTGCAAAAGCTCTGTCCGCAGCTAAAGGGCAAAAAAACGATCGTCGTAAACGTAAGCGGCAGGGGCGATAAGGATATGGATACCGTGATGAATTACAAAAAAGGAACGATTTATGGATAAGATCAAGGCGGCCTTCGCCGGCAAAAAGGCAAATATCGGCTACATCGTGGCTGGCTACCCGAGCCCAGCGCACACGAAAGAGTTCTTGTCAAATTTAGACGAAAGCGTGATCGACCTGCTTGAGATCGGCATCCCGTATTCCGACCCGCTCGCAGACGGCCCCGAAATTTTTAAGGCGAGCTTTTCCGCGGTGCAAAACGGCGTAAACGCGGAGAAGGTATTTGAAATTTTAAAAGGGGTACAAACGCACAAACCGCTTGTGTTTTTGGTCTATTACAACGTGATCTTTGCCTACGGCGCGCGCGAGTTTGTATCCGAGGCGGCACGCTACGGCATCAGCGGGCTAATAATCCCCGATCTGCCGTATGAGGAAAATGAAGAAATTTTTGCGCTTTGCGAGGAGTTCGGTATTGCGCTCATCCCGCTTATCAGCGTTACGAGCGAACACCGCGCCGCTAGGGTTTTGAGCCGCGCGCGAGGCTTTATCTATGGCGTGGGCGCTATCGGCGTGACCGGAAGCAAGCAAACGCCGATTTCGCGCCTTAAAAATATGGTCGCCGATCTTAAAAAAATGAGCGATTTGCCCGTAGCGATCGGCTTTGGTATCCGCACTGCCGGCGACGTTCGCGCCACGAAAGAATACGCAGACGGCGCTATCATAGGCACCGCGATCGTAAATTTATGCGCGAACTATGGCGGGCGCGAGCTGCAAGGCAAGATCGCCGAACTTTTTAACTAACGGAAAGAGCATGAAAAAGATATTTTTGATTTTAATCGCAAATTTTTGCCTCGGCGCCAATCTGATGCAATACGATCTTTTCAACCACGACGACAGCGTCGACATCGCCTTGGCATTTGACTCCGCATACAAGCCAGACATCGTGCGCCGCGTCGATGGGCAGTCGATGAGTCTTATTTTAAAAGGGCTTGGCGGCGATGAGAAATTTAACGAAATGCGCACCAATCAAAAGGTCTTAAAAAGCTTTACGATTGCGCCCAAAGGCAAGGATATCGAGATCAACTTCCCCACCGGAGCCGATCTGTCGGTTGATGCTCTTACTCAAGACGGCAATTTAAAGCTCATTTTGCGCGTAAAAAATCCCGCTTTCGATCAAAGTAAGATGAGCGTCAAAAGTGAGGCGAATGAAACGGCGCAAAGCGGTAGCAGCGGGGTTTCCGTGATGCCGATAATCGTAGCGTTACTGCTTGCGGCCGCGGCTTTCGTCGGCGTGCGAAAATTTTTATCACACAAGCCGCAAAAAAGTATCGACGAGACATGGCGGGTTTTTGAAGACGACGCTAGCATGGAGAGCGCTGACGTGGACGTAGCGGGCATCGATGAAATTTTAAACGACTCCTCTTTTAAAAATCAGAGCGGATCTAAGAACGCAAATTTTACCAATTATTCTGGCGCGCAAGAGTTTGCGAAGAAAGATGAAGCCTCTGCTTTAAATTCCAAAAATTCTAACGACTCAAAAAACGTAGATGGTGCAGATTTTTTAAGAGGCGAGAACGTGAGAGAAGAGAGCATACGCGATAAATTTTACGATGAGGTTGCGCGTGCCGAGCGTTCGGAAGCTACGGAGGCGGACGAAAACTATGAGAGCACTGAGAATATAAGGGCAGCGGATAAAATTTCGCCGCTTAAAGTAAGCCCTGCCGAGAGTGGCACGATAGAATTTCGCGAGGGAGCAAAAGAAAGATCGGATGCAAAAGAGCCTAAAGTTTCGGCATTTAAAAGCATTTTAGAAAATGAGCTGCTTGGCTCGGATACCGCAAGACCTAGCGACGTGCGAGTAGAGCTTGTGCGCGAAATCGACGAAAATAATGCTGCCGTAGTGCTAAGTTTCGCGGGCAAAAAACATCTAGTGGTGTTAAAAAGCTCCAACGCTATCGATTGATGAGACGAGAAATTTCGCAACTTGCGGGCTTTGCGACCCATAAAATTTTGTAATTTGTTAAATTTTAAAAATTATGGAATTTTATAGCGCTAGAAATTTATGCCACATTTAAGCCCCATCGCCAAAAGGTCGCGATGGGGCTTAAATTTAAAAAGAAAGAAGGGCGAAAGCTCGGGTAAGCTTTAAAATTTAACCCGCGCCTCGCCCGTATAAGCTTAGCCTAAAATTTCACTTCCAAATCGACGTAGAAATTTCGCCCCGCGCCGACTGCCAAAGTCTCACGCGTGCGGTTTGCGTTGATGTAGTGTCGATCGAAAATATTATTTACGCCAAAGCTCACGTCCGCGCCATCAAGGACCGGAATAACGCCGTTTTTGATCTTGTAGCTTCCTCTGAAATTTGCGATCGTAAAGGCTTTATCGACGTAAAAATATTCCGTTCTGCGAGCGAAATAGGAAGCGGGTTTAGAATGAGGCTTGAAGTAATGACTCACTTCAAAACCGAGATTTAAATCGTGCAGAGGCGAGTAGAAGGCGTGCGCGCTTAGCTTTTTGGCGTGATTGTTTATGTTTTCGTGCGTCTGCTTATTGTAAATTCTAAGTCGCTCGAAGCTCGCGCCGAAATCAAAGTCCTGCGTTTGATAGTTTGAGCTTAGCTCAAAACCATGCCTTTTGGCTTGATCGATATTTTGATACTGCCCGTATTGTTGCGAAAAGCCGCCCGGAGGCACGCCCAGATGCGGAAGCGCCTTTATGCCGATCATATCTTCGATCTTGCCGTTAAAGTAGATAAATTTCATATCGAAGTGATCGTCCGTAAAAATTTCATCCTGTTTAAAGCTAAATCCGACCTCGTACTCTTTTACGGTTTCAGGCTTTAGATCGGGATTTGGGATGTAATAATAATGTATGTTCATCGGCCCTGATTGCGATGTTTCGTGCGGCGTAGGCGCGCGGAAACTCTCGCTGTATCCCGCTAAAAGCGTAAATTTATCAAAGAGCGTATAGGCAATCGCCGCGCGCGGAGAAAATCTGGAATCTTTAAATTTAGCCGATCTGCCTTTGATGTCGCGATCGAATCTATCGTATCTACCGCCTAAGGTAAGTTCTAAATCATCGTGCAAGCGGATCAAATCCTGCGCGAAAAGCCCGTAGCTATTGTATTCATTCGGAAAGGAGGCAAAATCCGATAGCACGCCGTTTAGGATATAGGTCGCATCCTCTTGCCGCTTTTCGTAATCGCCGCCGAAAGCGAAGCTGTGGTTTAAAAAGCCCGTATCAAATTCCGAGATATTTTTGATCTCTAAGCCCTTGCGATCATCTTTATTGGCGTAATCTAGCGTGCCCGTAGGTTGTTGATCTTTATAGCCGCGTTTATACTCGGCTCTGCTTTTATAGGCCTTAAAAGACATATCCACTAGCGGGCTTTGCGGCGTGAAATTCCAATCAAAAACGTAATCTCTCTGGCTTAAATTTCCATGCACGAAGAGATCCTCCTCGTTTTTCCATAGCGTTTGCCAAACGGTGTGTAAATTTTCGTCGTAATCAAAGGCGCTGAAACTTATGCGGTGATCGTCCAGGCTTGCGCCGATCTTAAAAAATCCGGTATCGATATGCTCGTTATTGAAGGTCTTGTCGTAGTCCGGGGCATAGTGCGTGCCGCCGTCTGCGAGCTTAACGTTGCCGTAGCTTGCGCGCTTGCCGTAGAGTAAAACATCAATCGGAATTTCCTCGCCCTTGCCGTAGACCGCGCCGCGCGTGCTATGCATATTGTTTGATTCGAGCCTCTGTCCTAGCATCAAACCTACGCTTTTGCCCTCGCTTAGATAATCACTCGCGCTTTTTGTCTGCATATTTACGATACCGCCGATCGCACCCGAGCCGTGCAGCACCGACGAGGCGCCCTTTATGACCTCGACGCGCTTTAGGATGTCGCTATCGGTGCGGAAGGATGAGATCATATTCGAGTACATCCCTGCGCTTCTGCGCACGCCGTCTTGCTTGATGATGACGCGCTCGTCGCTTTGATATCCGAATCCGCGGATCTGAAACTGCCTGCCGATCTGACGCCCCATATCCATGCTGCCGTCAACGCCCGGTATCTGCATGATCGAATCGATCACGTTGGTTTTGGCTTTCATATCCTTGGGGGTTAAAATTCCGGCCGAGCCCGCGTATTTTAGGTTATCGACCGCGCTTACCGTCGCTTGCACGACGATTTGGCCTAGATCTTGCGACTTCGTGGCGTTGTTTTCGGCCGCATTCGCTCCGCCTATTGCGCCTATTGCAAGCGGCACCAATAAAATTCGCTTTTTCATGCCTCGACCTTTAAAATAAAATTGAAATACATTATTATATATCTACATACTTAAATAAGGTTGAAATTTAATTTCAAAAACATTTGAAATTCGTTATTATTGGCGGCAAGCATGCGCTCAGCTTGATCTGCTTCCGCGTTTTGACTTCGTTCTGGCCGTATCCTTCCGCGCCGCTCCTGCACTGTTTCCACACCCTGCCTGCGCCGTATTTGAGCGGATAAATTCGGCGTTTTTGTTGCAATAAAGAGTCTAAATTTAAACGTCCGCGATTTACTTGCGTCTAAATTTAGGGGCTGCTCTCGTGATTTAAATCCTTCACTTTCCGTAAATTTAGATCGGAATTTATTTGCTTTTTATTTTACAAAGGATAAAATCGCGCCTAAGAGATCGGTCGATCTAAATTATTTCAGGATCTTTTCATGAATAACGTTAAATGGTACATCATCGCAGGCGCCGTGCTAGGCGTGCTGGGTGCGACGCTGGTGCATTTTGGAAACCCGGGCAATATGGGCGTTTGCGTCGCTTGCTTTTTGCGCGACACTACGGGTGCGCTGGGCTTTCACCGAGCTAGCGCGGTGCAATACATCCGCCCGGAGATCATAGGGCTCGTGTTCGGCGGCTTTTTGGCAAGCGTGCTTTGGACGCGCGAGTTTGCGCCGGTTACCGGCAGCTCGCCGTTTGCGAAATTTTTCCTAGGGATTTTCGCGATGATCGGCTGCCTTGTATTTTTGGGATGTCCGTGGCGCGCGTTTTTGCGCCTAGGCGGCGGCGATTTGACCGCACTAGCTGGGTTGGCGGGTCTGATCTGCGGCGTACTCATTGGGTTTTTGCTTAAAAAGCGCGGCTATGAGGCGAGCAAAGAGGCGAGACTTAGCGGCGCGATCGGAATTTTGCCCGTGATACTGGGCGCAACGCTACTTGCGGCTTTGGTTTTCGGACTAAAAACGGGCGAGGGCGGCGCGCTTTTTATCTCCGCTAAAGGCCCCGGCGCGCAACACGCTGCGGTAAGTATCTCGCTGGCTGCGGGCATTATCGTGGGCGCGGTGATGCATAGAAGCAAATTTTGTAGCGTCGGCGCGTTCGGCAGAATTTTCCGCGGCGATTTCTCGATGTTTTGGGGCGTGCTAAGCGTCATCGCGTTTGCGAGCATCGCAAATATCGCATTCGGACAATACAAACTCGGCTTTGAAGGTCAGCCTATCGCACACAACGATTTCGTTTGGAATTTCTTAGGCATGGTGCTCGCAGGTCTTTGCTTTAGCCTCAGCGAGGGCTGCCCGGGTAAGCATCTGGTGCAGGCCGGCACGGGAAATTTAAGCTCAGGCATCTTCGTCATCGGCATGGCGGCGGGCGCCGCGATCGCGCATAATTTCTTGCTCGCAAGTTCGGCCAAAGGCATCACCGAGTTCGCTCCTTACGCAGTCGTGATCGGTTTTGTTTTCGCGCTTTACGTGGGGATTTTTCAAAGACGCAGTGCTTAAAGCTGATACTTAATCTAAGAGATCAATCGAATACAGAGACAGCGTATTTGATCAAGCTCCGGTAGTGTGCTTATAAAGAAATCTGCTGCCGGAGCGGAGTGCTCGCTGCAAGACTGGCGCAAGCAGCTGGAGATGGAATTTAAGAATTTGTAGCCGTATTCATAATGCGATAAAGCAAATGATAAAAATAGATTCCGCGCAAGAAAAATTACGATCAATTTTTAAGAGTCGCGCCTTTAAATTTTAAAATTTAAAGGCTTCGCCGTTTGAGGCTTCTTTCATTTAAAACTCTTTAATTTATTAATTAAAATCCAGCCATACGTGACGCTGGGTCTTATCCAAATCAATGCCTTTTGTCTTCATAAAAAATTCTTTTATCCTAACGTAGTCGTCCATAGTTTCTATCGTAAAGGCGATATCTTTATCCTTGCCTCGGATTATTATATTATCGTAGAATATAAATCTAAGTTGAAATTTAAAAACTAAAAAATATATAAA
>NZ_CAJPRT010000032.1 GCF_905373215.1 uncultured Campylobacter sp.
GCCCCCGCTACGGCAAAATTTTAAACTTAGAGTTTTGAATTTATCCTTAAATTTGAGGGGTTGTGCGAAATTCATAAAAAATTCACCTTATGTGCGGACGAGCGAGCTTTGAAATTCCAAAATTCCTAGAATTTCGCTAAAATTGCGGGCAAATTTTAAAAAAGGCGAAATTTTGACTATTTATGATTTGGAGCGCCTGAGGCTGGATGCGAAAAAGCACGTGGAGCAGCTAAAGTTTATCGTCGTCGTAAGCACGATCGTCTTATTTGCGGTGTTCGGCGCTATCGCGTATTTCGCAGATAGGCAGGGCGCGCAGAGCTTTAGCGCAACGATGCTCGTGTTGTTGGCGGTCGCCTCGCTCGCCGTAAGCCTGCGCGAGGTCCACCTGAACGGCTGGCAAAAGGATCTCATCGGCACGGAAAATATCTTAAAGTTCGGCGCGGTCGCGATCTCGTTTTTGATCTTCAAATACTCCGCGGCCTTACCGCAGACGTTGATAGGCTTGGCCGCGGTCGCGCTCACGGTGTGGCTAGCGGCGCGGCTTTATGCGCTCGGCGTAAGAAGCGCGCAAGATATCTTTACCGGGCGATACCGCCAAAGCTACAAGCAGCACTATCTGGCGCCTTTCGTGCGCGAGCTTGGCTACGAATACGTCTCCTACGGCAGCGTGCCGTTTTGGCGCGTGGTGCAGAGCGATCTGTTCGAGTTTATCGAAAATCTGCGCGGCAACGACCGCGTGGGCGGCGCGTGGCAGGGGGTGAGCTTCGAGTTTAGCGACGTGAGCTTTTTCCATCAAAATTTGCAGCACGAGCTCGTGGGGGCGTTTTTCGTAGCGGAATTTAACAAACGCATCATCGCGCCCGTTTTCATCTATCCGCGCGAGATACAAAACAAACAGCACGTAGGTCTAAAGCCCGTTGCGATGGATAACGTGGAGTTTGCCGCGCGCTACAAGGTGCTAAGCGATGAGCCGCAAAACGCGATGTACGTGCTAACCCCTGCATTTATGGAGCGATTTTTGGCGGTGGGCGACGCGCTCGGGGCGCAGATTTGGGCGAGTATCAGAGAGCGGCGGATCCATATTTTCGTGCACACCGGGCGCGATAATTTCGAGCCTAGCGTCTATGAAAGCGTGCTGCGCCGCGACCCCGCAGGCGAGATAAAGAGTGAAATTTTAAACTTTTTGAGTATCGTTAAAATTTTAAAACTGAACGTAAGGATTTGGATTTAGGCGAGTGAGTTCGGCTAGATAAAATTTATAGATTTTTGCGGCAAACCGAGCGTCAATCATCTAGGCTTATACTTGCAGCTTTATGGTTTTAAGCAAACAGATAATTCTTTTTGATGTAGTCGATATCTATATTTTTCTGCAAAAAATACTCTTTGATATCGTTGTAAATTTTATCATTGTAGATGTAAATAAGATAGTATCTTGGTAAAATATTGTGATATCCGGGGTTGGTCGTAGGTTCGGCGACCCTTATAAACGGCAGAGCTCTAAAGCCTTTGAGATTTTTATTCACCGATAGATAAAATATAAAATTTAAGAAAAATCCCCATAGATAGATAAAAAATATTATCTCTAAAAGCTCCCATTTCAGAGCTATGAGTCCCAGTATCGTAAGAGATAAATTGCAGATATACTGTAAAATTTCTGAGCTAATAAATACGTCAATCGAAAAGCTCCTTCGCAGTTTGTCAAATTCTACTTTGCAAAATCTCTTAACGACGCCGTTTTCGACAAATTCTATATATCTATCCGTAAACCTTATTTGTTGCTTGCTACGAATTAACTTAAAGATACATATCGCAATAAGAATCCCTAATATTACCAAATTCATAACTACGCCTTTTGGCGAACATAGAGATCCGCATTCCATAAAATCTTGTATTATAGCTATCGTTAAGACGGGAAATAACAATACCAAATACCAAGCGATCGCAAAAAATTTTTCATAGCCGTTTATGACTAACGGCTCTTTGTCGTAGTCTCTGGATGAAATTTTAAAATTTTCAGGCATCTTTGTATCTCAATCAAAGCGCGATATGTTTGGTTGGCACGACGGAATTTATCTTAAATCCGTAAGGGCGGCGTACAGGCATATTGGCACACAGGCGATGCGGCAAATAATCCACTATCCGCCGTAGTACGGCTCGCAAAACCGCGTCACAGCTCAAAATCAAAACCCGTCTTGCAAAAGCAAATCCGCGGCTCGTAAATCCGCGGTCTGCAAAATCCATAGTTCGTAAAATTATGCCGTGCCGTCGGTTCATAAAATCGCAGTTTGAAAACCACGCCGCAAAGCCAGCTCAAAATCACGCCCTGCAAAAACCGCGCCGTGCTGCTAGTCTGCAAAACGCGCCTCTTAAAGCGTAAAAAACCGCGGCGCCCCGCTAACTCGTAAAATTTTGGCTCGCTAAAGTCGCGCTGCGCCGCGGGCTGATAAATCACGGCTCGCATAAACGCAGCACAATACGCGCAAAAATAAAATCCGCGGCTTGCAAAATCAAGCCGCAGCATTCAAAAGCGAGCTTAAGCTTTTGGAATTCTAATCTTCTGCCCCGGATAGATGAGGTTCGCGTCCTTGATAACCTCGCGGTTGGCGTCGAAAATAATCTTGTATTTATTCGCGTCGCCGTAGAATCTCTTCGCGATTTTAGATAGGTTATCGCCCTTCACGATGGTGTAGTAGTTCTCGGCGCTATCCTCTCTAATGCCCTCGATCTGCACGTTTTTAATGCCTGCGGTGTTGCCCGCGATGAGGGCTGCTTTTTCGAGAGTTTCCTTATCTGCGTTGCCGCTGATTTTGACGGTGTCGCCCTGCACCTCGACCTCTAGCCCCTCTACCGGCGTCGAGCTGAGATTGGTGGCGATCTCGTCTTTTACGTGCTTAGCGTCATCGCCTAGACCTAGTAGTTTCTTGCCTGCTTCGGCTACGAATGAAAGTAAACCCATTGTTTTCTCCTTTGGTTAAAGTGGCGAAATTTTATCTTAAATTTACCAACGATCAGCTTAGACGCATATCCTTACGGCTCCGCCCTAGCCCAATGATGCAACCTACTGCGCTCACTCTATGCGCGACGGCAGGTTTTCAGACCATCATCGCCGCGCCCATCGATTCAGATTTGCAGCGTATGAATTATAAGCGTTGCGACTACGCTAAATTTTTCGTCAGTAAATTTCTAGCGATCACAGCACATACGATGCTAAAAACGACGACCGAATATGAGTTGAGATTTAGCCCGCAAAATCCTGCACTTAGGGCAAAGGCGCAAAGCGGCGCGTTTAAGTTGATCGCTAAAAAGGCAGCCCCTCCGCAAACCCCCGCTGCGCTTAGGCTAATAGGTAGAATTTCGCCGATCGCAAATCCAACGCATAGCCCCAAAACTGCGCCCAGCGCGAAGCTTGGCGTTAGCGTGCCGCCATATCCGCCGCAGCGAAAGATCATCAAAATGCAAAATGCCTTGCAAAGCAAGATCGCAAGCAAATAGGAGCTGAAGGATGTGGAGTTGAAAGCAAACTGCGCTGCGGAGCGCCCGTTACCTAAAATTTCTGGTACGTATGCGCCGATCGCCGCGGTAAGTAAAAACGCAAGCGGCAGCGTAAGCGCGATTTTAAGGCTTTTTATGCGCAGCTTTTCGCACAAGCGCACTCCGTCTTGAAAGTATTTCGCCGCGACCCCCGTGACAAGTCCGATTAGCGCCGCTGCGAGTAAATTCTGTGGGGTAGGGGCGAAGTTCGAAACTGCGTAATAAATTTCTTTTGAAGCTCCGAATTCCGCTGTAGCTGTAGCCACCGCACTAGTGGCAAAGGCGCACAAAATCGCTCGAGTATCGAAGCTTTTAAGCAAAATTTCTAGGCTAAAGAGCGCGCCCGCTAACGGGACGTTATATGCAGCGCCCAGTCCCGCTCCCGCGCCGCATGCGACAAATAGCCGGAGCTCGTCTCCGCCGATATTTAAGGCGCGGCAGATTTCAGCCGCAAACAAGCCGCCCAGCTCGCGCGGAGCAGCCTCACTGCCTACCGGTGCGCCCAGAGCGATGGCTACTAGCTGCAAAACAGAGTGGATTAAATTTTGCCAAAACGGCGGATTTTGCCCATCCATCATCGAAGCTACATTTAAAAAAGGTTTTAGTCTCATCAGCATAATTCTAATTAAAGTTACGATTGCGCCGGCTGCGAGGACGCTAAGAAAGCACCTAAGCGCAGTGGTTTGCTCCGTGATAATGTGAAATTCCTCATCATTATGCCCGAAAGCAAAAGTTTCAATTTCGTTTATGCCGAAGTTTAAGAGCCCTGCGCAAAGTCCCATTATAACGCCTATCGCAAGGATCGCTAGAAAGAATTTAGTACTCAAAATATGCCTTTTTGAAACGCATAATTATATAAAATTTTAGCTTTAAAAAATCCTTATCATGCGTATAAAAGCAGCTAAAACGCGAGTAAAATTTAAAACAATGGCTAGGAATTTATATCGTCTCTGTGAGTAAAATTTTGCGCGAAATTCTATGAAGCTTAGGCAGGTTCGGAATTTTATTTACGTTAATTGCGCGAGTAAAATTTACGTAGATTTTATATCGCGCGTAGAAAATTTAGTAAAATTTCGCCTCGCGCGGGAGGATAAAATTCTTTTTGAAATTTCTTGCCGCGAAGGCAGGCGAAATTCTACATAAAATTTAAATATATCCGAGCGGATAAAATTTTAAATTGAATAAGCGAGAAAATTTTGCAGAGGACGCGTGAAATTTCGCGCAAAATTCCAATTTGCGAAAGAGGGCAAAATTCCGCGTAGAATTCCGATCTGCGTAAGCGAGCGAAATCTCGCGTTAAATTCTAAGCCGCGAGGCTAAGCAAAATTATGCGCGGAATTTTAATTTGCATGAGTCATAGGAATTTTATACCCGCGAATAAATTCGCTTAGGATTTTGCTATTTTTTCCAGATATCGTCATTTTTACCAGCTGCGGGTGCGCTTAGCTTCTTATCTAGGGCCGAAATTTTATCCGCGAGCTTTTGCGCGCCGCCGAAAATTTCATCTTTTTTCGGAAGTCCGAAGTGAAATTTAGAGCCCACGCTGTCTCCGATGCTTGCAAGTAGCGATTTGGGCGCGTTTGCGATCGCGTCTTTAAAAATCGCCGCATCGATACCGAGCTCGGCTAGGCCTTTTAACGCCCGCGCAGAGCCGATAAACATCGCAATCTTGGCGTCGAATAAATAATCGTTTGCCAGCTTTTGTGCGGCCGCGGCTGATTTTTTATCCACGACGATGAAGCGCGCGCCTGCGCCGTTTGCGAGTAAAATTTCATTTATATCGTTCGTAATAACGCTAAATTTTTTCTGCGCCTTTTGCGCCGCGGCGATGAGCTTGTCGTTAAATTTAAAGAGCAGATTGTCGTATTTGAAAACTTCGTCGCCGTTTTTGATGAGATACAGCGGCTCGTAGGGCACGAGCGCGTGGCCTAGGATGATCATTTGCCGCCCCTTAGTTTGGCTTCGCAGGATTTGCAAAGGCGCTTTTTATCGCGCAGAGCAAGCTCGTCATTGCTAAAGTACGTCCCGCACTCGTCGCACGCCAAAAGCTCGGTCGCATCGTCCTTTTTCTTTATGCGAAATCTAGGCACTATCAAAAAATATATGAGCGCCGCGATAACGGCGACGGCTAGAATTTTTCCCATTATTTTACCCCTTTGATTACTAAAAATTTTCTATTTTTCAAAGCGTTTTCGCCGCTAAAAATTTCGCAGCTCGCGCCTGCAAACTCCTTGCGGAATTTCACCGCTTCCGTCTCTGCGCCCGAGCCTTTGTAGAGCAAAAACGTAGTGTTTTGATCGTAAAAGCCGCGGCAAATTTCAATTAAGCTTTGCGCGCTCATTAGCGCTCGTGAGCTTATCAGATCGGCGCGTAGCTTTGCGCCGTCCTGCACGCGCTCGGCGTGGATTTTTATGTTAGATAGCGCTAGGCTAACCTTCGCGTAGGTTAGAAACGCCGCTTTTTTTTGATTTGGTTCAAACAGATGCCACTCGCACAGCGGCAGCGCGAGCGCCAAAAATAGCCCGGGAAAGCCCGCCCCCGAGCCGATGTCGCACGCGATGCGCGGATAGCGCGGTATGAACTCCGCTCCGCTTAGGCTGTCGCGTACCACCGTGTCCAAATCCTCGTAATTCGTGAGGCTATGGACGCG
This sequence comes from uncultured Campylobacter sp., assembly GCF_905373215.1. Taxonomy (GTDB): domain Bacteria; phylum Campylobacterota; class Campylobacteria; order Campylobacterales; family Campylobacteraceae; genus Campylobacter_B. Next base: position 6,182 of record NZ_CAJPRT010000032.1, read on the forward strand.
GTTAAATTTTTGTAGGCAGGCTTTAAATTTAGCTACCTGCTCGCCAAAGCTCTCGCCGGGCGCAAGCTTCACAGCAGATGCCCCATCTGCTCTTTTTTGACGCGCAGATAATTTTCGTTAAATTTATTAGGCGTGATGATTATCGGCACGCGCGCGACTACTTCGACTTTTAGATCGTGCAGCTTTTGCGGGTTGTTCGTAAGCAGATTTATGCGCGAAATTCCAAAATGAGCGAGTATGAAATCCACGATCTCGTAGGTTCGCTCGTCCGCTTTGAAGCCGAGCTGATGGTTTGCTTCGATCGTATCGAGGCCCTGATCTTGCAGCGCGTAGGCATTGATTTTATTAAAAAGCCCTATATTTCGCCCCTCTTGACGCAGATAGATCACCATGCCGCCATGCTCTTCGATATATTTTAGGCTCGCTTCGAGCTGTTCGCCGCAGTCGCACTTTAGGCTGCCGATCGCATCGCCGGTAAGGCACTCCGAGTGGATCCGCACGTTTACAATGCCCTCCAAAGGTTGCTTAAATATCACTAGATGCTCTTTCTCGCCTTGCTTAAACGACTGAACGCGGAAGCTTCCGAAGCGGGAGGGGAGATTTGCGACCTCTGAAATTTTTATATCCATGCTTAAATTTACTCCGATTGTGATATTATAAATCTCACAATTCTAGCTAAAAAAGGAAAAATAATGTTTAAACGATTTAGACGCCTACGAATAAACCCTGCGCTCAGGGATCTGGTGCGACAAACCGATCTGCAAACCCGCTTTCTAATCTATCCGCTTTTTGTGGTGGAAGGAAGCGGCATCAAAAAGGAGATCGCCTCGATGCCTGGCGTATTTCAGATGAGCTTGGATGAAATTTTAAAAGAGTGTGAAATTCTCATATCGCTTGGTTTGGATAAAATTTTACTTTTCGGAATTCCTTCGCTAAAGGACAGCATCGGCTCGGACGCGCTAAGCGAGGACGGCATCATCGCGACTTCGCTGCGCGCGATAAAGGCTAAATTTCCAAATTTATTAGTAATCACCGATCTGTGCTTTTGCGAATACACCGACCACGGGCACTGCGGCATCATCGATCACGTTCATCAGACGGTGGATAATGACGCGACGCTTGAAATTTCGGCGCAGCAAGCGCTCATCCACGCTAAAGCGGGCGCGGACATGATCGCGCCTAGCGGCATGATGGACGGCATTATCGTTACTTTGCGAGAGGTGCTCGATCACGGCGGATTTGAAAATTTACCGATTATGGCGTATTCGAGCAAGTTTGCCAGCGGCTATTACGGGCCGTTTCGCGACGTGGCAGAATCAGCGCCTAGTTTCGGCGATCGCAGCAGCTACCAGATGGATCCCGCAAATAGGTTTGAGGCGATCAACGAAAGCCTGCAAGATGAGGCGCAGGGAGCGGATATCTTGATGATAAAGCCCGCACTTGCGTATCTGGATCTGATCAGAGACCTTAGAGAGCGCACGCTGCTGCCGATCTGCGCGTATAACGTAAGCGGCGAATACTCACTACTGCAGGCGGGCAAGAAAGCGGGCGTGATCGATTATGAGCGCGTGATGATGGAGACGATGATAGGCATAAGGCGCGCCGGCGCGGATATGATCATCACCTATCACGCTAAAGAGATCGCGGAAATTTTAAACTCGCGCAGGTAAAATTTTAAGAATTTTGGAATTTTAAAATTTCACGGTAGCGACGAGACTTGTTTTTGAAATTTACTTCGCGGCACGTAGCGTAAATTTAAAATTTTAAAGCCGAATAAAACGCTACGTAAGCGAAAACAGTGTAAAATTTAACCAAAAAGGAGCGATGTGAGGCACTTTCTTACGTTAAACGATTTTAGCAAAGACGAGATAATCGAAATTTTAAATTTAGCCTTTGAGATTAAAAAAGAGGCCAAGGTACGAAATTTCAAGCCATATTTAAAAGATCAAAAATTAGCGATGATATTTGAAAAAAGCTCGACTAGAACGCGCGTAAGTTTTGACGTTGGAATGAATGAGCTCGGCGGGCACGCGCTATTTTTGAGCAGTCGCGACATCCAGCTCGGGCGCGGCGAGCCGATCAAAGACACTGCGCGCGTAATTTCGCGAATGTGCGATCTGATTATGGCGCGCGTAAATCGCCACGAGACGCTAATAGAGCTTGCGGAATTTAGCCGCGTGCCGGTGATAAACGGGCTAAGCGATAAATTTCATCCCGTGCAGCTAATGGCGGATCTGATGACGATCGCGGAGTGCGGTATTGAAACTCCAAAGATAAAAGCCGCGTACGTGGGCGACGGCAACAATATGACGCACTCGTGGCTGATGCTTGCCAGCAAGCTTGGCTTTGAGCTGCGAATAGTGACGCCAGTGGGCTACGAGGCTGATCCGCAGATACTAGCGCAGGCGCAAGAAAATGCTAAAATTTCAGGTGCTAAAATTTTAATAACGAACGATATAAAGGAAGCCGTAGCGGGCGCAAACGTCGTGACGACCGATACTTGGGTTTCGATGGGGCAAGAAGACGAAAAGGAGCAAAGAATTCGCGATTTCGCGGGTTTTTGCGTGGATGAAAGCTTAATGGCTCTAGCGGGTAGCGGCGCGATCTTTTTGCACTGCCTGCCGGCATACCGCGGATACGAGGTGAGCGAGGCCGTGTTTGAAGCGCACGCGGATGAAATTTTTGCAGAGGCGGAAAATCGCCTGCACGCGCAAAAGGGCGTTATGGTCTGGCTGGATCAAAAAAGATAAATTTTAGGAGAACGCATGGAAGAAAAAGATAAAGCTCTAAAAAAGATCGACAAAGCGAGCGAATTTTTCGGGCTGGATAGCTCGAAAAGGACGGTTTTTGAAATTTCGCAGGGCGAAGACAACGAGAAAAAACTCACTCTGAAAAGCGGCTCGTGGAGCGACGAGGAGCCGTGGTTCGGCATCGACGAAAATAACGAAGTGCACACGATGATCTCGATAAAATCGCTTGCAAATCTCATCGCCGCGACCAAAAACGCGATGCAGGAAAATTTTAACCTCAAGCTTGAGCGCTCGATTTTGCAGCATACGCCGGTGGATTTCGGCGACGCGTGGATCGTGTGTATGGACGAGATTAGAAGGCTAACGGGCGCAAATCCGAGTGCGAAAAGATTAAGCTTAGACGTCGATGCCGTCGTTTCGCGCGTAAAAAGCTTGCATCCAAACCTTTTTATCGACATCGAAGAGCTTATCAAAACTAAGGCGGTCGGTCGTGAATAGCATAGACTTTGACGCTTACGCGAAATTTTCGCGCCCTGGACCCCGCTACACGAGCTATCCGACCGCTTTGGAATTTAGCGAAAATTTCAGTTACGACGGGTATTTGAACGAGCTGAAAAATCAGAAAAGCTCCACGCCGTTGTCGCTTTACTTTCACATGCCGTTTTGTCGCTCCGCCTGTTATTTTTGCGGCTGCAACGTAATCTACACGGGCAAGCGCGATAAGATGGATCGGTATTTGGACTATATCGAGCGCGAAATGCAAATTTTAAGCGGCATCGTGGACGGCTCGCGCCAGGTCGTGCAGATGCACTTTGGCGGCGGCACGCCTACATATTTTAGCGCCGAACAGCTCGCGCGCCACATAAAAAATATCAAAAAATATTTTACAAATTTTAGCTCTGAAGCCGAGATCAGCTGCGAGATCGATCCGCGTTTTTTAAATGCCGAGCAGCTCGACGTGCTCGTTTCAAACGGCTTTAACCGCATCAGTTACGGCGTGCAGGACTTCGATCCGCAGGTGCAAAAGGAGATCCACCGCATACAGCCTTTCGAGCTTACGAGGGAGGTCATAGCCACGGCTCGCGAGAGAGGGATAAAATCGATAAATATGGATCTGATCTACGGCCTTCCGTATCAGAGCCTAGCTAGCTTTAGGCGCACGCTGGAGCTTGCGCTTTCGCTTGATCCGGACCGCTTTGCGATCTTTAACTACGCGCACGTGCCGTGGATCAAAAAATCTATGCGTAAATTTGACGAGACGACGCTGCCAGAACCCAAAGTAAAGCTTGAAATTTTAAAATTTACACACGATTTTTTGAGCGCGAACGGATATGAGATGATCGGTATGGATCACTACTCAAAGCCCGCGGATGAGCTTCATGCCGCACTTAAAAACGGCTCGCTGCACCGTAATTTTCAGGGTTACACGACTAAGGGCGGCGCCGATTTGATCGGTATCGGGCTGACTAGCATTGGCGAGGGCGCACGCCATTATGCGCAAAATTTCAAAGATATGGACGCTTACGAGGCCGCGATCGATGCGGGTAGGCTGCCGTATTGCAGGGGCATTTTGCTAAATGAAGAGGATCTGCTGCGCAAAGAGGTGATTATGGGGCTGATGAGTAATTTCTGCGTCGATATAGAGGCGATCGAGGAGAAATTTAAGATAAAATTTTTCGAGCATTTTAGCGCGAGCCTAAAACAGCTTGAGGCGCTAAAGGATTTCGTGCAAGTCTCGCCGCATAGAATTTGGGTAACGCCTACCGGTACGCTTTTGATCCGAAATATCGCGATGTGTTTTGATGAGTATATGGTTAAAAATTTGGGCGAGAAGCGCTTTTCTAAAACCGTTTAAGCGGCGCGGCTATGAGTAGGGCAAAGCTTGGAGCGTTCGATTTTGCGGCACTTAGCGAGTGCTGCGTAAAATGTGGTAAATGTATCCAAGTCTGCACGATTCATGGCATTAACGGTGATGAAGTAACGAGCCCGCGCGGATTCGTGGATCTTTTGGGCGCTTACGGCAGGAATGAGCTAAAGCTTGATAAAAACGCTAAGAAAATTTTTGAAAGCTGCTTTTTATGCACCAACTGCGTAGATATTTGCGGCGAGTCTTTGCCCATAGATACGGCAATCGAGAATGTTCGCGCGCGCATTGCGGAAAAATTTGGCATCGCGTGGTACAAAAAAGCTGCGTTTTGGCTGCTCGGGCACCGCAAAGCGCTGAATCTAGCAGCAGCGCTTGGATACGTGTTTCTTAGCTGTGGCTTTAAGATGCGAAAAGATACGCAAAGCTCTATGTCGCCTAGATTTGACTTGCCACTACTTAAAAAAGAACGCTTGTTGCCTGCTCCTGCGAAAAAGAGCTTTATGAACTCGCACACAGAATTTATCGACAACGGCGGCGAAAAAACTATCGGAATTTTTATAGGCTGCATGGCAAACTACGCTTACACGGGCGTAGGCGAGGCGATTTTACATATCGCGCGAGCACTAAAGCTAAACGTAAATTTGATGAAGGAACAAGCCTGTTGCGGCGCCCCTGCGTATTTTACGGGAGATTTTGCGGCGGTTGAACGCGTGGCAAAATTTAATATAGCATATTTCGAAAAAGCTCTGCCTGCTCTTGATGCGATTATCGTGCCCGAGGCTACGTGCTCTGCAATGCTGCGGGTGGATTACGCGCATTTTTTTGAAAATGAGCCGCAATGGAAAGCTCGCGCACAAAAGCTTGCGAGTAAAATTTTTATGGCGAGCGAATACTTTTATAAATTTACAAACTTAAGTGATCTTTTGATGCGCCGCGGCAAAAGGGCTTTAGCGATTACCTATCACGATCCGTGCCATGCCCGCAAAATGCAGGGTATTTGGAAAGAACCGCGCGGCTTGCTCGCTCAAAACTACGAAATAACCGAGATGGATGAGCCTAATAAATGCTGCGGATTTGGCGGCGTGACGATGCAAACCGAGCGCTACGAGCTCGCGCGCGCAGCGGGATTAGCTAAGGCGCGCGCAATGGCGGATCTACCCGTGCGCGTAGTTTCCGCCGAGTGCAGCGCGTGCAGGATGCAGCTAAATAACTCGCTTTCTTTAAGTGGCTCGCAGATGAGGTGCGTAAATCCGCTGGAACTCATCGCTGAAGCGCTTGTGGGCGAGGAAAATTCCAATGAATAAAATTTAACATTTGTGAAATTCCTGCATTTCGTTAGCTTTTTACTCAATTCACATCCTGGGACAAAATTCCGTGCTTTTGAAATTTTGGTTTTTAAAAATTATGATTAAATTTTATCGTTAGCTTGCAGAGGTTATGGTCTACACTTTTAAGCTTTCTGATATATCAGCCTGAAGTGGCGTGCGGTGGAACCCATAGGCTTTGCTGCTGCGGCGGGGTTGAGTAATATGATTTTAAATACTAAAATTTTGTGGTTTATAATTTTGTTGAGCGATTTTGCGCAAAATTTTAAGAAGTTGAATTGTAAGATGGATTTTGGCATAATTTTAATTTTATGTGGCATTATTTGAAATTCTATGGAATTTG
>NZ_CAJPRT010000033.1 GCF_905373215.1 uncultured Campylobacter sp.
AACCCCACCCAACCCCTGACGACGCTAGCGGCGCAGGCTGCGCCTGAGTTTTATTCTAATGAAACGAACATGCGTAAAATTCCTCATGCAGTAATCCAAGTCATATTAAATTTTAACGCGGACGGAGTCGCCCCTTCCTTGAGCGTGCCAGAGGTTAGGAATTTTTAAGGGGTGCTCCTTGTAAAATGAACATAGCAACGCAAGGCTCAGCCTGAGGCGTTTCTTGCGAGCGCAAGCGAAGCACAGAGTAAGTAGAGCCCTTCCCCCTTAAGAGAAAACATTGCCGCGAGTAAATTCCGAAGATAGAATTTTACATAGCGAAATTCTAGAATTTTAAATTTATATAACGAATTTTACGAGTCTTAAATTTAAAAGCAAAGCTTTAAATTTCAACGTCCAGATCCACGGGCTCGATCTGCAAGCCGCGCAGATCCGCGAGATGCTGCACCGCGGCGTCCGTCTCGGCGTTTTTTGGAAGCACGATGTGAAAGCCGCGATCAAACGCTAAGAAAAAATTCTCCCCGCCCGCAGCGATTCGATTTAGCGAGCGCGCGGCAAATTTCTCGCTTGCGCGCGGCTCGCCCTTTGAAAACGAGATCGTCTCGTCGTCCGCGACGAAGCTCATCTCCGTGCTCGAGTCTTGCGCGAGTTTGGCGGCAGAGAGATGTTTTCTTAGCATGCGGCGGTAAAATTTCGGATAAAAAATAAGCCACGCCGCACCCAAAATGACCGACGCCACGCTCGCAATCGGAGCCGTTTTCAAAAGCCCGTCGATGATGATGCCAACGAGCAAAAACTCAAACGGTATGGCGTAGGTGCTGATGAGGCGCTGCTTGCGCGCCTTTTTGCTGTAAAGCAGCATAAATTTATTGAGGTTATCGACGTCGCGATTGGTGATACGTACTTTCATATTTTTCCTTTAATTTTTGCGTAATTGTAGCGAAGCCGCCTTAAATTTGCGTCTATTAACTTCCGTGAGATAAAATCCCGTTTTTAAAGGAGCACCCGTGAAATCTTTATTAAAAATCAACGGATTTTTGCCGTTTTTGGCGATTATGTTTATCAACGCAAGCGTCGATCTGGGCCATAAGATCACGATCCAAAACGTCCTTGTTAAAAGCGCCGATTCGGGTGCTCTCATCGCTCTAACATCGCTTGTAAATTTGCTGATTTTGCTGCCTTACGTATTTCTTTTTAGCGCCAGCGGCTATCTCAACGACAAATTCTCGCGCACCCGCATTACGCGGATCTGCGCGAAACTCGGCGTCGCGCTTACTGCGCTCATTACGCTAGGTTATGCGTGCGGGTGGTTTTATTTTGCGTTTTTTATGACGATCCTGCTTGCGGCGCAAAGTGCAATCTACTCGCCCGCCAAATACGGCCTGATTAAAAAGATCGTCGGCGCGAAAAATTTAGGCGCAGCAAACGGCCTCGTGCAGGCTCTGACGATCATAGCAATTCTACTTTCATCGCTTGTTTTTTCGGTGATTTTCGAACTATTTGCAGCCCGCAGCAGCGATGCAGGCGAGCTGATGAGCTCGGTTTGGTTCATCGGCGTGCTTTTGGTCGCGGGCTCCGTGCTTGAAACATACTATTCATATAAAATTCCATTCTTCGACGCTGCGCAGCCACAGGCGGAATTTAATAAAGACGACTATCTTAAGCTTCGCTATCTAAGGCAAAATTTAAATTTTGTGCTAAAAGACAAAAACGTCCTGCTCTGCACGCTGGGGCTTTCGATGTTTTGGGCGGTCTCGCAGCTCGTGATCGCGACCTTCCCGGCTCACTACAAGAGCCTTAGCGGCAGCGACAACGTAATGGTGATCCAGGTGATATTGGCGCTTAGTGCGATCGGAATCGCGCTAGGCTCGATCTTTGCGGGCAGCTACTGCAAAAAACATATCGAGCTCGGTATCGTGCCGTTCGGCGCATTCGGGCTTGCGCTCGCGCTAATGGTGCTAGCCAACGCGCACTCCGTATTTTGGCTCGGCACGGCATCGTTTTTCTTCGGATTTAGCGGCGGAATTTTTATCGTGCCGCTCAACGCCGTCATTCAGTTTTTTACCGCCGACGAGCGCATGGGGCGGGTGCTTGCGGGCTCAAATTTTATTCAAAATATCTTTATGGTGCTGTTTTTGCTCATCGCCATCATCTTGGTGCATTTTGCGGTCGCCAGCCGCGAAATTTTCGTTATGGCTGCTCTTTGCGTGCTCATCTGCGGGATCTTCGGCGCGAAATATCTGCCGCAGCTTTTCGTTAGAATTTTACTCATTCCGTTTATGAAATTCGGCTACCAAGTCCACGTAGACGGTATCGAAAACATCCCGCAAAAAGGCGGCGTACTGCTTTTGGGTAACCATATCAGCTGGATCGATTGGGCGGTGGTACAGCTTGCGTGCCCGCGCGGCGTGCGCTTCGTGATGCATCGCAGCTACTATGATCTGTGGTATTTGAAATGGTTTTTTAAAATTTTCCGCGTCATTCCGATCGGAGCGGGCGTGAGCAAAAGCGCGATCGAAAGTATTCGCGAGGCGCTAAATGCAGGCGAAGTAGTCGGGCTCTTCCCAGAAGGCCACATCAGCTACAACGGTCGCATAGACGAGTTTCAAGGCGGATTTGAGCTAGCCGCGCACGATACGAACTCCGTAATCGTGCCTTTTTATATCAGGGGGCTTTGGGGATCGACGTTTTCGCGCGCTAGCGAGCATTATAAAAGAACGATCTCGCAAAGCGGCAAAAACGCACTTCGCGTAAGCTTCGGCGCGCCGATTGAGGCAAATTCCAAGGCGCACGAGGTAAAGCGCGCAGTAACGGAGCTGTCGTTTTTCAGCTGGGGCAAATATCTCGCAAGCCTAAAGCCACTTGCCTACAACTGGCTAAATCAAGCCAAAAGATCGCCTTTTAAGCGCGTAGCGGTCGATAGCACGGGAGTGAGCTTCACAAATTTAGCGATGATGAGCGCCGTTTTGATACTTCGCAAAAAGCTAAAGAGCCGCATAGGCAGCGAGGAGAACGTCGGTATAATTTTGCCTAGCTCGGTCATCGCAAGCGCCGTAAATTTAACGCTTTTTGCGATGGGCAAAACGAGCGTAAATTTAAACTACACGCTAAGCGAGGAAAATTTAATCTACTGCGCGGATAAAGCAAACATCCGCACGATCATCAGCTCGCGAAAATTCGTAGAAAAACTCAAATCAAAGGGCTTTGAGCTGGAAAGCTCAATCGGCGATCGGCTTGTATACCTTGAGGATCTAAGCGAGGGCGTCTCTAAAAACGAGCGCATAGCTTGCGCGCTAAAATCGCTGCTAATGCCTAAAATTTTATTTCGCGCGCTGTATTTTAAGCCGCACGCGATAGATGACGTAGCGACCATTTTATTTAGCAGCGGCAGCGAGGGAAAGCCCAAAGGTGTGGTTCTGACGCATAAAAATATAATGGCAAACGTCCGTCAAATTTCAGAGCTCATAAACGCCACCGAGTACGATGCGATTTTGGCGTCGCTACCGATCTTTCACTGCTTTGGGCTTACCGTAACGACGCTCTTTCCGCTAAACGACGGAATCTTAAGCATCCACGTGCCCGATCCTACAGACGCCTTTAGCGTCGGCAAGATGAGCGCGAAATACGGCGCTACGATAATGTTCGGCACTTCGACGTTTTTTAGACTCTACACCAAAAATAAAAGGCTCAATCCGCTTATGCTGGCAAGTATTCGCCTAGCGATTGCGGGCGCGGAGAAGCTAAATGAAAACGTCCGAAAGGAATTTAAGATAAAATTCGGCATCGAAATTTACGAGGGCTACGGCACGACCGAGACTGCGCCGGTGGTGAGCGTAAATACGCCGAACGTCCTCGAACCCGATTTTTTCAAAGAGCTTCACTTCAACCGCGAAAAGAGCGTCGGCTTACCGCTTGCAGGCACGGTCATAAAGATCACCGATCCCGCCTCGCTGCAGCCGCTGCCAAACGGCCAGGAGGGGCTTATCTTAATCGGCGGACATCAGGTTATGAAGGAATACTACGATGAGCCGGCAAAAACCGCCGAAGCGATCGCGCAAATGGACGGTGTACGCTACTACAAGAGCGGCGACATCGGCTATATCGACGACGACGGGTTTTTATTTATCACCGACCGCCTTTCGCGCTTTGCCAAAATCGGCGGCGAGATGATAAGCCTGGGTGCGGTAGAGAGCGCCGTGGGCGAAATTTTAGGCGAAAGCGCGATCTATTCGTGCGTAAACTTAAAAGACGAGAAAAAGGGCGAAAAGATCGCTCTGCTTTACGTGGGCGAGGCGAGCGAGGATGAAATTTCGCGCCGCCTGAAGGACTCCGCGCTGGCGCCGATAATGCAGCCAAGCGCCGTGAAAAAAGTGGAGCAAATCCCGGTACTCGGCAGCGGTAAGGTAAATCTCAAAGCGGTAAAGGATCTGGCGATAGAGCTCGGGCTGTAAATTTTAAAGCCTTAAAATTCGCGCCCTAAATTTTAAATTTACGCTTTGCCGAGCTATTTGCGCGAAGTAGCACAAAGAGCAAAATTCCTCTTTTAAATATTTATTCTTTATCGCCGCCGCAGGGCTTTGCGGCTTTCGCTTCTAGCGGCGGGCGATCTCGCAGTTACGGCGGCGACTTTATTTGGGGCGACAGCCGCGTGCGGTTGCAGCGCCAAATTTATGCTAAATTTTACGGACAGACAGCAGCCGCTCGCTACGCAGATAGACAAAATTCTTGAATCAGATGCCCGGCGAAATTTTACGGCAGAGCTGCGGGGAGAGTTTTAACGGCGTGCGTGCGGAAAAAATTTCAATGGCGTATGTGCGGCGAGAAATTTTAGCGACATTACTTTCCGCTTCGCCGCTTATAAAATTTGCAAATTTTATCTCCCGAGCGTGCGCCGATTATTATGCCGACGAGGTTTATAAACCGCGACGCAAACTCCCAGCTTCGTCCTTCCGCCGCCACAGCGGCTAAATTTTATCTACTCGCGCTAAGTGCGCCTCCAAGCAGGTCTGTATTTACATTAGCGCAAAAGTATCGAGCAGCTCTAAATTTAAAAGATAAACTTCATTCTCGCAAATTAAAATTTTAAAATTTAAAAGCCGTTTAAATTTAACCGAAGTCGGCAGAGCTAAATTTTAAAAAGGTCTAAATTTTAAGGATTTTAAAAAAGATGAAAGTGCCGCGGAGCGTGAGCTCCACGGCAAATCTAAAGGAGGACTATTTAAAAGATGGGGCGATCTGCGCTACCCACGCTTCGATGCGGCTCTCGGTGAGGTCGCTTTGATTGTCGTTGTCTAGCGCGAGGCCTACGAATTTGCCGTCCACTACGGCCTTACTCTCGTCAAATTCATATCCGTCGGTAGGCACTGCGCCTACGATATTTGCACCCGCTTTTTTGAAGTTATCGTATAGCTCGCGCATTGCGTTGCAGTAGGCGTCGCTGTAGCTTGAGCTATCGCCCATGCCAAAAATCGCGACGGTCTTGCCCGCGACATCAAGGGCTGAGAAATCAAAGCCTGCCCAGTCGTCCTGCAGCTCGCCGTCGTTCCACGTGGAGCTGCCGATGATGAGCGCGGTGTATTTATTTAGATCTGCAGGCGCGATGTCCGCGACATTTTTTAGCTCGTTTTCTATGCCTAGCTTTTCGGAGATTAGCTTCGCGGCGTCCTCGGTATTGCCCATCGAGCTTCCAAAAATAATTCCAACCATTTGGTATCCTTTTAATAAATTTTGTCGGTAAGCTTGTATGGTACTAATTTCATAATGAAATTTCCCTTAAAGCATTCGCTTTTTATCTCGACGTGGCAGTTAAAATTTTCATTTTTTGGATAGACAAGATACACGGCGTCGAGGTTTGCTCCCCGGCAAAGCTCTAGCGCTTTTTTTATATCATTATCATAAATGGCTGGATTTTGAGGTAGAATTTTTTTAAAGCTCGTAACCACGCCTAGGCTAAAACCGCTCTTGCGAACTACAATGAGCTCGCCCGATTTGCCCACAAGTTGCAGCTGTGCGCCTGCATTTCGAAGCGCGATTTTGCAAAATACGAAGTTGCGAAACGCATCGTCTCCGTTTAGCAGCAATCCGCTACGCAGACTCACGATTGCGTGAGTTAGCTTATAAGAGGGCTTAGCGGCAAATACTGGCAGCGGCATGCCGCGCAGATAGGAAAAAATTATCGCGTTATCCGCTGCACAAAATTTCACGGCGGGCTTGAAGCGGTAAATTTTACGAGCCCCGCGCCCAAGCTCGGAGACGATGAAATTTAAAAACGCAGCGCGAAACTGCATCTCGCCCTGCAAATACTTGGGCGAAATCCTATAGCTCGCATTAACGTTAAAATTATATAGAGCTAACATCGCCCGCGCTCGCGAAGCCGCATCATAACCCTGCAGCGCCTCTGGCGCAATCTCGCGCCCGTTCGCATCAAAGCCAAAAATTTCGCCGCAAAAGAATTTTTTATTAAAAGCTTTGGCATTTAAAATTTCATCATCAATAAGCTCATTATTGCGCCGCAGATCCGCTTTTTGGCGTTTTTCGCGCGCCGCGATATCTCGTTTTGGCGCGGCAATATCTCGTAACAAAGCTGATTTCTCGTCCGAACGCTTAGCGCAGAAAAAATTCTTTTGCGCGGAGCTAGTGTCGCAAAAAATCCTTGCTGTTAAATTCCTATTCGCGCCGTCTTTTTGCGCACTCTTTACAGTATGCGGCTTAGAGGCATTACAATTAAGCGCGCCCGATTTACCACTTGAAAACTTTTTAAATTTGCCACTAAATTTCTTGCTTTCGGCGTGCGCAAGGTAAGTAGTGTTAAATTTGCTAGAATTTAAAAAATCCTTGGAATTTAGCTCGCCAGCTTCATCGTCGCAAGCATTTGATTGCGGCGCAGTGCGCGACCTTTTAACCGCTTGCTTGGGCTTGCCGGCATTATTTAAATTCCTTGGAATTTTAATCATCTTCGCAAGGTCTGCAACCGAATTCTTGATTTAAATTGAAGACCTTACAGTATTCGCAAAATACGCAGCTAACGCTTCTTTTAGCGCATACGAGCGGGATTTTGCGCTTTTTTACTTCACCTTTGATTTTTTTCATCGTATTGTGGTTTAAAAAGCTCGTAAGCATAACGACACACTCGGTATCTTGCGGGATCGGCTTACGATTTACGCGATTTTCGTTTCGTGCGTCCCAGTGCTCGATGTTACTCGCGCCAAGGTCTTTTAAAACCGCCTTAATGGGTGTAATCTCATCTGCTCCTATAACTAAAACGTTCATTTCATCCCCTTATATGATTGATAGTCGTTATTATAACAGAGAAAGATTAAATTTAACTGATAATATATATAAAAATTTGAAATTATAAGCTGGAATTTTACCGGCTCATATTTGATATTTACTCGCTTAAAGCTAGACTTACTGCCGCATCGATGTGGATCTGCGTAGTATCAAATAGCCACGCGGCGGTATCTGCTTGCGATACGAGCAGCCCGATCTCCGTGCAGCCCAGTATTACGCCCTGCGCACCGCGAGCTCTGAGCCCTTCAATGATCTGCAAAAATTTCTTCTTGGAATGTGGTAAGATTTTACCAAAGCAAAGCTCATCAAAAATTACTTCGTTTACCGCTTCCATTTCGTCCGCATTCGGCACGAGTACCTCTACGCCGCCATCTATTAGGCGCTGTTTGTAAAAATCCTGCGTCATCGTGTAAATCGTGCCGAGCAGCCCTACTTTTTGCACGCCACGTTTTCGCAGCTCACTTAACGTGGCGTCCGCGATATGCACGAAAGGCACGGATATAGCGGCTTTTATCGCCTCGTAGCACTTATGCATCGTATTGGTGCAAAGAAAAATATAATCCGCGCCGCCGCTTTGCAAAACCCGCGCGTGACGAGCTAAAATTTCGCCCGCCCTGCCCCACTCATTATCTCTTTGACACCGCTCGATCTCATCGAAATTTAAGCTACTTAGCAGGATTTCGCCGCTACTTAGCCCACCTAGACGCTCGTTAATTTTGCAATTGATCCCATCATAATAGGTAATCGTAGATTCGTAGCTCATGCCGCCGATTAGTCCGATTTTTTTCATGGATTTCTCTTTTAAAATTTATACGGAATTTTATGCAATCCCGCTAAATTTAATAAAATTCCGGATTGCAAAATTCGCAGAGCCGGAATTTCAACAAATAGCCGCAAAGCTTAAGCATTCTCGCTCGCGGCGTCCGTAGAGACAACCTCATCGCCGAAATCGGCATTCGCAAGCCGTTTTAGCTGGCGGTAACGCCTCATCGCGTCGGCTTTGTTTGCTTCATAAAGCTTGCCCGCGTGCTCCGGATCGATCTTTTTAAGCGCGTTGTAGCGGACCTCGTTTAGCAAAAATTCCTCATAAAGGCTCCAATCGGGCTCTTTGGACGAAATTTTAAGCGGATTTTTGCCCTCCGCCGCGAGTCGCGGATCGAAAGTGTAGGTTGGCCAATAGCCGCATTTGCTCGCAAGCTCGGCTTGATCGCCGGAGCTACCCATGCCGCCTTTGATACCGTGCGCGATACACGGCGAATACGCGATGATGAGACTAGGTCCCGGGTAGGCCTCCGCCGCCATGATCGCCTTTAGCGTCGCGGCTTGGTTTGCGTTGGAATTTACCTGCGCGACGAAGATGTTGCCGTAGGTCATCGCGATCTGACCGAGGTCTTTTTTCTGCACCGCCTTGCCGCCTGCCGTAAACTGCGCGATCGAGCCGCGGCGGCTAGCTTTGGAGCTCTGCCCGCCAGTGTTTGAGTAAACCTCCGTATCTAGCACCAGCACGTTTACGTCCTCGCCGGTAGCTAGCACGTGATCGAGCCCGCCGTAGCCGATATCGTAAGCCCAGCCGTCGCCGCCGATGATCCACTGCGATTTTTTGTTTAGATACTGCTTCAGTTCTAAAATTTCACGAACCCCGGGCGCGTCCAAATTTTGTTCTAGTAGCGGCACCAGCCTATCTCTAATCTGAGCGGATTTTAGCGTATCGTTTCTGTTTTCGATCCAGTCGTGATAAAGCGCTTTTAGCGCGTTTGGCACGCTTGAGAGCGAGCCTAGCATAAGATCCTCGATCTTATGGCGCAGCGTCTCGCTTGCGATCTTCATTCCCAGCCCGAACTCGGCGTTGTCCTCAAAAAGCGAGTTCGCCCACGCGACGCCGCGGCCGTTCTCGTCCTTGCGGTACGGCATCGAGGGCGCCGATCCGCCGTAGATCGAGCTACAGCCCGTGGCGTTGGCTACGATCATATGATCGCCGAAAAGTCGCGTGATCAGCGTGATATACGGCGTCTCGCCGCATCCGGGGCATGCGCCGTGAAATTCAAAATACGGGCGCGCAAAGCCCACGCCCTTGACGCTTGATCTGTCCATCAAATCGTCTTTATATCTTACATGCTCGAATAAAAAGTCTGCGCTTTCTTGCTCGCCTTTTGCGAGTTCTTCTTCAAGCGGCACCATGACGAGCGATTTTTCCTTGCTCGGGCAGTTTTCGGCGCAAAGCGCGCAGCCCGTGCAATCTAGCGGGCTTACTTGGATCTTGTATTTTAGCCCCTTCAGCTCCTTGCCCTTGGCTTCTAGTAGGTGATCTTTTAAATTTAAAGGCGCGGCGGCCTCGTCCTTTTCGTCTAGCAAAAACGCTCTGATTACGGCGTGCGGGCAGACGAAGGCGCACTGGTTGCACTGGATGCAGTTTTGCTCGATCCATTTAGGCACCGTGACGCCTACGCCGCGCTTTTCAAATCGCGTCGTGCCTGCGTCAAACCCGCCGTCCTCGCGCCCTAAAAACGCCGACACCGGCAAGCTATCGCCGCGCGCTGCGTTTATCGGCTTTACGATCTTTTCTATAAATTCGTCGCCTTTGTATTTGTCGTTCGTATCCGCCGCGTCGTCCTTTAAATTTACCCACGCAGGATCGATCGCTACCTGTACCAAAGCGTCCGCGCCCCTATCGATCGCGTCGCAGTTCATCGCCACGACCGCTTCACCCTTTTTGGCGTAGGTTTTCTTGGCGTATTCCTTCATATAGCTTTGCGCCTGCTCAAACGGGATGATGCCGCTAAGCTTGAAAAACGCCGATTGCATAATCGTATTAGTACGGCCTCCGAGCCCTATCTCGCGTGCTAGCTTAGTGGCATTTAGGATGTAAAATTTTACCCGTCTTTGGGCTAGAATTTTTTTGACCTTGTTTGGAAGCTTTGCCGCCGTCTGCTCGGCATCCCAGATGGAATTTAAAAGAAAGGTCCCTCCTTCGCGGATGCCCCCGATGACATCGTAGATATCCAGATACGCAGCGACCGAGCAAGCGACGAAATGCGGATCGGAAACGAGATATGTCGAGCGGATCGGTCTTTTGCCGAAGCGCAGGTGCGAGCGCGTGTAGCCGCCCGATTTTTTGCTATCGTAAGCGAAATACGCCTGTGCGTAAAGCTCGGTTTTATCGCCGATGATTTTGACGGAATTTTTATTCGCGCCCACGGTGCCGTCTGCGCCCAGGCCGTAAAATAGACACTCGGTCTCATCCTCGCTGCCGAGCGAAATTTTATCTCCCACGGGTAGAGATAGATGCGTCACGTCGTCGTCGATGCCGATCGTAAAGCCGTTTTTAGGCTCGTCCGCCTTTAAATTTTCATACACGGCGATTAGCTGCGCGGGATCAACGTCCTTAGAGCTTAGACCATACCTGCCGCCCACGATGAGCGGAGCGTCCGCGCGCCCGTAAAATGCGGCCTTTATATCCAGATACAGCGGCTCGCCGAGGCTGCCCGGCTCCTTCGTGCGATCGAGCACGGCGATCTTTTTAACGCTTTTAGGCATCGCAGCGAAGAGATATTTGAGGCTGAAAGGCCTGTAGAGGTGCACTTTTAGCACGCCTACCTTCTCGCCCTTCGCGTTTAGATGATCGACCACCTCCTCGAGGGCTTGATTGACCGAGCCCATCGCGACGATCACGCGCTGCGGCTCACTAGCGCCGTAATAGACGAAAGGCGCGTACGACCGTCCCGTGATCTTTGAAATTTCGCTCATATACTCCGCGACGATGTCCGGAAGCGCGTCGTAAAATTTATTGACTAGCTCGCGCGTCTGAAAATATACGTCGTCGTTTTGCGCCGTGCCGCGAGTTTTAGGATGCTCAGAGTTTAGCGCGTCAGCCCTAAATTTACGCACGGCCTCGCGATCGAGCAAGCGATCAAACTCGGCATAGTCCATCACCTCGATCTTTTGAATTTCATGGCTCGTGCGAAATCCGTCGAAAAAGTGCAAAAATGGCACTCGCCCCTTAATCGCCGCAAGATGCGCAATGCCGCCTAAATCCATCACCTCCTGCACGCTGTCGCTTGCAAGCATCGCAAAGCCGCTTTGGCGACAGGCGTAGACGTCTTGATGATCGCCGAAGATGGAGAGCGCCTGCGCCGCAAGCGCGCGCGCCGCGACATGAATGACGCCCGGAAGCATCTGGCCCGCGATCTTGTACATATTTGGAATTTTTAGCAAAAGTCCCTGCGATGCGGTGTACGTCGTCGTAAGCGCACCCGCTTGGAGTGAGCCGTGCACGGTGCCCGCCGCGCCGCCTTCGCTTTGCATCTCGACTACTTTAACGGGCATGCCGAAGAGGTTTTTCTTGCCCTGCGACGCCCAGATATCGGTGTAATCCGCCATAGGCGAGCTAGGCGTGATCGGATAGATGCCCGCGACCTCGGTGAAGGCGTATGAGACGTAAGCCGCCGCCTCGTTTCCGTCCATCGTTTTCATAACTTTTGCCATTTTTCGTCCTTTGGAATTATCAAATTTCGCTAATTTTACATATTTATTGCTTAAAAATTTAAATGCTTCGCAAACCGAATAAAATTCTAAAGCTTTATCACAGCAGGCGGGCTACAAGCGCGATCTGCTGGCAGTTTTAGACGAGCATTGCGGACGATTTGAGACAGGGTCCCTCTCCGCTTTGAAAATAAAATTTTGCGTACTTTAAGCGCAGATCGTAAGCAGCGGGTAGAGATTAAATGCAAATTTAGCCGTCTAACTTGAAATTCTAACCCAAATATCAAATGACGGGAATGCGCGAAAATTAAGAAATTTAAAAATG
>NZ_CAJPRT010000034.1 GCF_905373215.1 uncultured Campylobacter sp.
CCTTCCCGCCCCAAACCCCACCTAACCTCCGACGACGCTAGCGGGGCGGACTACGTCCACGCATTTTTATTTAGCGGCTCCCGCCGCATGAAATTCCGTATCGATAAATTTTTAAAATTCCACTACCGCTAAATTTTTATCGTATTTGGAATTTTAATATTCCATCCGTAGCTGCCAAACCAATTTATCCGCCGATAAATCATCAAACCGCCAAGCCGTCCGCCGATCGTCAAGCTTCCGCTCGACCGCAAACTAAACTAGCCGCCGGGCAAACCGATCGGCAACCGACTAGTCGTCAAACAACCGACCGATTGAAAATCGATCTCGTATAGCCGTCAAATCAATCGATGAAATGCCCGTAAGCTAGCTATTGATATGATTGTAAAATCAACCGAGCAGCCGCCGAATTTATCGATAGGGAGCCGTATAAAACCGATCGACCGCCAAAAGCAGTGGTCGCAGACTAGAGGAGCGCGAGCCCAAGTTACAAAACGACTGACTGCCGAACCGATCGCCGAGCTAAAGCTCTAGCCTGCTTTACTCTACGTAAATTTTATACTCGCCGTAGCCGCGCGCGTCCATCTCCTCAAGCGGTATAAATTCCAAACTCGCGCCGTTGATGCAGTATCTCATACCGCCCTTATCTCTCGGTCCGTCCTCAAAGACGTGTCCTAAATGGCTGCCTCCTACGCGGCTGGAGACCTCGACGCGCTGCATACCGTGGCTGTCGTCTCGCGCATAGGCGATCGCATCGGTCGTTATCGGCTTTGAAAAGCTCGGCCAACCGGTGCCGGAGTTGTATTTATCGGTAGAGGAAAAGAGCGGTTTTTTCGACACGATGTCGACGTAGATGCCCTTTTTATAATTCTTGTCGTATTCGCTAGAAAACGGCTGCTCGGTCGCCTTTTCCTGCGTGACTTGATACTGAAGCTCGGTCAAATTTTTCTTCAGCTCCTCCTTGCTTTGCACTTTAAATTTTTCATCGTCCTCAAGCGGCTTTTTAGCAAGGCGCAGATCAATGTGGCAGTATCCGCCGGGGTTTTTATCCAGATAGTCTTGGTGGTAATCCTCCGCCTTGACGTAGTTTTTAAGCGGCATAACCTCGACCGCTATCTTTTCATCATATTTACTCTGCTTAAAGGCTACGAATTTACGCGCCGTCTCGCCGCTCGCCTCATCGGTGTAGTAGATGCCCGTGCGATACTGGCGACCGCGGTCGTTGCCTTGCTTGTCGATCGAGAACGGATCGATGATGCGGAAATAATGCGCCAAAATTTCAGGCTCGCTGATGACGTTGGCGTCGTATTTTAAGTGTAGCGTCTCGGCATGATCGCTGCTATGTAAGCCCTCATAGCTTGCTTTATCGCTCTTGCCGTTGGCGTAGCCCACCTGCGTCGCGACTATGCCGTCGAGCTGTTTGTAATACGCCTCCATGCCCCAGAAGCAGCCGCCTGCTAGATAAATTTCTTTTACGTTTGCGTTCACGCCGCCTCCTTTAACTTTAAAATTTGCGTCCGCCGCACCGGCGCTACTGCCGCCTGCGGCATTGAGCGCGACTAAATAACCCGCCGCCAAAGCAAAGAGGCAGATTAAAACTTTAGAAATTTTCATTTTGATCCTTTCGTTTTGAATTTTGCGCAATTTTACAATCTCTAAATGAAGCGAGGGTGAAAGAGAGAAATTTTATCGCTTACGGCGGATCGGTACCCAAATTTTATCGCCGCGGTATCGGGGCTTTCGCTCGCCGTCGCCGCAGAATTAGAATTTTATCGCTGCGGTGAGGCGGGATCAAAAATTTTATCTTACCGCGGCAGCGCAAGATCAAAATTTTATCTTATCCTCGCGGCACGCTGCAGCATCGGAATTTTGCCTCCTCGCAAGCGGTTAAAATTCTATGCTATAACGAGGGCTGAAATTTTACCGCCGCCGCCAAGATTAAAATTTTACCGCTTCAGCGGGGGGGCGGATTTCGCTAGCGCGGCAAGCGGTTGGATTTGATCGCCGCGGCAGGAATTAAAATTTTGCTACCGCTGCAGGGTTAGAATTTCATCGCCCTTGCGCTACGATGAAATTTGTCCCTTTTACGAGCGAGATCCTTGCGCCGTCCATTCGCCTGCGCTACGGCTTGCGTGAAATTTATCCATTCGTCGCGGCTTACGTGGAGATTTTAGAGATTTCGATACGCCCTATTGCGACGCGAAATTTTATTGTCGCGCCTCGCGGCTAGATTTTACTACCGTCGCGATAATTAAAATTTTACTGCCACGCGACCGTAATCTGAGCCTGATTTAGCGCCTTTGCGAGTTTTACGACGCGGCCGAATTCTACCGCAGGCGCCGTTTTGCGAGGGTACGGACTGCTCGCGGGACGGAAGCTTTGCGCTGCACCCGCTACTCTACTGCGCGATTAAATTTTATCTACGAGCCGCTGCGATCGCGGCACGGCACTTATCCATCGCGCGGCTAAATTTTCTACGCACCGCTTAGGTTACGGCACGGCGTCCATCTGCTCGCAGCACGATTAAAATTTATCTAAGAGCGCGCCGATCGCGACGAGGCGCCGCCTTAAAAATTTATACTCCGCTCCGTATCTGCTGCGAAACGGCGCCGAAATTTCAACGCAAAATAGGCGCCATGAAATTTTCGCGCCGCGAGATAAAATTTGTGCGCCGTTATACGACGACGAGGCGTGAGCCCATCCGCTGCATGCGCGATTAAATTTAAAATTTTCGCACTGCGGCTGCGAGATAAAATTTCGCGACCATTCAGAAGCGGCGAATGGTTAAATTTAAACTACGCCGCACCGCTACGAAGCGGTATGTCGCATAGCCAAAAACTTGCGCCGCGCAGTAGTATAACGAAGCGCGAACAGTCTGATTCGCACTGCCTCCGCCACGTAGCGGAGCACAGCCATTTACATCGCGCGCAGCTGTGTAGCGGAGATAGCCCGATCCGCACCGCGTTGGCGTGCAACAAAGCACCGCGCATTAGATCCGCGCCGCGCCACTACA
This sequence comes from uncultured Campylobacter sp., assembly GCF_905373215.1. Lineage (GTDB taxonomy): Bacteria > Campylobacterota > Campylobacteria > Campylobacterales > Campylobacteraceae > Campylobacter_B. The sequence continues at coordinate 3,011 of NZ_CAJPRT010000034.1, forward strand.
AAACGATATACCGTGCAGCTAAACCATCGCCGCACAACCGTATGGCAAAGCGCAAGTAGTCCGATTAGCATCACGCCCGCCTCGTATCGGAGCGCAGTCAAATTTATACCGCGCCCTCTACGAAACGAGCAAAGAGATCCGCTCCGGCGCGGTTTTAAAGATTCGCAACGGCATAAAAAGTTATGAAGCCAGCGCAATAAATCCACTCACCGCAGGCAAGCAAAATTTAGTGCAAAAAGTGGCGCACTCCCGTAAAATACATCGCCATGCCAAATTCATCGGCGCTTGCGATCACCTCATCGTCGCGGATGCTGCCGCCTGGTTGCACCACTGCCGCGACGCCCACAGCATGGGCGATCTCGATGCTGTCTTTAAACGGGAAAAACGCCTCGCTGGCAAGCGCGCAGCCGCGCAGATCGACGCCCACATCGCGAGCCTTCGCTACTGCCGCACGTGCGGCGTCCACGCGGCTCGTCATACCCATGCCGATCGCGACCATTGCGCGATTTTTGACGTAAACCACGCAGTTGCTCTTCGTAAGTGCGGCGATCTGCCACGCGATTTTTAGATCATCAAGCTCGCTCTCGCTAGCCGCGCGTTTAGTGACGCAGCGGGCGCTTGCGACCTCGTCCGCGCCCACGTAGTCGCGCTGCTGATATACGAAGCCGCCGTCAATGAATTTAAAATCATATTTGTCGTTTTCGCGAATTAAAAACTCCCCGCCCTGCTCGAAAATTTTAATGCGCTTTTTCTTTTCAAATACCGCAAGTGCCGCAGGCGTAACGCGAGCGGCAAGGATAACCTCGACAAAAATTTCGTTAATTTTATTCGCTAGCTCCTCGTCCAAAACGCCGTTTATCGCCACGACGCCGCCGTATGCCGAGACTGGGTCGCATTTTAGCGCTTCTACGTAGCTTTCAAGCAGGCTAGATTTCACGGCAAAGCCGCACGGATTGGCATGCTTGCAGATCGCTACCGCAGGCGCCTCCCCGAAGCTGCTAGCAAGCATCAGTGCGCCGTGCATATCGGTCATATTGTTAAAGCTCGCCTCACCCTTTAGGCTCTTAAAGTGCTTGCTAAAAAAGTCCTCGAACTCGTACAGCGCGCCCTTTTGATGCGGATTTTCGCCGTAGCGAGTATTAAAAACCTTGCTGCCCGTGATAAATTTTTTCGCGCCGAAGCCGCCGTTAAAGCGCTCGTTCATATAGTTTGCGATCATCACGTCGTAGGCTGCGGTGTGCTCAAAAGCTTTTATCATCAAATTTTGCCTAAATTTCAGCTTCTCGCTCTCATCAGGGCTCGCCAAAATTTTCAAAACCGCATCGTAATCAAGCGGGCTAGTAACGACATAGACGCTCGCGAAATTCTTAGCCGCGCTTCGAACCATCGCAGGCCCGCCGATGTCGATATTTTCGATGATCTCCGAAAAATCGTCGGTGCGGGCTACGGTCGCTTTAAAAGGATATAAATTTACGCACACGAGATCGATGCCGCCGATGTCGTGCTGCGCGGCTTGGGTTACGTGATTTGCGTCGTTTCGCTTATACAAAATTCCGCCGTGGATCTTTGGATGCAGGGTCTTAACCCGCCCCTCAAACATCTCGGGCGAGCCCGAGTATTCGCTAACCTCGAGCGCCGAGGCGCCGTTTTCGCGCAGAAGCTTAAACGTGCCGCCCGTGCTTAAAATTTCAAATCCGAGCTTCTGCAGCCCTTTGGCAAACTCTACGACGCCCTCTTTGTCGCTAACGCTAAGTAACGCTCTCATCTTTTCTCCTTTTTAATTTATTCGCATAATTTTTTAAAAATCAGCTCGCGCATGTCGTTTGCATTAAGCTGAAAATACAAAATCGCCTCACGGCGAGCCTTTTGATACTCGCGCCTCGTCTTTTCATCTGCTACGCTGAGCTTGGCGCCGTTAAATTTCGCCATACGCGCCGAACTCAGCTCTTTTAGCCTTTCGCCGCCCGGAGAAATGCCGCCGCTATAATTAAACCACTCTTTGCTTTGAAAAATATTAAATAAAATTTGAAAATCTACGAAATTTCCCTTATTATACTCGGCGCAGACCCCGTTTTTGTGGCTTGCGGTATAGATCGCGCCGTATCTGCGCTCGAAAAAATATAGTTTTATGAGCTTTGCGTTTTTGTCTAAATTTGCGCCGCTACCGCCCAAAATCGCAAGCCTCGCATCGCCGCGCGTTTCGTAAGGACCTAAAATGGCGCCGTTTTCGTAGAGATTGCCGCCGTAAAAAGCGTATTTCGTATCGCCAAGCTCGTCCGAAAGAACGTAGGTTTTATCGCTTACGGGCGAGTTTTTGCCCGCGCAGCCGAGCAGCGACAGAGCCAAAAACAGAGACGAGATACAAAATTTCATCGCAAAAAATCCTTTAAATTTTAAAATTTTGCCGAATTTATGAAGCGGAAATCGACAAAGCGAGATTTACTAAATTTACCGCATTTACCGCGCGCAAATTTTAATTTTACTTCTCAAATGCCGCCGCGTTGCCCGCGCGGACGTAAATTTTAAAATTTTGCGCTGCTTGCAAAAGCTAAATTTAAAAGCCGAGCGCAAAACGTAAATTTAAACCGCAGCGCAAATTTAGCCGCAAGGACCTGCGCAAATCGGCTAAATTTAAAATTTCGCGGCGCAGCTTTTATCGCCAAGCTAGGCTGCACTTGCTTTTGCCGCTTTTTAAAATTTTAAATTTACCTGCACATCTTGTTTTCCAGCTCATCCATAAGCGCGGCTATATCGTCGCCTACGAGCTCCATTAACGCCGTTTGTCGCTGCTGCTCGTTTAAATTTTGCGCGCCGATTTAAATTTTATAAGCCGCAAATTTAAAGCGGCACGAAATCCAAACAGCACTAAATATAATAGATGCTGTTTTTGATATTTTTGCCGTCGATCTCGTTTTTGCGCCACGAGCTCTCGTCGTTTAGCACGATCCAGCGCTTCTCCTCCTCACGGTAAAACCAATCCTTGTCGATCTGATAGTAGATCTGGCATCCCAAAATTTCGATGATGTTGGCGATGTTGTTGTCGTGGTAATTGTTCTCGTCGAAGTCGGTGAAGGTGCGCTGCCCCATCTCGGCGTAGAGCTCGTTTAAAATTTGAAGCATCTCGCTTAGGCGCGTATCCATCTTCTCGACCTGAAGCCCAAGCTCGTTAGCCTCTCTGAATAAGATCGGATAGTCGTGCGACGGATAGCCGCTGTTTAGCTTGTCGCTGATAAAGGCGATCTTTTGCTCATCTTCGAAGTGGTAGCGCAGAATTTCGCGGCAAATTTTAAGCGACAGGCTGCTTGCGCGATCGACGGCGCCGAAAACGAGCGGATGGATATACTTGTAAAGCTCCTTATACGGGTTCTCGTCGTTGGGGCGCTCGTTATTTTTCCAAAGCTTCACCACGCGACTTAGCTCGTCCATCGAAACGTTGGCTTGATCGTTTGTGTTCGTAACCGGCGAAAGCTCGTGGCGCAGCGAAGTATCGACCGACGTGAGATAGCCTAGCGGCCCCATTAAAATTTTATTCGCCCCAAGCGCCATCATCGTAGCCGCCGAAGCGCAGTTTGCCGGCACCAGCGCGATCAGCTCGTCGCAGTGGTTGCGCAGGATCGAGACGATCTTAAGCGATGCGATGCCGCTGCCGCCGTCAGATTTGATGTAAAGGTAGAGCTTTTCGAAATGCTTGCCCTTGAGGTGGTCGTTGATACTGATCGCGTCGTTGCCGCAGACACTGCCCGCGCCCGAATTGAAGTAGGTAAGCAGCGGCGCGCCCAGATATTTCTCGATATTGGTGATCACCTCTTGCGTTTGCTTCATCAAGATCGGCGGTTGCTTCGCTGCCTTTTTGGCGCCCTGCTTCTGCGGCTCTTCGTCTTTGGATAAAAATCCCATGTTTTTCCTTTCGTGTTGGTTTGGTTTTAAAATTTTATCTTACAAATATCGCGCAATCTGTCCCGGTGCCACTCGATGCTCTGCTTGACCGTATTGCCTAGAGCCGTATGCGGGCTTTGCAAAAACGCCCTACTATTTTTTAGGCTTGAGCTCACGTATTCGTAGCGTGAGATCACGTTTGCGCTGGAGCTTTGCGACACCGAAGCCGAAAACGAGTATGAATAAAGCGGCGCGGAGGAAGCGTAGCCGCTAAAGTGCTCTTTCAGACTTACGAATTTACCCTCCGCAAAGGTCTTGCAAACGCCGCCGCTTGCGGAATACTCGGCGATTCGCAGCTCTTTATTGGGCGTAAAAACGTAAATCGTAAATTTATTTATAGCTCTTTGCGAAATTTGGTCCTTAGCTACGCCGACTCCTCTTTCGTCTGTAAATAGATAGAGATTGGAGCCCTCCTCTTCATATCTTCCTAAGATTGCGTCATCTTTAAAAAGCACGCCGCCTGAAATTTTATACTCGGTGACGGTCTGCCCGTCGTAGCTCATCATCACGGAATTTTCCGGATGTAGCTCGGCTTGCGAATACTTTACCTTCATACAACCCGCAAGCAGCGCGACCGCCGCAAACAGCGTTAAAATTTTAATTTTATCCATAGCTCCCCCGAAGTTTATCTGCAAAAATCGTCTAAGATCATGGTTTTAAGACCATCGATCGTCTTTTTGAAAAATCCAGCCACAGCCAACTCCTCCGCTATATATTTCGTATCTTTGCGATCGACCGCTTTTTCAAAATTCATATTTTTATATGCACTCAACGTTTTTGAACTCATATTTTGCAATAAGCTCTCGCTTTTTGAAATTTTGCCGTCCGCATAAAGCCAATCGCCGTCTTTAAACATATTTGAAGTATAGTCGAAATTTACGTATCTGCCGGCGTTATAGACGCTGCAAATCCCATCTTTGTGCCAAATGCTAAATACCATTGCCCTTTCGTCGTTAAAAAGATAAAATTTCATCCGCTTGGCATTCAGCGCGGACTTATAGTTATTGCCGTAAGACTTGCCCGCTTCATCGAGCACAAGCATCCTAAACTCGCCTCTATCCATAGAATAGGAGCCTAAATTTCTGCCGTTTTCATACAGATCCTCGCCGGCAAATTTATAGATCACGGTTTTGTTGCCGTCGTAAAATTTAAACTCCTTATCACTCTTAGCCGGACGCAATATCCCGCATCCTCCAAGTAGTGCCGCCAAAACGGCAAAAACTATAAAATTTTTCATTTATCACTCCTTAAATTCTAATCCTTCGCAGCACCTTTCCGCCGTATCGCGAGCCCTACCTCAAAATTTCAAGGCGTTTTGCGCCCTCAAATTTTAAAATTTCGCCCTACTTCTCGCCGAAGCGCTCCTTTAAAATTTTATACGCCTCGTTGATCTCCTGAAGCTTCTTCGTGCCCTCCTGGATGATCTCCTCGTCCGCGCCCTTGCCCATCAGGATGTCGGGGTGGTATTTTTTCACGAGCTCGCGATATTTTTTCTTGATCTCGCTAAACGTAGCGTCCTTGGAGAGCCCCAAAATTTCATACGGATCTCTTTTGCTTTTGGCGGAGCCTTGCGAGTCGCCCGAATACCCGCCATATCCACTCGAATACCCGCCGTAACCGCTCGAACTTTGCGAGCCTCCGTAGCCCGAACCCGCCGTGCCGCCATATCCGTAGCCGGTGCCGCCGCCATAACTGCTACTTCCGTAGCCGCCCGTGCTTCTGCCGCCGTATTTGTCCCAATACCCGCCGCTTCTTGTGCTATAGCCGTCGTATTCGTCGTAAGTGGAGCTGCTTTGCGAGCCGCCGTTTTCGTAATATGTGCCGTAAAAACTGCGCTCAAAGGTCGCGAAAATCTGGCTTTGGATATGCTCTGCAATGCCCAATCCGTCGCAGATCTGCGAGATTGTGCGCCGCTCTGCCGCGCTAAAACCGCGATCGACGTAGGCTAAATTTAAAAAGAAATATATTAGCCCCGTTTTGCGACTCGGGCTCGGGCGGTAGGTTTGGTTATATTTCTCGGCAAGCTCGCGCACATTTGCGAGGTTTTCTTTCTCGAGCTTATAAACGAGCTTCAGCGCCTGGCGTTCGCGTTCGCCGGCGCCCATTTGGCGCACCAAATCGTCTAAAATTTCGCTTATCATCGCGGCTTCGGACTCGCTTACGTGCCCGTCGCTTTTGGCGACCTTGGCTAGAAGCGCTACTAAAATTTTAGCCTCTGCTAGCTGCATTCGCGCCTTGCCGCGATAGCCGGAGTTGCCGAGAGCCCCGCCGATCTGCGCGAAAATATACAGCGCGATTAAAAGAAATATGATGCTAAGCACGCGCTAATCTTCGCTCTTTACGATCTTAGCAAACTCGCCGAAGTAAATTTCTTCTAGCGCGTTTATGTTTTTACGGACGGAATTTATGCGAAACGTTTCGCCGCCGCTGGTGCCTAGACGCATCAAGCTTAGCCCGTATTTTGCGGCCAGCTCTTTAAATTTCGCCTCGTCGCGGACGCCGAAAATCGCGCGCGAAAAGCTCTCATCGAAAATATCTCTGCTATCGTCGCAGCTCATCTCAAACTCGCCGCCTACGCCGCCCACGCACGCCATCTTCGCAAGCGTGATCGCCACGCCGCCGATTCCTACGGAATTTGCAAATTCCAAAATCCCGCTCTTGCCGGCTTCTATCGCGAAGTCCCACAGCGCGCGCTCTGCCTTTAAATTTAACTCAGGCAGGCTGCCTGCGACGCGGTTTTCTACCGCTTTCATATAAAGCGAGCCCGCAAAAACGCCCTTCGTATCGCCTACCAGATAGACGCTCACGCCGCTAGCGCAAAAATCGCTAGGGATGATCTCGCCCTCGTTTGTGCCCACGCACACGATCGCGGGAGTGGGCTGGATGCTAACGCCGCCCGTTTCATTATATAGGCTTACGTTGCCGCTGATGACCGGGGTATTTAGCGCGGCGCAAGCCTGCTTAATCCCCTCGCAACCCTGCGCGAACTGCCACATAACCTCAGGATTTTGCGGATTGCCGTAGTTTAGGCAGTCGGTGATGGCTAGAGGCGTCGCGCCGCTCATAGCGACCTTTCGCCCTGCCGATGCTACCGCGAGCGCCGCGCCTATGCGAGGATGGACGTAATTCATCCGCGTATTGCAGTCCGCAGCCATCGCGAGCTTTACGCCGTTTTGCTTAACGCGCATCACCGCAGCGCCCAGCATGCCGGGGCGCTTGGCAGAGTTTAGCCCTACGTTGGCGTCGTATTGATCGTAGATGTAGGATTTATTTAGCACTTCGGGGTCCCCAAAAATTTTATCAAACGCCGCGTCCAGCTTGCGCTCGCTTGCGCCACAGCCGCATAAATTTTGTTGCGCGATCTGCGCCATATATGCAGGCTCTTTTATCGGACGATCCAGCACGGACGCCGCCTCGCTAAGAGGCTCGATCGGGATAACGCCCGCTAGCTCGCCGTGCCAAAAAAGCTCCATCTTGCCGCTATCCGTCACCTCGCCGATTACGGCAGCGTCAAGATCCCATTTGGCAAAAATTTCTTTGATTTTCTCCTCGCAGCCCTTTTTGGCGCAGATCAGCATGCGCTCTTGGCTCTCGCTTAGCATCAGCTCATACGGGCTCATCCCTGCCTCGCGCATCGGCACCTTGTCTAAGCTTAACCTCATGCCACTACCGCTACGCCCCGCCATCTCAAAGCTGCTTGAAGTAAGCCCCGCCGCGCCCATATCCTGGATACCCACGACGTAATCGGTTTTAAAAAGCTCCAAGCACGCTTCCATCAGCAGCTTTTCGGCGAACGGATCGCCCACCTGCACAGTCGGGCGCAGGGATTTGTTTGCGTCATTAAAGCTATCGCTCGCCATCACGGCTCCTCCGAGTCCGTCGCGACCGGTTTTGGAGCCTACGTAGATCACGCTATTGCCCACGCCTTCAGCCCTGCCGTAGAAAATTTCATCCTTTTTAACGATACCCAGAGCAAAGGCGTTAACTAAAATGTTGCCGTCAAAGCTCTTATCAAAGCTCGTCTCGCCGCCTATCGTAGGGATACCCATGCAGTTGCCGTAGTGCGCGATACCTGCGACTGCTCCTTTTAGCAGATAGCGCTGCTTGCGCGCATTCTCGCTTCTTCCTCGCACCTCGCCGAAGCGAAGAGAGTTCATATTGGCCTCGACGCGCGCACCCATCGTAAAGATATCGCGCAGTATCCCGCCTACGCCTGTCGCAGCGCCCTGAAAAGGCTCTATGAAGCTAGGGTGGTTGTGGCTTTCCATCTTAAAAACCGCGGCCATGCCGCCGCCGATGTCGATGACGCCTGCGTTTTCGCCAGGACCTTGGATGACCCAAGGCGCCTTGGTCGGAAAGCCGCTTAAGTATTTTTTGCTCGATTTGTAGCTGCAGTGCTCGCTCCACATCGCGCTAAAAATCCCAAGCTCGAGCAGATTCGGCTCGCGACCTAAAATTTTTAAAATTTTTTCATATTCTTCGTCTGAAATTTTAT
>NZ_CAJPRT010000035.1 GCF_905373215.1 uncultured Campylobacter sp.
AATTTTGCTGCTCGGAATTTCTTCCCGCATCCGTTTGCAATTTTGCGGCTTGCGCTTCATTTGCGGCGGAATTTATTTGCGGCGCACAGCTCTGCTCGCTTTCTTGCTCGCCTGCTTGCGTAGATTCTGGATTGTCTTGCATGCTGCTAGAGGTGGGGCTTTCAGTAAAATTTTGCGCCATGGAATTTGCAGGGCTTTGCGAGGTCGAATTTGCAGGGCGCATAGTATCGGCGCTGGATTCGGAAGTCGCGCCTTGCGTAGAATTCTTGCTTTGCGTAGCGGTTGCGCCACGTGTGGAATTTCGATCACGCTCGCTTTGGACGGGATCATCGCCGTTTTGCGACGTGCCTTGCTCGATCTTGATAGCCGCGCTCTCGCCGAAAAGCGATTTTAGCACGTTATTGATCGCTCGCGAGCCCTTGCGTAGGTACTCTCTGTCCTGTCCCTGCGCGCGCGAGAGCAGATACAGCGTGCCGCGCTCGAACTTTAAAAATTCCACGCACTTGCTAAATTTCTCGCCCAGATCATAATCGCGGTCGTAAATTTTGGCTAAAAAATTCTCGTAAATTTCATTTTGAGCACCCATTTTGATGGAAGAGTTAGAATTTTGCGCCTGCGCCACCGCGCCCGGTTTGATCTCGCTGCTTGCGTCAGGGCTCTGTTTCACTGCACCGCCGGCACCGGAGCTTGCGAGACGTTTTGCGCTAGCAGTAAAGCTAGGCACGCCGCTTGTCGCGCTACCCTGGTCGCCCAGTGCAAAAGATGCGCCGCCCGGCTCGCTATTTGGCGCAAATGTCGCACTTTGGTTGGAATTCGACCTAAAATTCGGCGCGAAGCCTTGTGCGTTTAAATTCGGCGCCGAAGCAGAAGCATAGCCCTCGCCTTGATCTAGCGATCTACCGACCTCGATCAGCTCGTCGATTTCGCGCAGATTTACCGCCTCCATCATCATAAAAATCATCATAGAAATCGCGTAAGTGTTGTCCGGGCTGATGGCGAGCATGCTCTTAGCACCCGCTAAAATGCGGAAAAACCGCTCATACATCAGCAGGCTAAATTTCGCGTCGCGTCGCAGAAATTTATCCTTTAAATTTGCGATCATCTCGTCGATTATCGTCTCGGCGTTGTAGTTTTCGACCTCTTTGATGATCTCGATCGCGCCCGCGCGGTCCTGGCGCAGCACGACGTCTAAAATTTCGCCAATTTTAACGGGATCTAGCAAGCCCAACATATCGGCGATCGCGCGCTGCGTGATTCCTTCGCGGCTAAAGATAATCGCCTGATCGAGGAGCGTGAGCGTGTCTCGTAGCGAGCCTGAGCCGCTACGCGCCAAAATTTCAAGCGCGCCCTCTTCGTAAGCGATGTTTTCGGTTTTTAAAATTTGCGCCAGATGCGCTACGACTGCGCTTTTGGCGATCGGCTTAAAGCGAAAGTGCTGAGTGCGTGATAGCACCGTGACGGGAAGCTTGAGCGGATCGGTAGTCGCAAGGATAAATTTTACGTAAGCAGGCGGCTCCTCAAGCGTCTTTAAAAGCGCGTTGGATGCCTCTTTGGTGAGCATATGCACCTCGTCGATGATGAAAATTTTAAAGCGCGCGCTTGCGGGATGATACTTCGTCTGCTCGATGAGCTCGCGGATATCGTCGATCTTGCGGTGGCTGGCGGCGTCCATTTCGATGATGTCGATGTGGCGCCCCTCGTTTGCCATTACGCAGTTATCGCAAACCTCGCACGGCTTGCCGGTGGGGCCCTTATCGCATAAAAGCGCTTTGGCAAAAATCCTAGCCGTCGAGGTTTTGCCGCTGCCGCGAAGTCCGCTGAAAAGATATGCGTGGCTCAGCCTGCCCGAATCCAGCGCGTGTGCGAGGCTTTTGGCGACGGCATCTTGACCGATGAGCTGCTCGAAGCTTTTGGGTCTGTATTTTAAAGCGAGTGCTTGCAAAATTTCTCCTTTGATCTTATAATGATACAAAAAAATCTATAAATTTTAAATTTAGTGCTACAATGCGCCCGAATCTCATAAAAAGGATAGAAATGAAAAAATTTTTACTCGGCGTTTTTGCGCTATTTTTTGCCGCCTGCTCGCAAACCAGCAGCGTCATCAGCCTAAATCCATATCTTTCTAAGGCCGATCAGACCGTAAGCGGCAAGTCGGTAAATATCAACGCGATCAACGATCAGCGCGAAAATCAGATGGTAATCGCCGTTATAAACGACAACGACGGCAAACTCGTCGATGAAGTGCTTTTAAAAAACAATCTCTCGGCGTGGTTCGATAAGGCTTTGCGCGCGGAGCTTGAGGCTCGCGGCGTGAGGATCGATCCTGCAAGCCCTAATATCGTAACCGTAAACATTAGAAGCATCTCGGCGGCGATCAACGGCTACTCGAAGGAAAATATGAGCGCAAGAGGCGAGGTCGCGATCGCGATAGTTCAGGGCAACAAAACCACGACCAAGCGCGTAGCTCAAGATCAGAGCAAATTTACGGCGCTTCGCACGGCCAGATCGCTTAATCCTTTTGTGCAAAGCTTGCTTGGCGACATCGTCAAAAAATCCGCCGATCAAATCATCTTGACGCTTTAGATGCGCTGCGTAAATTGCAGCGCGTTTAGCCTGCGCACGATCTGCGCCGCCTGCGCCGCAAATTTAGCCGAATGCCGCCTAAGTATGCGGCAGGTGGAGGGCTTTAGCGTATTTTATTACTACGGCTACTCCGAAATTCGAGAGCTTATACTTTCTAAACATCACGAATACGGCGCTGCGGTGCTTGCGCGCATAGCTTCTTTAAGCCTAGCGAAATTCCCGCTTCATCTGCAGCGCGAAATTTCAGCAAATCCGCAAAACTACGAAGCATTTAAAACGGACGGAATTTTTAGATTTAACGCCGTGCCGCTGGATGATGACGTACGCAGTGGCTATTCGCACACGGCGATCTTAGCCCGCGCGCTAAAAAGCAAGCTAATTGAGCCAAAATTTCACTGCCTGCGTGCGCAAAACCGCGTCAAATACACCGGACAGAGTTTGGAATTTCGCCTAAAACACAAGCGAAATTTTAAAATTTTAACCCCGCCGCAATTCCCCGTAATCCTGGTAGACGACATCATCACCTCGGGTCTTAGCATGCTGCAAGCGCGCGAGAGCTTGATCGATGGCGGCTTTATGCCCGTGTGCGGCTTGGTTTTAGCTAATGCAAAAGAATAATTCGCTATAATCGCGCTTTAAAATTTAAAAGGATATTTATGCAATCAAATATGTTTGAAAATCAGGAGATCATCGATATCGACGTCGAAGAATCGATCAAGACGAGCTATCTTGATTACTCGATGAGCGTTATCATCGGTCGTGCGCTGCCAGATGCCAGAGACGGCCTAAAGCCGGTGCATAGGCGAATTTTATACGCGATGAATAATTTGAGCTTAAGCGCGCGAAGTCCATATAAAAAGTCCGCTTTTATCGTGGGCGAGGTGATGGGTAAGTACCATCCGCACGGCGATACGGCGATATATGATTCTTTGGTGCGTATGGCGCAAGACTTTTCTATGCGATGTCCGACCGTAAACGGACAGGGAAACTTCGGCTCCATAGACGGCGATAACGCCGCGGCGATGAGATACACCGAAGCGCGTATGACGCCGCTAGCCGAGGAACTGCTAAAAGACCTAGATAAAGAGACGGTCGATTTCGTGCCGAACTATGACGAGAGCCTAAGCGAGCCCGATGTTTTGCCGACGCGCGTGCCGAATTTGCTGCTTAACGGCTCGAGCGGAATCGCCGTGGGAATGGCGACGAATATCCCGCCGCACAGCCTAGATGAGCTCGTGGGCGGTCTTTTGATGCTGCTTGAGAATAAAAATGCAAGCCTAGAGGAGATCATGGGCGAGATCAAGGGCCCCGATTTTCCGACCGGCGGTATAATCTACGGCAAAAAAGGGATCATCGAGGCGTATAAAACGGGCAGAGGGCGCGTTAAAATTCGCGCTAAAACTCATATCGAAAAAAAATCAAATAAAGACGTCATCGTAATCGACGAGCTGCCGTATCAGACCAATAAAGCGCGTCTGATCGAACAGATCGCAGATCTCGTAAAGGAAAAGCAGATCGAGGGCATCTCCGAGGTGCGCGACGAGAGTGATCGCGACGGAATTCGCGTAGTAATCGAGCTTAAGCGCGACGCGATGAGCGAGATCGTACTGAATAATCTATTTAAGCAAACCACGATGGAGGCGACCTTCGGCGTGATAATGCTCGCAATCGACGGCAAGGAGCCGAAGATTTTCACGCTGATAGAGCTTTTGAAGCTGTTTCTGAACCACAGAAAAACCGTCATTATCCGCCGCACAATTTTTGAGCTTCAAAAAGCGCGCGCTAGAGCGCATATCTTAGAAGGCTTGAAGATTGCGCTAGATAATATCGACGAAGTGATCGATGTGATTAGAAATTCCGCCGACACCAACGTCGCGCGCGAAAATTTAATGAGCAGATTCGGCCTTAGCGAGGCGCAATCGGGCGCGATTTTGGATATGAGGCTAAGCCGCTTAACGGGACTTGAGCGCGAAAAGATCGAGGAGGAGCTAAAAGAAATTTTAGCCGAGATAAAGCGACTTGACGCGATCCTAAAGAGTGAGGAGCTGATTGAGGGGATCATCAAAGATGAGCTTTTGGAGATCAAGGATAAATTTAAATGCCCGCGCATCACCGAAATCGTCGATGACTACGAGGATATCGACATCGAAGATCTAATCGCGAATGAAAATATGGTCGTTACGATCACTCATCGCGGCTACATTAAGCGCGTGCCTAGTAAGACTTACGAGAAGCAAAAGCGCGGCGGCAAGGGGCGCGTGGCGGTTACGACATACGACGATGACTTCATCGAGAGCTTTTTTACGTCCAACACCCACGACACGCTTATGTTTATCACCGACCGCGGGCAGCTTTACTGGCTTAAGGTTTATAAAATCCCGGAGGGCTCGCGCACCGCAAAGGGCAAGGCGGTCGTAAATTTAATCCAGCTCGGCGCGGACGAAAAGATCATGGCGATCATTCCTACGACCGATTTTGATCCGAGCAAGTCGCTCGTATTTTTCACTCGCAACGGCATCGTAAAACGTACGAATTTAAGCGAGTTTAAAAATATCCGATCACTCGGCATCCGCGCTATCAGCCTAGATGAGGACGATACGCTGGTGACTGCGCTCATCGCTCCAAACAGCGCCGAGGAGATGCAAAACTACAAAGGAGGCGCCTTAAGCGGCGACGATCTGGACGGCGGCGAGGCTGAAGAAGCCTTAGGGCAGACCGAGCAGGATATTTTGGAGGGAAGCGAGGATGAAATTTCAGATGAAATTTCGCAAGGCGAGGGCGCGCAAGACGGCGAGCCGCAAAGCGCTAACGAAAACATGCTCTTTATCGCTACGAAAAAGGGAATGTGCCTTAAATTTAATCTAAATAAAATTCGCCAAATGGGGCGTATCGCTCGCGGCGTAAAGGGGATTAAATTTAAAGAAAAAGGCGACGAGGTCATCGGCGCCGCGTTTATTTTAAGCGACATGCAAGAAATTTTAAGCGTGAGCCAAAAGGGTATCGGCAAGCGCACCACCGCGAGCGAGTATCGCCTCACAAACCGCGGCGGCAAGGGCGTCATCTGCATGAAGCTCACCAACCGCACGGGCGAGCTCATCGGCGTCGTGATGGTCGATGAGGAGATGGATCTCATGGCGCTAACCACCAGCGGCAAGATGATCCGTGTGGATATGCAAAGCATCCGCAAAGCAGGCCGCAACACCAGCGGCGTCATCGTCGTAAATGTCGAGGGCGACGACGTCGTGAGCATCGCGACCTGCCCGAAAGCCGAGGAGGGCGATGAAGGCGATGGAGGCGAGCTTGCGCAGGATGAAAATTTATTAAATTCAAATTTGGATAGCAAAGATTCGCAGAGCGACGGCTCTAGCGATGAAATTTTAAAAGGAGGAGAGGATGAGTAGTTACAATATCGCCATCGTAGGCGCTACCGGCGCTGTAGGCGAGGAGATTTTGCGCGTCTTAGACGAGATGAACTTCCCCGTAAAGAACATACTGCCGCTTGCAAGCGCAAAGAGCGCGGGCGAGAAGGTGGAATTCCGCGGCAAAGAATACGTCGTGAAGGAGCTTACCGACAGCACCTTCGACGAAAACGAGATCGACATCGCATTTTTTAGCGCGGGCGGCTCCATTTCGGCGCACTACGTGCCATTTGCTGCGGCAAGCGGCGCAGTGGTGATCGACAACACGAGCCACTTTCGCATGCAAGAAAATGTCCCGCTTGTAGTGCCCGAGTGTAATCCTCAGGATATAAAGCTATGGGAAGAGACAGGCATCATCGCTAATCCGAACTGCTCAACTATCCAGATGGTTCAAATTCTTAAGCCGCTTGATGATGCGTTTGATATCGAGCGCGTAGATGTAAGCACCTACCAGGCGACAAGCGGCGCAGGTAAAGAGGGTATGAGCGAGCTTGTAGGGCAGTTGCAGCAGTTTTTCGCTTTTAAGCTTGATGAGTGCGAGCCGAAGGTTTTCCCACATCAGATCGCGATGAATGTCATCCCGCACATCGATGTATTTTTGGACAATGACTACACCAAAGAAGAGATGAAGATGGTAAACGAAACGCAGAAAATTTTGCATAAAAACTTCGCCGTTTCGGCTACCTGCGTGCGCGTGCCGGTGCTGCGCAGCCACAGCGAGGCGATCACGATAAAATTTAAAAAGGATTTCGAGATTAGCCGCGTGCGTGAAATTTTAAGAAACGCGCCTAGCATCGTGCTTGTAGACGATCCGAGCAAAAACGAATATCCGATGCCGCTGCTTTCGAGCGACACGAACGAAACCTACGTCGGTAGGCTTCGCAGGGACAATTTCGACGATAAAATTCTGCATCTTTGGTGCAGCGCCGATCAGATCCGCGTCGGAGCGGCTACAAACGCCGTGCGCATCGCGCTTCGCTGGATCGATATGCAGCAAGACAAGTAGGATAATTTAGCAAGGCTGCCGAGTTTTTCTGCGTGGATGCGGTCGCGCGCATGATTTCGGCGCCGAGGCCTGGCGAATAAAATTTGCAAATCAGCCTATTTAAAATTTAACGCCGCGAGCTGAAATTTTGCGCCTTTAACCTAGCGCAAAATTTTAAAGACTCAAACGGACGCCATCAAATGGGGTAAATTTATGCGATTGCAAACGAGCGTAAATTTAAACGAACGCTTCGGCATGGAGCGGTTTTTAAATTTATACGTCCGTTTGTGTAGCGGCTACCCGAATTAAAATTTAAGGAAGAAATGAAAGCTATATTTGAAAAATTTTTACTTTGCAGCAAATTTTTAACCCTCCTGCCAGTGCTTTTTTGCATCGCGGCAGGCGCAGCGATATTTGTGATCGCAAGCTACGAAATCTGCTCGGCGCTCTATAAAATCGTAGAATTTTTTCTAGCTCCGCAGAGCAAGGGAGCGCTTTACGTTGATATTTTAAGCGAGATAATAACGGCGATCGATCTGTATCTGGTCGCTATAGTACTGCTAATCTTTGTATTTGGAATTTATGAGCTGTTTATCGACGAGTTTGTGGATCTGAATTTGCAAGTTTTAAAGATCGCCTCTCTCGAGGAGCTGAAGCACAAACTCGGCAGTGTCATCATAATGGTGCTCGTAGTGGATTTTTTCAAGAGAATTTTGCACACCGATTTTACTACCCCTTTGGATATGCTTTTGCTCGCAGGAGCTATCTTCGCGGTTTGTTTGGCTTTGTATATTTTGAGTAAATTTAAAGGATAAAAATGGTTTTCATCGACGCATGCTTCGGCAAAGAGACCCCATACACGCCCATTTGGATGATGCGCCAGGCTGGGCGCTACCTGCCGCAATACATGGCGGTGCGCGAGAGGGCGGGCGATTTTTTGAGCCTGTGCCGCGACTATCGCGCCGCTAGCGAGGTAACGATCCAGCCCGTGGAGATTTTGGGCGTCGATGCAGCGATACTTTTTAGCGATATTTTGGTCGTTCCGATGCAGATGGGTATGGATCTGCGCTTCGAAGCAGGCGAAGGGCCGAAATTTAGTGATCCGATCCGCTCTCGGGGCGATTTGGCGCGCCTTGATCCGCAAAAGGCCGCGGCGGAGCTCGGATACGTTTATGATACGATTTCGCTTACTCGCTCTCGCCTTGCCGCGGATAAAGCGCTTATCGGCTTTTGCGGCGCGCCGTGGACGATCGCTACCTATATGATCGAGGGCGGCAGCAGCAAAAATTACGCCGTTTGCAAAAGGATGCTCTACGAAAACCCGCAGCTTCTGCATGAAATTTTGCGCCTAGTTACGGAGGCGACGAAGCTTTATCTGGCGCGCCAGATCGGCTCGGGCGTCGATGCGGTGCAGATCTTCGACAGCTGGGCGGGCGCGCTGGAGCCGAGTGCGTATGAGGAGTTCGGCTGGCGATACATCCTAGAAATCACGGAATTTTTAAAGGCGAAATTCCCGCATATCCCGCTCATCGTCTTCGCCAAGGGCACGGGCGCACAGATGTCGCGGCTGAGCCGTATCGCGGCGCGGCGCGGCGAGGCGAGCTTTGACGTATGGGGCGTGGATTGGAGCACTCCGATCGGGCTTGCGCGCGAGCAGCTCGGGGGCAAATTTGCGCTTCAGGGCAACCTGGAGCCGATGCGGCTATACGATCGCGGCGCGATAGAATCGGGCGTGCGCGAGATTTTAGCGTCGATGAAGGGTGCTGCGCATATCTTTAATCTAGGGCATGGAATTTTGCCCGACGTAAGCGTGCAAAA
The DNA here is from genome assembly GCF_905373215.1 of uncultured Campylobacter sp. Lineage (GTDB taxonomy): Bacteria > Campylobacterota > Campylobacteria > Campylobacterales > Campylobacteraceae > Campylobacter_B. Next base: position 8,806 of record NZ_CAJPRT010000035.1, read on the forward strand.
CGCCAAATATCTAGTGGATCTGGTGCACGAGCTAAGCGCGCGCTGAAACCGGATTTTGCGAGAGCTCGCTTGCAGCGCGCCGCTGTGAAATTTCATAGAGCCGTAGTTTAAAATTTTGCTCGCTTGTGTCGCCCGCTTTGCTTCCGCGCAATTTTTCCGCTGCCCATAAATTTTAAATTTTGCGCCGCTTTCACGTCGTCAAAACAGCTCGCGGAACGCAAAGCTTTAAAATTCTGTGCCGTTTTGCGCGGCGGTATCGCTAAATTTTAAAATTTAGCCTAAATTTGAAATTTTATGCCGCTTTTACATTGAGCGAGGCTTAAAATTTTACGCGCTATGTATGCGGCGGCGTAAAATACCGCGAGCTCGCGAGTTTAAATTTAGCCCGCACATTAAATTTATGGCTCGCACATCCCAAATTTAAGGATAAATTCAAAACTCTAAGTTTAAAATTTTGCCGTAGCGGGGGC
>NZ_CAJPRT010000036.1 GCF_905373215.1 uncultured Campylobacter sp.
TTTGCTAAAAATTCTTTGTATTTTTCTGCACTTTTTGCGATATATTCGCTATCTGGATGAAATGAAAATCCATAGCCGAAGTGGCACGGCAGCAGCTTGGCGCCTGTAAAATTCATCGCGCATTTAAAAGGCGTGATAACTTCCTCTATGTCAAATCCGATCGTGCCGTCTTTTTTATAGTTGTTTCGCTCGTCGCCGATAGTGATCGCTAGGGCGAATTCTTTACCTTTTAGCTTGTCGCCGGTGCTGCCGTAAGCCCAGCCGTAGGCGAATACATCGTCGAACCATTGCTTTAAAAGTGGCGGATAGCTGTACCAATAAAGTGGAAACTGAATGATAATTTTATCGTGGCTTAAAAGTGACTCCTGCTCGCGCGCTACGTCTATTTTGCCGTTCGGATAAGCGGCGTAAATTTCGTGAATATCAAATTTATCTGCTTGCTTTTTGGCTACCTCGCGCCACGCCTTGTTTGCGTGCGAGCTTGCCATATCGGGATGAGCGATGATGATGAGATTTTTCATATTTTATCCTTGTTTTAAATTTCTCACATTATATGTTTTTTGGCTGAAATTTTGATTTATCATCTAGCATAATATGGGTATGAAATTTCAAATGAAATTTTACTTCCACTCAAATACTACCGGAAGACTTGTAGTTTTTTGCATGCGATTAGAAGTTAAATTTATAAGTAAATATGGCAGACCCCAAAATCGATAGAATTTTATCTATTAGATTGTATTAAAAATTTTAAATGGTATGAAAAATGCGCCGAAAAATTCGGCGCAAATGAAAGGAATACTAATCTTAGATCAGCGCAGGAGCTACGATAAATCCTAGCGCGACTGAGATACCTACCATTAGGGTACCCGGGATAAAAAACGAGTGATTAAATACGAATTTACCGACCCTCGTCGTGCCGGTATCGTCCATCGCGATAGCGCCCAGCGTCGTAGGATATGTAGGTAGCACGAACAAGCCCGAAACGGCTGCGAACGATGCGACCAAGATCCAAATTTGACCGGAATTTTCAGGGCTAGTCATTCCAAGCGCGGCGGCAACGGCAGGCATCATGACCTTTGTAGTCGCAGCCTGCGAGTATAGCAAGCAGCTTAGGAAGTATAGCGCGATAGCTAGCACGAAAGGATACTGCGTGACGACGTTTTTAGCCACATCTTTGATGGCATCGATATGTCCGTTTACGAAAGTCGTACCAAGCCATGCGATACCGATGACGCAGATGCACGCATTCATACCGCTTTGGAAAGTGCTGGTAGAGAGCAGTTTGCCCGTATCGATCTTGCACAAAACAGCGATAAGAAAGCCGATAGTTAGCATAAAGCTGATGATCGCGCTATCTCTTGAAAGGATTGGTTTTTCTACCAAGCCGACGCTCTTTGAGATCGCAAGCGCATAGCAAACGACGATCAAAACGCCGATGGCAAATATCGCAACCGATCTTTTTGCGTAAGGCTTCGGCTCTTTATACTCCTCGGCTTTGATCTCGGCTACAAGACCTTTTGAAAGTCTCTCTTTGTAAACAGGGTCTTTTGAAAGATCGAGATCGTAGAATTTATTTACGATGAAAGCCGTGATGATCATAGCTACGAAGGTAGTAGAGATGCAGATAAACAAAAGCTTAGGATAGCTAACGCCTAGCTTCTCGCACAGACCGCTCATAGCGACGAATGCCGCCGAAATAGGGCTCGCAGTGATCGCTACCTGAGACGAAACGACCGAGAGCGCAAGGGGAGCGGAAGGCTTGATATTCTGCGTCTTTGCGACCTCGACGATAACCGGGATCATAGAAAACGCAGTATGTCCGGTGCCCGCAAGTATCGTAAGTAGATAGGTAACGATAGGCGCTAGGAAGTTGATCTGCTTAGGATTTTTCCTTAAAATTTTAGATGCTACCTGAACCAAATAATCAAGTCCGCCTGCGACTTGCAGCGCCGTAATCGCGGAGATTACCGATGCGATAATTAGGATAACGTCAATCGGAATATCCTTCATATCGACCTTCATGCCCAAAATGGCTAGGACGACAACGCCCAAGCCGCCTGCATAACCGACGCCCATACCGCCTAGCTTAACGCCTAGGTAGATGCCGCCTAGCAAAACGATAAATTGCAATATCACCATAAAGTCCATTGCAAAACTCCTTATAAAGTAATTTTTTTAACGGCGCGCAGAATTCTAAAGATTTCAGCAGGTAAAATCCGAATTATCTTTATAATTCAGTGGTCGGAATTCTATGCGGAATTTTATCCTAAAATTTCGCAAGTGGAATTTTACTCCACGGAAGCTAAATCTAACTTGATGAAATTCTGCATCTACGGAATTCTGCACGATCAATCTTATCTATTTAGAATTCTACTTTGCGGAATTTCGCCTATTAAATTAACCGACGAAATTCCGCGCCGCACCTAGTTTGGAACTATTTTTTGCTCATATGCGGGTTGAGCATAGATTTAGGCTCTAGGATCTTATCGATCTCCTCTTTTTTCAAATATCCGCGCTCTAAGCAGATTTCGCCGACAGATTTTCCGGTCTGAAGTGCCTCTTTGGCGATACTTGCGGATTTTTCGTAACCGATGTAAGGATTGAATGCAGTAACGATACCGACGGAATTTAGCACCGATTTTAGGCAAGCTTCAGGGTTTGCTTTTAGATGTTTGATAGCTTTTTCAGCTAGTGTATTCATCGCATTTTCCAAAAGCACAATCGAGTTAAATAGCGCATATGCGATGCCAGGCTCAAACGCATTAAGCTCGAATTCTCCGCGCTCGGAGCAAAGCATAATAGTCACGTCGTTGCCGATTACCTCGTAGCAAGCCTCGCCTACGACCTCGGCGATGACTGGGTTTACTTTGCCCGGCATGATGGAGCTGCCCGGTTGCATCTTAGGAAGCTCGATTTCGCCTAGACCGCATCTAGGACCGGAGTTCATAAGACGTAGGTCGTTTGCGATTTTACTTAGGCGGACGGCTGCTGTTTTTAATGCGCCACTAACGTGGACGAAGTCCGCAGTGTCTTGTGTAGCGGCGATGAAATCCTCTGCGGCTTTAAATTTAACGCCGGTGATTTCGCCTAGCTTTTTCTCGACTACGTTTTTGTAATCAGGATGGCAGTTGATGCCCGTACCAATCGCCGTAGCGCCCATATTTAGGTAAGTCATCGACTCTCTAGCAGCTTTGATAAGCGCGATATCGGTTTTGATGTAGGTAGCAAAAGCGTTGAAAGTGTTTCCAAGAGTAGTAGGAACGGCATCCTCAAGCTCCGTCCTTCCCATTTTGATGACATCTTTGTATTCTTTGGCTTTAACTTCAAGCTCTTTTTTCAAATTTTCCATAGCTTTTAGTAGATCGGTTAGCTTGGCGTAAGCAGCGACTTTGATCGAGCTAGGATAGGTATCGTTGGTGCTTTGACCCAAATTTGTGTGGTCGTTTGGATGGAGGTATTGGTATTCGCCCTTTTTGTGTCCCATGCTCTCCAAAGCTATGTTAGTAATGACTTCGTTGGTATTCATATTCGTTGAAGTTCCGGCGCCGCCTTGGATCATATCGACTACGAATTGATCTCTGAACTCTCCTGCGATGAGCCTGTCGCAAGCTTTTGCAATCGCATCGGCTTTTTGTGCGTCTAGGACTCCAACCTCTTTATTGGCTAATGCAGCTGCTTTTTTGATTTGTGCAAATGCCTTGATAAAAAATGGATAGTCTTTGAGCGCTCGTCCGCTTAGATGGAAGTTCTCTAGTGCCCTAAATGTCTGCACACCGTAGTAAAAATCGTCGGAAATTTCTAATTCACCGATGAAATCGTGTTCTTTTCTGGTCTTTGCCATAATAAGTCCTTTCGTTGAAATTGTTAATGGAATTTTAAAGCTTTTAGTATTAAAAGCAGCTTAAAACGTAACGAAAAATTAAAATTTAGAAATTAGTATGATTGTTTAAGGCTTTAAATAGAATTTTACTTAAAAAATATTTTGGAATTCGCTACTAAGGCATAATTACACTTTAATAGAAATATCGTATTGCACGCAGATTATGAAAGTAAAATTATAAAAATTCTTGTTTAGCTTAAATTATAATTTGAAAAATTTGAACTTAAAGGCGGCAAAATGGAATTTTTTATTGTATTTGTATTTACTAGCGCGGAGCTATTTTTTGCGTTTTATAAAATAAATATATAGGAGCGAGATTATAATGACGACGGCGAACAGAGCGATCGTAATTAGATGCAGATCTTGCTTGATTAGCTCCTCGTTTTCGCCGATGAAATATCCCAAGCTCATTAGTATTAGTGTCCAAATCGCAGCTCCAAGCCCGGTAAATAGCACGAAGCGCGCGACATTCATCTTTGCAAGCCCCGCAGGAAGGCTGATGTATTGACGGATGCCAGGGATTAAGCGGCAGTTAAATGTTGAAATTTCGCCATGGCGGTTAAAAAAAGCTTCGAATTTTGCAAATTTCTCCTCGGTGATGCCTACGTATTTGCCGTATTTAGCGATAATCTTACGTCCAAAAAAGTAGCATAGATAGTAATTAAACAGCGCGCCGGTGATGCTGCCGCCAAGCCCACAAACAAATGCTAGAACAAAGCTCATCTGCGATTTTGAGGCCAGATAGCCTGCAGGGATCATCACGACTTCACTTGGGAAAGGAAAGAAGCTGCTTTCTAAAAACATCATCACAAAAATGCCAAGGTATCCCCAGCCTGCGACAAATTCTACGATAAAATTTACGATATTAGAAAGCATTTGAATTCCTTGATTTAATGTAAAAAACCGACTGCGCTTAAAATTCCGTAAAATTTAACATCGGCAGAGCGAATAAATTTAGAATTTAACAATCCGACGATATAAGAGTAAGCCTAAAATTTTGCGAAATTTAGCGCATATAAAACAAAGGCGCAGGCTAAAATTTATCCCTGCAAGTTGCCACCGTAGCGAACTTGCATATAAATTTAATAGCCTCGCGCCTTAAAATTAAAACTATTTTGCGTATTCGATGTTTAGTTTGCCGAATAGCTCGTTAGCCTTGTCATCGATTTTTTTGTTTACTTTGCTTGGAAGTAACTGATTTTTGATGAGATCTTTTACCTTTTCAAATGGCATAGTCTCGGCCTTTTTGCTGCTTTCTTTGTAGATTACATGATATCCGAATTGTGTCTTTACCGGCGTTTTGCTCATCTCACCATCTTTTAGTGCAAACGCTGCTTTTTCAAACTCCGGCACCATCATCCCTTTGCCAAAAGAGCCCAAATCGCCACCGTTTTCTTTCGCACTTGGATCGATTGAAATTTCTTTAGCTAGTTTATTAAATTCCTCTTTTAAATTCTCTTTTTTGACTTTTGATAGCTTCGCAATCGCGTTTTTAGCAGCCTTTTCGTCTGCTACTAAGATATGACTTGCGGTAACGGAATCTGGTTGCATGAAATTTTGTTTATTTTCATCATAAATTTTTTTAGCTTCCTCGTCGCTAACGCTTACGTCTTTAGCCTGTTCGCGTTGCCATAGATTAAATGCGATGCCATCTTTAGCTAGCTCTAGCTGATGTTTATATTCGTCGCTGTTTTCAATGCCTGATTTTTTCGCCTCTGCGATTAGGAGTTTGTATTTGATTAGATCGTCGATTAGTTTTTTCTTCTCATCGGCGGTCGGTTCCTGCCCACCGTGCTGCATACCTTGAGCCAAAAACGGTGCAACATCCTCATCCGTAATAGTGATATTTGCGTCTTTTGCAGTAGCCAAAACGCCTGCATTAAGCGAAGATATAGCCATAGCGGCAACAAAGCTGAAAGATAAAATTCTTTTCATTATTTTTCCTTTATTCGGTAAATTTCGCGCAATTATAAAAAAAGATAGTAAATAAAATAGCGAATGTCAGCAAATTCGGCGCGAATTCTGCGCCGAATTTTAAAAAGAGGGGAGTTAAAACGACGGGATGATTGCGCCTTTATATTGCGTCTCGATAAACTTTTTCACTTTCTCGCTTTGGATCGCTTTATCTAGCGCCTTGATTTTAGGGCTGTTTTCGTTGCCTTCTTTAACGCTAATAACATTTGTGTAAGGGTTGCCCTCAGCCTTTTCTAAAAATAGCGAATCCTTGATTGGGTTTAAATTTGCGTTAAAGGCAAAATTTGAGTTGATAACGGCAATATCGACATCGCCCAGGGTGCGTGGAAGCGCGGCGCCTTCAAGCTCTAAAATTTCTAAATTTTTAGGATTTTTCGTGACATCTAACGGCGTGCGAAGCTTGGCGCTCTGATCTACTTCGATGAGCCCCGCGGCTACGAGCAGATCAAGAGCGCGGCTTTCGTTAGTCGGATCGTTTGGCACGGCAACTTTGGCGCCGTTTTTAAGATCTTTTAAATTTTTAATCTTATGGCTGTAGATGCCCATCGGCTCTAAGTGCACGCCCACGGTCGCTTTTAACTTCGTGCCTTTATTAGCGTTAAATTCCTCCATATACGGCACGTGCTGAAAAAATCCCGCATCCACGTCGCCGCTATCGGTAGCGAGGTTCGGGGTTACGTAGTCATTGAAAACCTTGACCTCAAGATCGTAGCCTTGGGCTTTTAGATCAGGCTTGATCTGCTCTAAAATTTCGGCATGCGGTATCGGAGTAGCGGCGACTACGATTTTTTCGGCAAGAGCGAAGCTGACGACGCTGGCGCTAAGAAGCGAAGCGAGAAGAAATTTCTTCATATTTAATCCTTTTGGTTAAAATTTCGCGGTATTATAGCAGGTAGAATTTTTAATGTCAAGTGTTTTTATATGACTTTTTAAAATTTTATCTAAAATATTCTAAAATTCGATATTTTTATATATATTTAAATACTACATTTTATTGTATAATGCAGAATTGGCACGCTTTAATGAGCGCTTTACATAAATTCCGCTAAAATCGCAAAATTTAAAATTTTAAAAAAAGGCTAAAAATGGCAGATTTTTACGACGCGAAAGCCGTAGAGGAGAGCTTTTATAAAATTTGGGAGCAGCGCGGCTACTTCGAGATCGACGGCAATAAAGATATCCAACAAAAAGGCAAAAACTTTTGCATCATGCTACCGCCGCCGAATGTCACCGGAGTGCTTCATATCGGGCACTCGCTCACTTATACGCTGCAAGACATTATGACGCGATACAAGCGAATGGACGGCTACCGCACGCTTTGGCAGCCGGGGTTAGACCACGCAGGCATCGCGACGCAAAACGTCGTCGAGCGCGAGCTTTTGGCGCAAGGGATCAAAAAAGAAGAGATAGGGCGCGAGGAGTTTTTAAAGCACGTTTGGCGCTGGAAGGAGCAAAGCGGCGGGCAAATCGTAAAGCAGATGAAGCGCCTTGGCGTCACGCCTGCGTGGAGCAGACAGCGCTTTACGATGGATGAGGGGCTTAAAAACGCCGTGCGCAAAGCCTTCGTAAGCCTATACGACGCGGGGCTCATCGTGCGCGGAAACTATATGGTGAACTGGTGCACGCACGACGGTGCACTAAGCGACGTGGAGGTTGAGCACAAGGAGAACAAGGGCAAGCTTTATTATTTGCGTTACTACTTTGCGGACGAGCAAAATTCAAACTCTTGCAAAGATTCGAGCGAGACGAGCCGCAACTACATTGTTGTTGCGACGACGCGCCCCGAGACCTATTTCGGCGACACAGCCGTCATGGTAAATCCCGCGGACGAACGCTATAAAAATTTGATCGGCAAAAAAGTCGTGCTGCCGCTAATCGGCCGCGAGATAGAGATCATCGCCGACGAATACGTCGATATGAGCTTTGGAACGGGTGCCGTGAAGGTCACGCCAGCGCACGACGCCAACGACTACGAGGTCGGCAAGCGCCACGAGCTGGGCTTTATCACGGTATTTGACGAAAAAGGAATTTTAAACGAGCAGTGCGGTAAATTTAATGGTTTAGAGCGGCTTGCTGCGCGCGATCAGATCGTAGCGGAGCTTGAACAGCTGGGCTTTATCGAAAAAATCGAGGATTACGAAAATCAAGTCGGCTACTGCTACCGCTGCAAAAACGTCGTCGAGCCGTACATCTCGCAGCAGTGGTTCGTGCGCGCGGATATCGCAAAAGATGCGATCGCCAGAGTAAATGCGGGTGAGGCGGAATTTTTCCCGAAGCACTGGATCAATAGCTTCAACGCCTGGATGCGCGAGCTGAAGGACTGGTGCATCAGCCGCCAGCTGTGGTGGGGGCATAGAATTCCCGTGTTTTACTGCGACTGCGGCCATCAGTGGGCGGATGAGCGCGAGAGCCCCGATGCCTGCCCGAAATGCGGCGGTAAAAATTTTACTCAAGATCCCGACGTGCTCGATACTTGGTTTTCAAGCGGTCTTTGGCCGATCAGCACGCTTGGCTGGGGCAACGGCGAGGCGCTGAAAAACGAGAAGTGGTTTGAGGAGGATTTGAGCGAATTTTATCCAAACACCATGCTGATCACGGGCTTTGACATTTTGTTTTTCTGGGTCGCGCGCATGATGTTTCAGTGCCAAAACGCCATGGGCGAGCTGCCGTTTCGCGACATCTACCTGCATGCCCTAGTTAAGGACAAAGACGGCAAAAAGATGAGCAAATCGAGCAAAAACGTAGTCGACCCGCTGCTAAAAATCGATGAATTTAGTGCCGATATTTTGCGCTTTACGCTTACGATTTTGTGCGTGCAGGGGCGCGATCTGCGCCTTAGCGACGACAAGCTTTTGATATATCGAAATTTTACGAATAAGCTCTATAACGCGAGTAAATTTTTGCTTTTAAACGCTTCTAAATTTGACGATTTGGACGCAGCGCAGATCAAAACGAGCCTCGGCAAATATATGCTTTCGCGCTTTA
>NZ_CAJPRT010000037.1 GCF_905373215.1 uncultured Campylobacter sp.
CCTCCACCACCGCCACCTCCTCGCGATGATTATTCTCGCAGGAGAAGTTCTAATAGTATGAGCGATAGCGAGATTGGCGGAAGCTCGCGCCGTAACATGCCGGTGCCTATGCATATGGGAACGATCCGCTCAAAAAGATCCAGTAGCGTCACAAGCTTCGGCGACTGCGATCCGCAAAGCGGCAACTGCGCTAGCGTGGGTGTAGGCGTGCAGGTAGATAGAGGGTTTTAAAATTTAATTTTATGTGGGCGGAATTTTATAATTTTATAATCGAGATTCCGCCCGTTCTAAATTTACGGCTAAATTTTAAAATTTCGTAACGTAGAATTTAAAATTTACGCAGGAGTTGCTCTGCGCTACGATAAAATTTCAAAGAATTTTGTAAATTTAATCGAGCCTCGCGTGGTAAAATTTCAAGCCAAAATTTTACGTTAAAAATTCCGTGCCGCGTTTGGTCAAGATAAAATCTGCACTTTAAAATTTTAAATCCGAACATCCCGTCCGTTTTAAATTTATGGCTAAATTTTAAATTTGCCTTTTCTACTCTCGCTAAATTCCGAAATTTTGCCCCGTCTTGCTGCTATTAAATTTTAAATTTGACCCAATTTAGCGCCTTAAATTCGTGAAATTTAATTTACAAAATAATATAATCACAAAATTATTCCAACGAAACAGGATGGGCGTATGAAAGAAATTAGCGGATCGCAGATGATCGTGGAGGCGTTGCGGCAGGAGGGGGTCGAGGTGGTTTTCGGCTATCCGGGCGGCGCGGCGCTAAACATATACGATGAAATTTACAAACAAAAATACTTCAGACACATTTTGGTGCGCCACGAGCAGGCCGCGGCAATGGCTGCGGACGGATATGCGCGCGCTAGCGGCAAGGTCGGCGTGGCTGTCGTCACGAGCGGACCAGGCTTTACCAACGCGCTTACGGGGCTTGCTACGGCGTATAGCGACAGCATCCCGATCGTGCTTATCAGCGGGCAGGTGGCGACCTCGCTTATCGGCACCGACGCCTTTCAAGAGATCGATGCGATCGGAATTTCACGCCCTTGCGTCAAGCACAACTATCTGGTTAAAACGATTGAAGAGCTGCCTAGAATTTTAAAAGAAGCCTTTTATATCGCTCGCAGCGGCAGACCTGGACCCGTGCACGTTGATATTCCCAAAGACGTAACGGCGAAGCTTGGAGTTTTTGAATATCCTAGCGAAATCAAGATGCAGACTTATAAGCCGAACTATAAGGGCAACGCTAAGCAGATCAAAAAAGCCGTCGAGCTAATCGCTAATTCCAAAAAACCTATCCTCTACATTGGTGGCGGTGTCATCAGCGCGGGCGCAAGCGAGCTGGTTCGCGAACTTAGCGAGTTTGCGCAGATTCCGGTCGTTGAAACCCTTATGGCGCTGGGAGCCGTGCGAAGCGATGATAAGCTAAATCTAGGCATGGTAGGAATGCACGGCAGCTACGCCGCAAATATGGCACTTAGCGAGTCTGATCTGATAATCTGCCTGGGCGCGAGATTTGACGATCGCGTCACCGGCAAGCTTAGCGAATTTGGCAAAAACGCCAAGATCATCCACGTCGATATCGATCCTAGCTCGATCTCAAAAATAATAAACGCGGATTATCCGATCGTGGGCGACGTAAAATCGGTGCTAGAGGAGATGCTGCCGCGCATTAGAAGCGAGGTCAGCCCTGCAAATTTCGAGCAGTGGCGCGAGCTCATCCGCAAATACGATGAAATTCACCCGCTTAAATTTAATGACAGCGATGAAATTTTAAAGCCGCAGTGGGTTATACAAAGTACCGCAAAAATCGCGGGCGAGGACGCTATCATCGCTACGGACGTGGGGCAGCATCAGATGTGGGTCGCGCAGTTTTATCCGTTTTGCAAGCCGCGCACTCTGCTAAGTAGCGGCGGGCAGGGCACGATGGGATACGGCCTCCCTGCGGCATTGGGCGCGAAGGCTTATGCGGGAGATAGACCTGTTATAAATTTCAGCGGCGATGGTTCGATTTTGATGAATATCCAAGAGCTGATGACTGCGAGCGCGAGCGGCCTAAATGTCGTAAATATCGTATTAAACAACAATTTCTTAGGCATGGTGAGGCAGTGGCAGAGCCTATTTTACGGGCAGCGTTTCTCATCGACCGATCTTAGCTCGCAGCCTGATTTCGTAAAGATTGTCGAGGGCTTCGGCGGCGTGGGCTTTAGCGTTAGCACCAAAGCGGAATTCGAAGATGCGCTGAAGCAGGCTCTTGCGAGCAAAAAGGTAAGCGTCATCGAGGCTAAGATCGATCGCTTCGAAAACGTCTGGCCGATGGTGCCCGCAGGCGGCGCGCTTTATAATATGATTTTTGAGCAGGAGTCGTAGGATGAATAGCATAAGAAGAGTAATTTCGGTCGTCGTTACCGATGAGCACGGCGTTTTGTCGCGGATCTCGGGGCTTTTTGCGGGGCGCGGCTATAATATCGACAGCCTCACCGTTGCGCCGATCCCAAATACCGGTCTATCGCGCCTTAGCATCGTCACTTCGGGCGACGAGCGCGTCATAGAGCAGATCACTAAGCAGCTTCATAAGCTGATCCCAGTCTACAAGGTTATCGAGGATGCAAAATTCGTCGAAAAGGAGATGGTTTTGGTAAAGATCGCGCTGGGTGAAAATTTAGCGGGGCTTGATGCCGTTTTAAAAGCCTACAACGGCAGTATCGCAAATAGCGACGACAGCAAGATCGTCATTATGGCGTGCGACGATGCAGACCGCATCGACGGCTTTTTAAAGACGATAAAAAAATACAATCCGATCGACATCGTCCGCGGCGGCAGCGTCGCGCTGGATATGTAAGCGGCGATAAAATTTAATCAAAGGAGCGCAAATGAAATTATCTAAAATTGCCGAAATTTTAAACATAGAGCTTAACGGAGCGGACGCGGAGATCACCGCAATCAATTCGCTTCAAAACGCAAGGCAAAGCGAGCTAAGCTACTGCGATAGCGACAAAAACGAGAAATTTTTATCCGCCACCAAAGCAGCCGCCGTGCTTGTAAAAATCGGCACCGTAGCTCCAAGCGGCGTGCGAGCGCTGGAGTGCGAAAACCCGCATCTAGCCTTTGCGATCCTAAGCGCGCATTTTGCTAAGCCGCTCATTCGCAGCGGCACGCCCGCAAAGATCGCCGCCAGCGCGCAGATTGGACAGAACGTGCATATCGGCGTAAATTCCACGATCGGCGAGGATTGCGTCATTTTAAGCGGCGCGTATATCGGCGATGACGTGCATGTCGGAGACGGCTGCGTGATCCACGCAAACGCCGTCATCTACAACGACGCGGTCATCGGCGAGCGCTGCATAATTCACGCAAACGCCGTCATCGGAAGCGACGGCTTCGGCTACGCGCACACCAAAATGGGCGAGCATGTTAAAATTTATCACAACGGCAACGTCGTGCTGCAAGATGAGGTCGAGATCGGCGCGTGCACGACGATCGATCGCGCGGTATTTGGCTCAACGATCGTTAAGCGGGGCAGCAAGATCGACAATCTCGTTCAGATCGGGCACAACTGCGAGCTCGGACAAAACTGCCTCATCGTCTCTCAGGTAGGGCTCGCGGGCTCGACGACGCTCGGGCGCAACGTCGTGATGGGTGGACAGAGCGGCAGCGGCGGGCACGTAAGCGTGGGCGATTTCGTGCAGATCGCGGCGCGCGGCGGCATAAGCAAGGATCTAGCGGGCGGCAAAAACTACGCGGGACAGCCTATAATGGAGCTTGGCGAGTGGTTCAAGCTGCAGGCTAAGATCGTTAGATTTTTTAAAGATAAAAAGCACTAGCCGTTTTGCCTTGGCTGACTTGCCTTGATCGGTTCGGTCGATCGGCTTGTTTTTGATCGTTCGCTCTGATTGGCTCCCCTAGCCGGCTCAATCTAGCCAGCTCTCGTCGTTTCAGTGAAGTTTAAAACTGCCAGGTAGTTGGTGATCGCAGAGCAGCTGACGCTGCCATCTAGTCTAGGCTTTAGCGTAGCTTGCAACCGCTGCGGCGGTAAATTTTGCCCTTTTATCGGCAAAATTCTGTCCGCGCTATTTTTTATCGTGCGCTTGCTTTGTGGGTGCGGTAGAATTTGATCTACTCGTTTTGAAATACGTTTGCTCGCAGTCATTGCGGCCAAGCTTTACGAGCGCTTTAAATCAGCGCAAATTTAATGAAAGGAAAAACAATGATAGAGATGTTTTTATGCTCCTATTTTGCGGGCGCAGCGACGCTTTTTGAGGACTATGCGAGACAAAATATCCGCGCTAAGGAGGTGCTTTTTATCCCGACTGCGGCAAACGTCGAGGAGTACCGAGACTACGTAGACGAGGCGAAAGAGGCGTTTGCCAAAATGGGCTTTGAGGTTCAAATTTTAGACGTTTCCAAAGCGAGCGAGGCCGAAGCGAAGGCAAAGATCGGCACGGCGCAGGTGCTTTACGTAAGCGGCGGCAACACCTTTTATCTTTTGCGCGAGCTTAAAAAGAAAGGTCTTGCTGGCCTCATCGCAGATCGCGTCCGAAGCGGCGAGCTCGTATACGTGGGCGAGTCGGCAGGCGCGATGATCGCTGCACCCAGCGTGGAGTACGCGAGCGCGATGGACAATGCGGGCGACTACGGGGCTGCGGCGCAAACAGGGCTTGATCTGGTGAAATTTTACCCCGTACCGCACTACGGCGAGGAGCCGTTCGTGCAAAGCGCGGCTAAAATTTTAAAAGCTTACGGCGGCAAGCTAAATTTGGCACCGATAAATAACGCCGAAGCGATCGCAGTTCGCGGCGATAAATTTGAAATTTTAGGACGGTAAACTGCGGCGTAAAAGTAAAATTTAATAATTAAACGCTTCGTAAAATTTACGCTTACATTTGCGCATAGGGCTGCGAGGTGAAATTTAACTTAGGTGTGCGAGTGTCGCTAACGAATAAATTTAATCAAAGGATCAAAATGAAAATACTACTTATTAACGGTGGGGCGCCGTTTAACGGCAAAGGCGGCAAGCTAAGCAAGACGCTGCACGAGCTAGCCAAAAAAACGCTACAAGCCTTAGGGCACGAAACGCGCGAAACTACGATATTTGAGGGCTACGATATAGATGGTGAGGTAGAAAAATTTCTATGGATGGATGCTGTGATCTGGCAGATGCCCGCGTGGTGGATGGGCGAGCCTTGGCTAGTCAAAAAATACGTGGACGAGGTGTTTATGGGCGGCATAGGCAAGATAGTGGCAAACGACGGACGGCACAGCGCAAATCCAAACGACGGATACGGCACCGGCGGGCTGATAAAGGGCAAATCGCACATGATAAGCGTTACTTGGAATGCGCCGCTTCAGGCGTTTGAGAAGCCGGGCGATTTTTTCGAGGGCGTGGGCGTGGACGGCGTTTATCTGCATTTTCATAAGGCAAATGAGTTTTTAGGCACGAAAAGGCTGCCTACTTTTATGTGCAACGACGTCGTTAAAAACCCGGACGTAGAGCGTTTTATAAGAGATTACGAAGCGCATCTAAAAAAGGTTTTCGGCTAGCCTTGACGGTCTCAAACGAGTTTATCTGCTCGTAGTACAGCGCCAGATGAGCTAAAGCGGATTTATAAGATCGCTTCTTAAGTTCGGATATTACGACGCTTGTGAAATTTTAAAATAATGCCAAGCAGTACTTGTTCGAGTGTGGCTTGCGACGCGCGAGGTTTTTGTAAATCGCGAGATTCGAGCTTTGCTCGGCTGACTGACACTGCGTGATGTGTGGGAGGTGTGAAATTTGCGGCATTGCGGTGTGAAATTTCAAGTCTTGCGGCGCGCGATTTATGCAGTCACTATATAAAATTTCATATGGCTGTCGCAGCTTCTAAGTCGGTGCGAAATAAAACTTGCGAAACGACGTGTCATTTTGCGATCGTTTTAAATTTTGCAAATGCGCTGTATTTTGGCTCGATGCGAGATAAAATTTTACGCGGCGCACTTTTATGTGATGTATGCGTCTGGCTTGCCGTTGCTCGTTAGTACCATGTCAGAGAGTGTTAAGCATGGATGAGCGCGATGACTGGCTCGTGTAACTATTAGCGTGCCGTTGTGCTGCTAGTGGCTTTAAGAGGCGCGATGTGTATTTGCAGGGGAAGAGATGCTAAAAATCGATATGCTTGAGTTTTTTCGCTCGGGCAAGTTTGCTGACGTAAGAAGCGGATTGAGCTGCGCGCAGATCGTCGCGATGCTTGGCCCTGCGGACGCGAGCTTTAAGAGCGCTGGAGCTGAAATTTTAAGATACGGCGCCTTTGAGTTTCACTTTTTTCGAGACGAAATTTTTATGATTTTTTCGGATCATTTCAGAAGTGAGCCTCTAGATTTCGGCGGCGGAAGCGCGCGGCAAATCGAAATAGAGCCTTGGATATTATCGGGCTGTCCTGCTCCCATCGATCTTGCGGCGGTGAAAGACGCTTTAAGTCGCGAGCGGATTGAGTATTGCGAGCACGCAACGGATGAGGATTTGAAGCTAAGCTTAAGCAGCGGCGTTACGCTTGCGTTTGAAAGCTTAAGCGGGTTGGGCGAGCCCCGCGGTTACGAACTTGCCGCATTTTGGATAAAATTTTAGTGGAATTTAAAAAGAGAAATATTTCTTTCGCGCGCTTTTTAAATTTAGCTTTTAAATTTACGCTTCGTCGAATGAAAATGAATGAAAATCCAAGCTAAATTTTGGCAGAAGCGGCGCCTTGTATTGCGCACAGCACTGGAAAAAACCGAGCCGTATTGGCTGCAGAAGTGCGGATTTAAAGATCGCGAAAGTTTGGAACGACGTAGCTCTGCTTTTATACCGCTACGGCGCGCCAGGATAAAGCGCCGAAATAAAAATTTAAACAAAAGAGGTTTGATGTTTTTTGATACAAAATACGATGAAAAAAAGATCGCTAGCTTTAATCAGATGAATACGCTTTTAAGATGCGTGCTGCTGTTTTTTATCCTTGGCGCGGCGCCGTATATGTCCTACACCGCGGTGCTACCGTCTAGCCCAGAGGATTTGCAGACCATAGAGGGGCGCGTCATATATGTGCAAACAAATAAGAGCAGAGGGGCTAGTTATTATAGGTTAAATTTGGTTGATAGCGCGCTTAAGCAGAGGCGTTTTTCTTTAGATGTTTACGGTACGCAGATAGACGGATACAAGGCTGCGATATACAACAAGGACGTAAAAATTTAGTACCAAAGGATCGGGGGCGATACCGACCTTGCATGGCAGATCGCCCTTAAAGACGGGCAAATGGTTTTAAAATACGATTATGCTTTTGCAGCCAGATTTTATTACAATACCATATTCGATTCCTATAAAATCACATATTTAAAATGGGGCGGCGGTGCGCTTGCGCTTTTGATCGTTCAGATCGTTTTGACTCGGATAGCGAGGAGAAAATACCGCGCCAAATGGGGCTGCTACGAAAAACCTACGAATAAAATTTAAAATCGGTCGTTGCCAAATAAATTTAGGCAAAATTTTAACCTGGTAAAATTTCTGATCGGCTTTTGCGCGCTAATTAAATTTACGCGCCAGTTGCGCCGCAAAATTTAAATCTTAAATTTAAAGAGCGAAATAGAGAAAGTGAAATCGCGGTTTAAATTTTACTTTTTAAAA
>NZ_CAJPRT010000038.1 GCF_905373215.1 uncultured Campylobacter sp.
CCGATCATCAGCGGGCGATTTTTTCATAATCAAAAGGCGCTGTACGCGCTCGTGCAAAATATCGCTCTGTGCGGCGCGGATGAAATTTCGAGCGTTTTAAAAGAGCCGTTAAAGGGCACGCGGGTAGATAAAATTTGCGATCTGCAAGAGATAGAAAATTTAATCAAGGAAAGAATTTAATGCAAGAAAAAGCCTACAAACTGCTCGCAGCGCAGGAAAATATCTCGCACAACGAAGCCAAAGCGCTCATCGACGCAGGACTTGTAAGCGCGCGCGGCGCAAAGATCGCTCTAGCGCGCGAGATGCTCGGCGAAAATACTAAATTTAGCGTAATGAAGCCCGCAAAACCCGCAATCATTTACGAGGATGAGAACGTTTTGGCGGTCAATAAGCCGCCCTTTATGAGCAGCGAAAATTTGGAAAAAATCTATAAATTCGGGCTTCTAAACCGCCTGGATAAGGAAACCAGCGGCGTCGTGCTGCTGTACAAAAACGAGGAATTTCGCGAAGCGGCGATTGCGGAATTTAAAAATTTGCGCGTAAAGAAAAGCTACATCGCGATCGTGAAAGGGATCGTGAGCGAAGAGATGAAATTTAACGAGCCGATTTTGACGATAAAGACCCGAAGCGGCGCCTTTTCTAAAATTTCGCCAAACGGCAAGAGCGCATTTAGCGAGGTTTATCCGCTGATGGTAAGCGGCAAAAAATCGCTCGTAAAAGTGCGGATCGAGACGGGCAGGACGCATCAGATCCGCGTGCATCTGGCAAATGCTGGATTTGGCGTAATAGGCGATGAAAAATACGCTAAAAGCCGCGCAAAACGGATGTTTCTGCACTCGTACGAGACCGAGATTTTGGGGTTAAAATTTAAAGCTCCTCCGGGTAAAAGCTTCAACGAATTCGGCTTTGAAATTCCTAAGGATCTCTGATATTCAATGGCTTTTAAGTTAATTTTAGGTAACATCGCAAGTTTAAAAATTTTATAAGGGATCAAAGTGTTTGAGATCATAAGCGAGTCGTTTAAAAACGCGGTCAATAAATTAAAAACAATCGATGACGAAAAAGCTTTAAAAAACGCCTTGGAGACGCTAAAAAAGGCGCTTTTAAAGGCCGACGTGCACCACAAAGTCGTAAAGGATTTTTTGGCGCTTGTCGAAGCCGATCTTCGTATCGGCACTATAGGGCAGAAGCCGTTTTTGCAGTCCATCAAGACAAATTTGACTAAAATTTTAACGGCGCCTAGAGGCAGCAGCCAGGGATTTGTGTTCGCTAGCACGCCTCCTACGGTAGCTTTGATGACGGGACTTCAAGGAAGCGGAAAATCCACGAGCACGATAAAACTCGCAAACTATCTGAAACTTCGTAAAAAAAAGGTCTTGGTCGCAGCCTGCGACTTGCAGCGCCTAGCCGCGGTCGAACAGCTCCGCCAGCTGTGCGAAGCAAACGAGATCGAGCTATTTTTTATCGAGGGCGAGAGCGATCCGCTAAAAGTTGCGGAAAAAGCGCTAAGCAAGGCTAAGAGCGGCCTTTATGACGTACTGCTCGTAGATACGGCGGGACGTCTTGCGATCGATGAGGCGCTAATGGCGCAGCTTGCGGAGATGAAAAAAGCTCTAAATCCGCATGAAATTTTTTACGTAGCGGACGCCATGAGCGGCCAAGACGGCATTAAAACGGCCGCTAAATTTGATGAAATTTTAGGCCTTACGGGCGTGATCTTAAGCAAATTTGACGCAGATACCAAAGGCGGCGTAGCTCTCGGTATCGCGCAGCAGCTTGGCATCCCGCTTCGCTTTATCGGAACCGGCGAGAAGGTGGCCGATCTGGAGGGCTTTATACCCGATAGAATTACAGGTCGTATTATGGGCGAGGGCGATTTGGCGACGTTAGCCGAGAAAACAAGCGCCGTTTTCGACGAAAGAGAAGCTAAAGCTCTAAACAAAAAGATCAAAAAGGGCGAGTTTAATTTCAACGATTTCGTAAATCAGCTCGAAAGCGTGAAAAAGCTCGGCAATATGAAAAATTTAATCGGCATGATCCCGGGGCTTTCCGGCATGGCGAATAAGATAAAAGATATCGATTTGGAAAACTCAAAAGAGATACTTCATATCAAAGCGATGATTAACTCTATGACGCCGAAAGAGCGCGAAAATCCCGATCTGCTAAATAATTCTCGTAAGCGCAGACTTGCTGCCGGCGCGGGGCTTTCGCAAGTGGAAGTGAACCGCTTTTTGAAGCAGTTCGCGGGCGCTTCGAAGCTTGCGAAGAAATTTTCGGGCAAGGGCGGTATGCAGGGGCTTGCCTCGATCGCTCAAAGGCAAAATTTACCGAGATAGCCCCTCGGTAGAGTTTGCAGATGTTTAAGTTTTAGCCATCTGCAAGTTCTAAAACTTACAAAAATTTAAGGAGAAAAAATGGCAACAGTTGTTAGGCTTACAAGAATCGGAAGAAAGAAGCAGCCTTTTTACCGCATCGTGGTAACGGATAGCAGGAAAAGACGCGACGGCGGCTTTATCGAGACGATCGGCTTTTACAATCCGTTAAAAGATAGCGATAATATCAAATTCGACGCGGAGCGTTTGGCATACTGGAAGAGCGTAGGCGCGAAGTTAAGCGATAGGGTCGCTCAAATCACAAGCAAATAAAATGGTAGAAAATTTTATAAAAGAATACGCAAAGTTGATCGCCGACTATCCGCAGTCCGTTTCTACGCAAAAGCGGGTCGGCGAAAACTTTACCGAGATCATCGTCTATGCCGACAAGGCCGATACAGGCAAACTCATCGGCAAGGACGGCAAAATGATAAACGCCATAAAGACCGTCATCATCGGCTATAAAGCAAAAGATCCGATCAATTATAAAATTACCGTCAAAGCCAAAGATGCCTGATGATCTTTTAGAGGTCGCGAAGCTCGGTCGGACTATCGGCTTAAAGGGCGCGGTTAAAATTTTTGATCGCAGCGACTTCCCCTCTCAGTTTAAAAAAGGCGCCGAATTTTATCTGCGAAACGGCGAAATTTTAGAAATTCTATCCTTCAACGGCGCAAATTCTAGCGCTATTTTTAAAAATTACGAAAGCGTAGAAGCGGCGGCAAATTTAACTAACCAAATCCTTTACCGAAGCAAAGAGGACACACGGAAATTTTGCAAATTGCAAAAGGGCGAGTTTTTCTATTTCGATATTATCGGGCTTGAAATTTATGAAGACGGCGCGATTTTGGGGCGCGTAAGGGACATATCGCAGATCGGAAACGGATATCTTTTTGAAGTAGAAACGGATGAAAGCTTAATTTCGCAGACTTTGCCGAAAGAATTTTTCATCCCCTACGTGGACGCCTATGTGAAAGAAATTTCGCTTAGCGAGCGTAAAATTTTTACGCAAAACGCACGCGCGATTTTGGAAAACTCATGAATTTTATCTTTATCTCACTGTTTGAAAATCTCATCGCGCCGTATTTTGAGGACTCGATTTTAAAGCGCGCGGTCGATAAGAAAATAATCTCGACGCATTTTTTTAACCCGCGAAATTTCACGACAAATCGGTATAAAAAGGTAGATGATTATATGATCGGCGGCGGTGCGGGGCTTTTGATCGGCACGGAGCCGCTTGCCGGGACGATCGAGCAGGTAAGAGCTAAATTTAAAAACGCCAAGTTTATCTATCTTTCGCCTGCCGGTAAGAAATTTAATCAAAACGACGCCAAGCGTCTAAGCGGCGAAGAGAGCCTATGCTTTATCTGCGGGCGCTACGAGGGGATTGATGAGCGCATAGTCGAAAGATATGTAGGTGAAATTTTTTGTATCGGCGATTTCGTTCTTACCGGCGGAGAGCTCGGCGCGCTTTGTATGTGCGATGCGATAAGCCGCAACATAAAGGGCGTTTTAGGTAACGAAAGCTCGCTCGTCGAAGAAAGCTTTGAAGGCGGAATTTTAGAGGCACCCGCGTTCGCAAAGCCTGATGTTTTTGAAAATTTACCTATAGTTTCAGAGTTTTTAAAGGGTAATCACGCTAAAATGCACAGCTTGAAAAATCAAATGGCGCTATGCAAAACGAGGTTCTTCCGCCCGGATATGTACCGAAAAATCGCCAGAAATAAAGGAAATTTATGAAAAACAAGTATATCCAAGCGTTTGAGGACGCTCAGATCACAAGCAAAAGTGTGCCTGATTTCCGTGCCGGCGACACCTTAAAGGTAGCTATCAGGATCAAAGAGGGCGATAAGAGCAGAATTCAAAATTTTGAAGGTACCTGCATTGCGCGTCGCGGAAACGGCGTCAGCGAGACTTTTATCATCCGCAAGATCGGCGCTAATAGCGTAGGCGTAGAGAGGATTTTCCCGATCTACAGCGAGAGCATTGAAAGCATCGAGGTTCTAAGAAAAGGACGCGTTCGCCGTGCGAAGCTATTTTACCTACGCGACAGACACGGTAAAGCGGCTAAAATCAAAGAGCTACGGAAATAATCCTTTAAATTTACGCTTCTTAATTCAAAGGGAAGCTCTTTTTATAATGCGCGAGATTTTAAAAAATTTCGCGCAAAATCTACTCGCATTAAATCTAAAATTTTGTAACTTTTCCATTAAAATTTTTAATTTTAAACCGCCTAAAAATCGTCTTTTTCGATAGAAAAAGATAAAATATATCCTGATTTTATTTGCGTTTAAAAATATTACTATAAAATGCAAATTTTAATTTAGAAAGCTCGCGCTAAATTCGAGGATTCGGCCGAGTAAAATTTATTCAATAAAGAGCGAGATGTGATTTTTTTAGGCATTGACGTGGGATCAACCACTGTTAAAACGGTAGTTTTAAACGAAAAATATGAAATTTTAAGCAAGAGCTACGAGCGGCATTTAGCAAAGCCCAAAGAGCTGGTGCTGGATAAAATTTTGCAAATCCAAAAAACCTATGCAGGCGAGCAATTCAGCGTCGCCATAGCGGGTTCGGCGGGTATGGGTATCGCCAAAAATTGCAAAATTCCGTTCGTCCAAGAGGTTTTCGCTACCTCGCTCGGCGTCAAGCGGATGTTTCCAAAGACCGACGTCGTCATCGAGCTGGGCGGCGAAGATGCTAAAATTTTATTTCTCACGGGCGGACTTGAGGAGCGGATGAACGGCTCGTGCGCGGGCGGTACCGGCGCATTTATCGATCAGATGACCAATCTTTTGCATCTGGATATCACGGAGCTTGACTGCTTAAGCTTTGCGGCGAATAAAATTTACCCAATCGCCTCACGCTGTGGTGTGTTTGCTAAAAGCGACATTCAGCCGCTACTAAATCAGGGCGTTAGAAAAGAGGATATTTGCGCCAGTATCTACGCCGCGGTCGTCGAGCAGACGATCTCGGGGCTTGCGCAAGGTCGCGAAGTTAAGGGCAATATCCTATTCTTGGGAGGTCCGTTGTTTTTCCTAAAAGGTCTTCAGGCGCGCTTTAAAGAGGTGCTAAAGCTCACCGACGAAACCGCGACCTTCCCCGACATTGCGCCTTACTTCGTGGCTTATGGTAGCGCGCTGTACGCAAAAGATACGGGCGAGACGTTAAATTTAGAGGAGACGATCGCGCTTTTAAAAAAGGAGCCCGACAGGACCGCGCTGGAAGCCGAGCCGCCACTTTTTAAAGACAGAGCGGAATTTGACGAGTTCATCGCTCGCCACGCCCGCGCAAGCGTGCCTAAGGTGGATATCCACACCTACAGCGGAGACGCGTATTTGGGCGTGGATTGCGGCAGTACTACGATCAAGGTCGTGCTGATAGGCGAAAACTACGAACTATTGTATAAATTTTACTCATCCAATAAAGGCGATCCAGTCGACATCCTGCTGCCGCGTCTTAAGGAGCTATACGATCTTTGCGAGGGTCGCATCAAGATCAAGGGCAGCGGTGTTACCGGCTACGGCGAGGATCTCATTAAAACCGCCTTTCGCTTTGATTACGGTATCGTCGAGACGATTGCGCATTACAGCGCTGCGCGCCACTTCAATCCGAAAGTAGATTTTATCATCGACATCGGCGGGCAGGACATCAAGTGTTTCTCCATTAAAGATGGCAATATCGATTCTATCGTGCTAAATGAGGCATGTAGCTCGGGCTGCGGCTCGTTTTTGCAGACCTTTTCAAATTCTTTGGGTTATGACATTAAAGATTTTGCAAGCTTAGCCCTTTTTGCGACCCATCCCGCCAAGCTCGGCAGCCGCTGCACGGTATTTATGAACTCTTCGGTTAAGCAAGCTCAAAAAGACGGCGCTACGATCGAGGACATCAGCGCAGGTCTTGCTATTAGCGTCATCAAAAATGCGATTTACAAGGTTATCCGCGTGCGAAACGCCGACGATTTAGGTCAAAACATCGTCGTACAGGGCGGTACTTTTTTAAACAACGCTGTGCTACGAGCTTTTGAAAAAGAGCTCGGCAAGGACGTGATCCGTCTAGATATCAGCGAGCTTATGGGTGCATACGGCGCGGCGCTTTTTGCCAAAAATAACGCGAACGAGCATACCGATATGATCAGTCGTGCAGAGCTTGAAAATTTCACTCATCGCAGTGAATTTAGCGTCTGCAAGCTCTGTACGAACAAATGCCCGCTTACGATCAGCTACTTCGGCGATACTAAATTCGTCTCTGGAAATAAGTGCGAGCGCGGCGCAGGCAAGGAGATCCGCCACGACATTACGAATTTATTTGAGTTTAAAAACGAGCTTTTGCGAAAATATCGCAAGCCACCGAAGCAGGATGCGCCGCGGGTTGGAATTCCGTTTGTTTTGAATATGTTTGAGATGATCCCATTTTGGAGCGCGTTTTTTGAAAATTTAGGTATGAGCGTCGTGCTGTCGCAAAAGCCGCGAAAAGAGACGCTGTTTTTAGCAAGCCAAAGCATCCCGAGCGATACCGTCTGCTACCCGGCTAAAAGCGTGCACGGCCACATTTACGATCTGCTAAATAAGAGCGTCGATTTTATCTTTTATCCGTGTATGAGCTACAGCCTCGATGAAAATATCAGCGAGAACTGCTACAACTGCCCCGTAGTCGCATACTACCCCGAGCTGATACGCGCGAACGTAGGCGCGCTAGAGGAGAAAAAATTCCTCTACCCGCACGTGGATCTTAACATGCAAGATTCGTTTTGCAAAACGATGCAGGCTGAGCTCGCGGACGCTGGGTATAAATTTCACTCTGACGCCGTGAAAAACGCCGTCTTGCAAGGCCTTAAGGAGCTGCAAAACTATAAAAATACCATTTTAATAAAAGGCGAGGAGACCCTAAAGGAGATCAATGCAAGCGGCATGCCTGCCATCGTGCTAGCGGGTCGTCCGTATCATATCGACAAGACGATAAATCACGGTATCGATCGCTATCTAAATTCCTTGGGCTTCGTAGTGCTTAGCGAGGACGCGCTGCCGCTTAGCAGGGTGCAGACGAAAAGCCTTAATCAATGGACCTACCACGCCAGGCTTTATAGCGCGGCGAGGTTCGTCTGTAAATATCCGCGCATGCAGCTGGTGCAGCTAGTCAGCTTCGGCTGCGGGATAGATGCGATCACGGGCGACGAGGTGCGCGACATACTGCGCCAAAACGGTAAAATTTACACTCAACTTAAAATCGA
>NZ_CAJPRT010000039.1 GCF_905373215.1 uncultured Campylobacter sp.
ATATCAAGAGGCAAAACGGCGCAGTTTTTGAAGGTTTTGTCGGTAAAGCACAGACTTATCGGGAAGCATATAAGCTTGTAGCGGGCGACGAAAGCGTTATTTAGAATTCCTAAAAAGGATAAAATTTAGCGCTTCTTCAAAATATCGTCGTTTAAAAATGTCGCGCTGCTTTGTATTGTTTTGATAACGCGGTCTTTAGAATTTTGCGTTTTGTCGGGTGTAGGTCTGTGTGCGATCAAATTTACGCGCCCGATTTTCGCCGTGAAATAAAAAATCCCCAGTATTGTCGCGTTTAGAAATACTCCAAAATATATTCGTTCTAATCCCCATATCCCTATGCTGGCGGCATGAATAGGCACAAAAATTATCGCGACTAAGATCGGATAATAATCCGAAATTTTATTTTTGGCAAGGATTACGGTCGTAACGATGGCGTATGCGATGAGCGTAAAAGGAGAGATAAGCAAGAGTGCAAAAAGCGCGTTTATGCGCTGATAATCTTCGTGCCCGATTAAGACGCAAAAACTACAAAACGCGAGCGTTATGAGAAAAAATAAAGGTAAAATCCACCGCGTTTTCACGTCGCGCCCTTTAAGTAGCGATAAAAAGAGTAGATGAGAACCCAGCGCAATACAATAATAATCAAATATAACCGATGAGCTTAGAAACGTGAGCGGTATGGCGAGCAGCGTACCCGGTCCATCAAAATATATCCCACTAAACATGAGCCACGTGATAAAGAGCATAAAAGCATATTTCAGACCCGCATAAATGGCGCAAACACAGATACTAACGAGGATAAATCGTATAAATTTGCTCATTTGCCTTTTTCCTAAATTTAGGTAATTATAGCAAACCGCGACAAACAAACGACGCAAAATTTTAATTTAGCCCGTGCGCTCGCCGAATCCGCTGCCGATCGCGAGCTCGGGTGAGAGAACCTGCCAATGCCTTCGCATTATTTCATCCGCGCCCGCGCCGCAAGATAAAATTCATAAATTCTAAATCCGTTTTGCGTTATCATTGCGCTAAATTTAAAATTTTACGCAAAGGGGATCATATGAAAAATACGGCATTCATCACGGGCGCTACGAGCGGCTTTGGCGAGGCGATTTCTAGGGCGCTTAGCGCGCAAGGCTATAAGATCATTGCGCTTGGGCGCCGCAAAGATCGGCTACAAAAGCTAGCCGGTGAGCTAGGCAATACGCACATTATCGCTGCGGATATTCGCGATAAAGCTGCGGTATTTGATGCCGTAAGCGCGTTGCCTGAAAATTTCAAAGACGTCGAGGTGCTCGTAAATAACGCAGGTCTTGCGCTCGGGCTTGAGGGGATCGCGCAGACGCCCGTAGAGGATTTGGAGACGATGGTCGATACGAATATCAAAGGCGTGCTGTATTCGACCAAGGCGGTGCTGCCGCTGATGATCGCGCGCAAAAGTGGCTATATCTTCAATCTTGGCTCGACTGCTGGCGCGTGGCCCTATCCGGGCAGCCACGTTTACGGCGCGAGCAAGGCGTTTATCAAGCAGTTTAGCCGCAATATCCGCAACGACCTGCGCGGCACTGGTATCCGCGTGACGGAGATCGCGCCGGGAATCTGTAAGAGCGAGTTTAGCGAGGTGCGCTTTAAAGGCGACGTAGCGCGCGCCGCGGCCGTGTATGAGGGAGTCGATGCGATCCTGCCCGAGGATATCGCACAGATCGTGCTAAGCTGCCTAGCGATGCCCCGTCGCGTAAATATCAACGTCGTAGAGGCGATGGCGACGCAGCAGAGCTGGGCTGGGCTTTTTATCGAGAAGCATTAAATTTTAAGGCGAGAAAATGAAAAAAATTATATTACTAATGTTTTTGTCCGTCGCCGCATTTGCGGTGGATGACGCGACCAGGCAGCATAATGCCGAGCTTTTCGGCATCTGGACGCTGGTGCCGCCCGTCGTGGCGATCGCGCTTGCCTTTATCACCAAAGAGGTGATCCTGTCGCTTTTCATCGGCGTTTTTAGCGGCACCTATATGCTTGCAGTCGTCGGCAACAATCCGATCTCCGCGCTTGTGGGCAGCTTTACGGATCTGGTCTCGCGCGTGGTAGGCTCGATGGCTAGCAAAGGCAATGCGGGCGTGCTTTTGCAGGTACTTTGTATCGGCGGCGTGGTCGCTCTGATTAGCAGGACGGGCGGCACGAAAGCCGTGGCGCTTTGGATTAGCAAGCGCGCTAAAACGGGTATCTCAGCGCAAATTTCAACGTGGATTATGGGTCTTTTCGTATTTTTTGACGACTACGCAAACGCCCTGATCGTAGGCCCCGTCATGCGGCCGATTACCGATAAATTTAGAGTCAGCCGCGAAAAGCTCGCCTTCATCATCGACGCTACCGCCGCGCCGATTGCGGGCATCGCGCTAATTTCTACCTGGGTAGGTCTTGAAGTCTCTTTGATAAGAGCGGGATATGATCAGATCGGCGTGCAAAACGTAAACGCCTTCTCGATCTTCGTGCAAACCATGCCGTATCGCTTCTACAATCTTTTTATGCTTGCTTTCGTGGTTTACGTGGCGTTTATGCGTAGAGATTTCGGGCCGATGCTCTCTGCCGAAAGGCGAGCGGCGAGCGGCGAAATTCACTCTAAAAATTCTAACATCGCCGAGCTCGAAGATAAAACGCTAGAGCCCAAAGAGGGGATCAAGCCGCAAGCTTCAAACGCCGTTATCCCGCTTATAGTGCTAATCTGCGGCGCATTTGCGAGCTTTTATTTTAGCGGGCTAAGCAAGCTTGAGGGCGATGCTCTCGCAGCCGCAAAAGCCGCTCCGCTAAGCTTTGCAACGCTTCAGGCGACCTTCGGCAACGCAAACTCGTCGGTCGCGCTTTTTCAAGCGGCGCTTCTTGCTACGGTCGTGTCTATATTTATGAGCGTTTACCGCAAAATTTTTGACGTCAGAGAGGCGATCTCTACGTGGATTAAAGGGTGGAAGACGATGATCGTCACGATCGTGATCTTGCTGCTTGCCTGGTCGCTCAGCTCTGTCATCAAAGAGCTCGGCACGTCGCGCTATCTAGTCGATATGCTAAGCCAAAATACGCCGAAATTTTTGCTTCCGGTAGCGATTTTCGTGCTGGGCTCGTTCATTAGCTTTTCGACGGGCACTAGCTATGGTACGATGGGGATCCTAATGCCGCTAGCCATACCTTTGGCAAACGCCGTGGGACTTCACTACGGGCTTTCGGGCGATGCGCTTCACGCCTATATGATCGTAAATATCTCTGGCGTGCTTACGGGTGCGATTTTCGGCGATCACTGCTCGCCGATTTCGGACACCACGATCCTTTCGTCGATGGGCGCGGGCTGCGATCATATCGAGCACGTAAAGACGCAGATGCCTTACGCTCTATCCGTCGGCGCGGTCGCCGTAGTAGCGGGCTATCTTCCCGTAGCGCTAGGGCTTAGCGTCTGGATCGCGCTGCCGATGGGGCTTGTCGTTACGTGGGCTCTCGTGCGATTCGCAGGTAAAAAGATAGAGGAGTAGCTCCCGCAAATTTTAAATTTGCTTTTAAATTTTGAATTCCGCAGCGATGCGGAATTCTGCTGGGCGAAATTCTAATCTGGCTAGCGGAATTTCACTCCGCAAAATTTCGTCGCGCGAGTAAAATTTTAAAACGAAATTTCAAAAAGCGCGAGCAAATTTTAAAAGCTAAATTTTAACTAGCCGCGTTAAAACGGCGCGTGCGCTCGCAATTTAAAATTTTTAAAGTAAACGGGTAGTAAAATATCGATAAATTTCAAACAAGGAGAATGAAATGAAAAATCCTAAAATGTTCCTCTGGGGGGGGGTGTTAGCTGCTTTATTAGTTGGTTGCGGTGACGATACCGAGGTAAAGACCAAAGAATATTACGATATTCATCTAAATGAGGCTAAAGAGGTTTACGCAAAGTGCGATTTCAATACTTTAAAAGATGGAAGCAACTCTTATAAAAATTGTGTGAACGCTAAGGAAATCGTAGAATTTTATGCTGATCAAGAGAAAATGCTCGGTTCAGCAATCGTAAAAAGGCAAAGAGCCGAGAGGGGGCTTAAAGATTAATTAGATTAAAATTGCAATAAATTATTCCTCTCTTAATACATTTTAATTTACTCTGCGCCTTCGGTGCAGAGTAAATTTACCCTGTGCGGCGCTGAATTTTGCGGTATAAATCTCGCCTGCGAAATGATACGGCGCAAAATCTTGCTTTACGGATTTTGGAATTTCAAATTTTAAAGCCTGCGAGCTTTTGGCTACCGCAGAAAAGACTTGCGGGCTTCGCAGCACCTTGAAATTTAATCATTTTAAAATTTACGCCGCGTGACTAGTCTAAATTTCACCGGCGGCGGTTTGCACGGCGTGCTAAATTTAACTTTGCGCGCTTTATCCGCACCCTAGTCTAAATTTAAAATTTCAAATCCGCGGCGACAGTTCGTGCGGCGTGAGGTTACTCCTGCAAACAGCGATCTCGGCTCGCGCTATGAAATTCAAAGAATTAGTGGCAACGGCGGCGCTTGGCTTGCGCTATGCTGCTTCAAGTCGTACGGCGGCGTTGTGCGTTAAATTTTAAATTTACGTGCCGGACAGCGGAAGGCAGCATTTGCCCCGTAAAATTTTAACTTTCGCGCGCCGGACGACGGCTAGGCGCTATTGTTCGCGCGTTGCGCGAAGCCGCTTCTAAATCGCCGAGCCGAGTTAAATTTTTTAGCGCGCCAAAATTTTAATTTGCGCTGCGATTTATAGCGCATTGAAATTTTAACTTTCACGGCACGATCTGCGATGCGCTAGAATTTTAATTAAAATTTTAATTTGCGTGGTGCGATCCGCGATGAACAGGAATTTTAATTTGATGTGATTTATGACGCACTGGAATTCCAACCTGCGCTACGGATCTACGGCTCACAGGCACGCTGCCTAGCTAATCCCTCGCATCGCATCGAGCCGCTTTAAAAATATTTCCACCTTGCACAGCTGTGCCGCATCTAGCGCCCTGCCCGAATAAAAATATTCCACGCTGTTGCCGTTTGGATAATTCACCCGCGAAATGCCCATTCCTTCGCCTCTCGGCTCAAATTCCAAGGACAAATCCGCGCCGCCTCGAGAATAAAGCTTGAGCTGCGAATTCGCATCTACGGCGCGTGGCGACATGCGGCATTTGTCTTCGTCGCACTGCTCTACGCCGCGGGCATTGACCGCCAGCTTACCGTCGCGTTCGCGGATTGCGCCCAGCTCGCCCGTTTGCGAATTTGCGCTAAATTTTATATCACCGTCTGCGTCAAATTTATCCGCACAAACCTGCGATTTTACGTCGCGCGAAGTATCCATGCCGAAGCCGCACTCATCCGCGTTAGAAAATTCATCGCACTCATTATACCCCACTGCGCCGTTTTTTCTGGCGCCGCACGGCACTGTACGAAGTCCGCTCATACCTTGCTCTATCATATCGGGCTTGCTCTCGCCGCAACTTTCTGTGTCGCGCCCACCGCCGCTATTATCGCGACCTTCTACGCCCCGCTTGTTCTCGCCTTTTACGCTCTCGCCGTCTGCGTCTCGTCCTTCCGCGCCAAATTTGCCGGCTTGCGCCGACGAATTCGTATCAAATTTTGCGCCGCCACCCGTGTTAAATTTAGCCGTCCGCGAGGGCAAATCCTCGCCGCACGCAAGCTTTAGCCCTCCGCCCAGCTCGCTTGCAAGGCGGTTTAGCGTGCCGTCTATGCCGTCGATGATGCGCACGTGCGGAGGTAAAATTTCGCGCAAAACGTCCTTAAAATAGTTAAAATGCGTGCAACCAAGCACGAGCGAGCCAAGGCGCGCAAGCTCAAATTTAGCTAGTTCCTCCCGCAGATAAGCCCGAACCGCAGGCGAGTCAAACTCCAAATCCTGCGCAAACTCAACGAGGCGGGGCAGCGGCAGGCTCCACGTCTCGCACTCCAGCCGCCCCACGAGGCGCGCGAGCTTCTCGCCCGCGATCGTTAGCGGCGTGGCGATGAGCAGCGTCGGGCGCGCGCCGAAGCTGTCCGCGGCGAGCTTGACGGCGGGCTCCATGCCGATGACCGGCACGCTAAATGCACTGCGAAGCTCCGAGATAGCCGCGCTCGTGGCGGTATTGCAAGCAACGACGACCCCGTCCGCGCCGTACGAGACCAAAAACCCGACCGCATCGAGGCTCAGGCGCACGATTTCCGCCCTACTTTTCGTGCCGTATGGGACGTGATCCTCGTCGGCAAAATACAAAAACTCCGCCCCGCTAAACCGCCGCAGAGCCTCGGCGAGTACGCTCAGCCCGCCGATACCCGAGTCAAAAAACGCTATTTTCAAATTCTTAGTCCAAGGTTAAATTTTAAAAAAGGGATTATAGCTCAATTCAAGTAAAATTTAAATTTTGAGCGGGCTTGGTGGCTCCGCGGCCGTTAAATTATCGCTACCTTATTAAAATTCGCGATAAATTTAATCAATTTCTTAGGGGGAGGGAGGGGGCAAAATTAGCCAAATTTTAC
>NZ_CAJPRT010000040.1 GCF_905373215.1 uncultured Campylobacter sp.
TTTATGAGTTATTAGATATATAAAGACCGAATAAAATTTTATGAAATTTAACGAAATTTTTATAAAATTTAATCAGTTTTTTATATTTTTATCACTACAATTACAATTCTTGTCTCGTTAGCTCAGTTGGTAGAGCATCTGACTCTTAATCAGGCGGCCGTAGGTTCGAATCCTACACGGGACACCATCTATTAAATTTTATCCCTATTTTTAGTTTTTTTGATTTTTTTAAAAGCCCTGTTTTACGGCTTTTTCAAATTTTCTCAAAAAAATTTCAAATGCTAAAAACGCTAGATTATACAGGCAGTTTAAGAGAAACTACTATATATTAAAAAATGTATAGTAGCCCTTAAGCTTGTTAAACTCTTTGGAAGCTTTTATAATTTGTCTTACCATTATTTCCATATCCACCTATTAGTAAATCGCCGCTGCCTTTACCCATTAGCGTATCATCGCCATATCCGCCGAATAAAACATCGTCTTTGTAGTCGCTCGTTAAAAGTCCGCCTGGAGTTACGCCATAAGGGAAAAATGATGACGATAAAGGTCTTGCATAGACTGTTTTGTCGGGCATTGTTATGCGTAAAATTCCTTTATTTAGAGCGTTTTTATCTATATCTGATAGTCCGTCACCCGTTATTTTGTCCCATAAATTTTGTACCTGTTTACGTAAATCAAATATGCCACTATCTTTTCCGTCCAACTTATCTAATAAATTTCCTATATCATACCATAGCGTTACCCAACCTACAACAGGGATGAATTTTGTAATTGCAATAAGTCCGAAATCCATAGCTGCGCCCACGACGGTATGACCGAAGCTTTGATCGTCGGCTATGCCAGCCAAACCATTTGCTAATCTTACTTTCTTGATATAAGCGTCTAGTTCGATTTTTGTGTATCTTTTGCTATTTATTTCTACATATTTTCTGAGCCACTAAGAGACATATTGGCACCAGAAAGTGCATCTTTAAGGAATTCAGTTAATTGCCTAACCAAATCACTATTTTTTCTAAGTCTTACTTCTGCTTTGTCTAATTCTTGTTTAGCAACTAATTCTCTACTCATGTTTTTCTCCTTTTTAGGTTAAAATTTCTTTTCAACCAAGTTTAAATTTATATGTTTCTTATCAGAAAAATATTTTTGTAAATCTGAATAATCTTGTTTATGAATTATATAAACCATATGAAATTTATCTTTAAGAATATCTAAACTAGACCTTCCTTTGCATATGAGTTCTCCATAATCAAATATAAAAGCAGGAAATAATGTAAAATCTTTCAAATTTCCGCCTAAAATCAAATGAAAAATAAGTTTAAACAAACAATTTAAAAGTAAATAAATGACATAATAGGCGATAAGATAATGAACCATTTTTACTAATGCAACCATAAAAAATATAAGTAGATTAAAAACAATAATTCCAATTAGCGATGATGGTGTAAGCAGTCTAAAAGTCCTTATGATAGGTTCTAAATCAACTAAATTTTTAACCCTTTTAACTTCGCCATTTATAATAAATTCGATTGTTTTATTTGTAAATTTGGTTTCGCATTTGTTTTTAATGATATAATAATAAAATGTAGCTACGATATGCAAAACGCCAAGCCCAAAAAAAGCCCATAGAAAAATATTGCTAACATTTGCAATCCCCATATAATAAGCATAAACCAATAAAACAAGCACCGTTCCGCAATGAGAAAAAAAGAATAAATTTGAAAGAAAGAATTCATAAGGATTTTTAATTACTATCGGCTTTTTATCGTAGTCTCTTTGATTGAAATCGTTTAAATTTGCGTTTTCGTTTGAGTTTAAATTCCGTTTTTTAACATTTTTATTCCAGTTTTCAAAATTTTCCAAATTTTATCCTTCCATTTTTTTGCTTTTCTCGTCATTGCGGGTAAACTTTGCAAGCGAAGCAATCTGTCGACAGTGAATGTTATAAAAATCTCAGTCCTTTTCTCGCCTTGATTTGGTTGTTTTTACGAATTCTATATCCACCTTACTTAAGCAGCTATAAATTCCCCGTGAGTCTTTAGCCGCTTCACTTACTCCGCCCATTCGTAGATCAGCTCATTGATAAGAGCAGCAGCCTTAGAGCCTTGCTTTACGGTATTAGAATTCTCATTTATCGTTATCTCTTTGTAGTTTAGATCAATGCTTTTGATATTATTATCCGCAAGTGAGCTTAATTCTCCTTCGTCGGTAATGCCGTCAGAATTCGTACCTTTCCAAATTTTAAGTTTATTAAATATCTCGTCCTTTTCATCTATTACGTTGTCGCCATTTAGATCATATGCCTTTAGAGCCTCATAGCCATTGGTCGCTTTTTTATCTGTGTATCCGTAGATAGTATTTGAAATAGTATGATTTCCGAATAGTTTATTTCCATTATCTATTTCACTGGACACTATCCTCAAGCAGATCAAAATTTTATCTGCAAACTCACTAAATTTTAAAACTCAGCTTTTTACAATGGGCGATTTAGAATTTTAGAAAGAGTGAGCGCGGAAGCGAGGATAAATTTATCCGCGTTGTGCAAATTTTGCGTCACAGTATTCGCGCAAAAGCGGAAAGCGGCGGTAAAATTTATCAGGTAGCGCCTTTTTTGTGTGCTTAAACAATACAATTTGCGCTAATACTTTTCCCGCGATACTACATAATCTTAATCGCGTGCATTAAACTATCACCATTTTTGCGTAGTCTTATTTTACGCAAGCATGCGATGAAATTTCAAAATTTCAAATTTTGCGGCGCGAATTCCTAGCTATTTTCATGCAATTACATTGTTGTGTATATGTATTTTAAATCATAGCAAAATTTAGCTCAGAAGATTTTAATATCTTGATCGAAGCGCCGTATTAAATTTAAAATTTATCTCAAAAGAAAGAACCTGCCTTAAGAATTCGATAACCGATCAGCTTGCCCCTTCTCGCGCCAAAACGACTTTGAAGGTTTTTAAAATAATGACGATGTCGTTCCAGATCGACCAGTTTTTCATATACCACGCATCCATGCCCGCCCTGGTCGCAAAATCCACGTCGCTGCGCCCGCTCACCTGCCAAAGCCCCGTAATGCCAGGCTTGACGGCCAGAATTAGATCTGCGTATTCGCCCATATCCTTGCGCTCGTATTGCGCGCACGGGCGAGGACCTACGATGCTCATTTCGCCCTTTAGGACGTTGATCAGCTGCGGAAGCTCATCTAGAGAGCTTCTGCGCAAAAAATCGCCCAGCTTCGTGATGCGCGGATCATGCTCGTATTTGTGATATTTTTCAAAATACTCCACCTCTTGCGGATTTTGCTTTAGGTACTGAGCTAAAATTTCATCGCCGTTTTCTTTCATCGAGCGAAATTTCAGACATCTAAACGGCTTGCCGCCGAATCCCATTCTTTGATGCGAAAAAAATATGCGCCCGTCCGGTTCTTTTAGCTTCATCATCAGCGCGATTATGCCGAAAATCGGCACCAGCAAAGGAAGCGCTAAGAAAATTAGCGCCAAATCAAGCCCGCGTTTAAGCGCTAAATTTAGAGGACTTTTCAAAGAATTTCGTATCGCAAAGAGGCTGGTACGCGAGGCAAAAACGCTGTAAATATCCGTCTGCGTAAAGTCGTATGAGCGCAGCACGGGGGTGAATAAAATTTCTTTATTCTCCCTGATGTTGCTCTCGATGAGCTCGTTTAAAGCGCCCGCTTCAAGCCTGCTTCCGCCGATAAACAGTACGTCGTAGTCCCTGCCTAGCGCCCTTACGTATCCCAAATACGCGCTTTCTAAGATAGCACTCTCAAACTCCTCGCCCTCGCCTAAAATTTTCGCTCTCTTTTGCCATAGGCCTAATTTAAAAAGCCTCCTTTTCATTACGAGCTTAAAAAGCGGCAAAACTACCGCCATAAAGGCAAAGCTCAAAATAAAGCTGGCGCGCGAAAATTCGTAATTGACTTTGATTAAAGCAAGTAGTGCTAGGCTTAGCAAAAGCCCCAAAAAACAGCTTTTTACTAAAATTCTACTCTCGTGCCAAAAATCATACCGCCTCGAATAGATCCCTTGATAAAAAAATAGAAATATCATTATGACGTAGGACGACGCGAAGCCCTGATACCTGCCGATGTCCAGCAGCATGCTATCGCCGTAGAGCAAATTTTTAAGCACCACGGCAAGCCCGAAGCAAAGCCAGATGCCGAAAATATCGACCGCCAAGATTATCAAAACGCAGAGTTGCTTTTTCATCCTAGCTCCTATTAAAATCATCTTGAAGGCGCACGATATCATCCTCACCGGTATAGCTGCCGACTTGAGCTTCGATTAGCACCACGGGGATTTTGCCTTCGTTTGCGAGGCGGTGGATCTCGCCCATCCTAATAAACGTAGATTCGTTCTCGCGCAGCAAGAAATTTCGCTCGCCCACAGTCACGGTCGCAGTGCCGCTAACGACGATCCAGTGCTCGTTGCGATGGTAGTGCTTCTGCAGCGATAGCCGCTTGCCGGGCTTAACGACGATGCGCTTGATCTTATAGCCGCGCTCATCTTCGAGCACCGTGTAGCTGCCCCATGGGCGGTGCGTCGTTACGTGCACGCGCGCCAGATCGCTACCGCCTAGCCGCTCCACCACCTGCTTTACCTTTTGGGTAGAGCCTTTTTTGCATACGAGCAGGGCGTCTTTGGTATCGACGATAGCGAGATCCTCGACGTCTATGGCGGCTATCGTACGGCCCGAGCCGATGATGAGATTGTTTTTAGAATTTAGAGCGATATTTTGCTCGCTTGCAGTGTTGCCGTTCGCGTCTTTGGGCAGCTCGGCGTCTAAGCTATCGAAGCTTCCCAGATCGCTCCAGCCGATGTCTGCGGGCACGACCTTAGCAAGGCTCGTGCGCTCCATAACTGCGTAATCGATGCTATCTGCTGGGATCTCTTGCATATCGTCTAAATTAATTCTAATCGGATTTTCCGCGTTAGAATTTTCATGCGCACGGACGCAGGCTTCATAAATTACAGGACTTTGCGCTTTTAGTTCGCCTAAAAATACGCCCGCTTTAAACATAAACATGCCGCTGTTCCAGTAAAAATTCCCCGCCGCTATATAGCTTTGCGCTGCCGCAAGCTCAGGCTTTTCGTGAAATTTTAACACGTCCTCGCCGCTTGCTTCGATATAGCCATAGCCCGTATTTGCATCCGCTGGCTTGATACCAAACGTCACCAAAAACCCCTGCTTCGCAAACTCGTGCGCGCGCAAGAAGCTGTTTTTATACGCCGCTTCGTCTTTAATTAGATGATCGCTCGGCGTTACGAAAACGATCTCTTCGGCCTTTAAGCTCAAACACGCAAGCGCGATCGCAGGAGCCGTGTTTCTGCCGACGGGCTCGAGTAGAAATTTCACGTCGCGCGCGCCTAGGGCCTCAAGCTGATCGAGCGCCAAAAAATACTGCTGCTCGTTCGAGACGACGAGCGTGCGCTCACATAGCGGGGAGTTTCGCTCGTAGCTCATCATAAAAAGCGAGCGATCGTCAAAGAGGCGCACGAACTGCTTTGGCATAAGCGTGCGACTGATGGGCCACAACCTCGTGCCGCTGCCGCCGCTTAGGATTATATTAGTCATTTAGGCCGTCCTTAAATTCCTCATATTTTTTCTCGACGTAGCTTTTGATCTCGGCCTCAAAGCGCGCACGCGAAAATTTTAAAGAATTTTCTCTGATTTTTACAGGCTCAAATTTATCATAATTTTGCTCAAATTTAGCTACGGCGGCAAGCAGTTCTTTTGTGTTTTGCTCCATAAAATACAGCCCGCTCTCACCATCAAGCACCGTCTCGCGAGCGCCGCCGCGCCCGAAACAGATCACCGGCGTGCCGCATGCCTGCGCCTCTACGGGCGTAATGCCGAAGTCCTCCTCGGCGGCAAAAACGAACGCCTTAGCCCGCCCCATGAGATCCGCCATCGTCTCATCGCTCGCAAAGCCCAAAAGCTCGACATTTTTGCCCGCTTTTGATTTTATTTTGGCCATATCGGGCCCGTCGCCGATAACGAGCAGCTTTTTATCCGTCTGCGAAAACGCCTCTACGACGAGATCGATCTTTTTATACGGCACCATGCGCGAGGCAGTGAGGTAGAACTCCTCTTTGGCTTCGCGCAGCGTAAATTTATCCACATCCACGGGCGGATAGATGACGTCGCTAGGCTTGCCGTATGTTTTTTTGATACGGCGCGCGATGTAGCGGCTGTTTGCGACGTAGTGATCCACGCGGTTTGCGGTGCTCGCGTCCCAAAGCCTAATTTTATGCAAAAAATACTTCGCCAACATGCCCTTTAAACCGCGATCTAGCCCGCTTTCCCGCAAGTACTGATGATACAGGTCCCACGCGTAGCGGATCGGCGTGTGCACATAGGCGATATGAAGTTGATTTGAGTGCGTCAGCACCCCCTTTGCGACGGCATGCGAGCTAGATAGCACGACATCGTAGCCGCTTAGATCAAACTGCTCGATCGC
>NZ_CAJPRT010000041.1 GCF_905373215.1 uncultured Campylobacter sp.
AAATTTCACTAAATTTTAAAATTTTATTCGCGCCACGTAAGGCGAAAGGTCGTTATCTCGCCCGGCACGCTGTCGTAAGAGATAGAAAAGGAGTATTTTTTGCAGACCTCGCTTACGATGCTAAGCCCGATTCCAAAGCCGCCTTCGCTTGAGTTAAAGCGCGCAAAGCGCCTGAAAATTTCGTCGCCCTTTTTCCTGTCGATCCCCTCGCCGCTGTTTGAGATCGCTAGCTCGCCGCGCCTTAGTCGCACATCCACGTAGCCGCCTGCATCGGCGTATTTTACGGCGTTGCTTAGCAGATTGTCGATCAGGCGCGAAATTTCATAGACGTTCGCGCTCATGCTCGCATCCGAAAGATCGGTTTTAAGGCTTAGTCTGCGCTTTTGAATAAACGGCGCGAAGTATTCGCAGCGCGAAGCGACGAGGCTTTTTAGATCGATCGAGCTAATCTCGCCCTCCTTATTCATACCGAAGGTTAAAAACACAAGATCCTCGTAGATGCGAGAAAGCGTCTTGGCGGCAAGATCGATATTGGCGACGCGCTTGGCGTTGTATTCCCCAAGCTCAGCGTGCCGCATCGTCTCGACGCTCATAGAGATGATACTAAGCGGAGTATTGATCTCGTGGGTGCTATCTTTGATGAAGCGATTTAGCGTGTCGATCTTATCGTAAAGCGGCTTTGTGCCTAGCCGCACCAGATAAAACGCCACGGCTAGGATTACGCCCAAAAGCGCTATCATCATCGCTGCGGTTTTGATACGAAGCGTTAAAATTTCGCCCTGCACGCTACTTCCAAGCAGAATGATTTTAGCCTTGGAAAAGGCGTTTCGCTCCTCCATATTTTGCAGATTCTCATAAATTCCTAGCCTTCCGCCACTTATAAATTCCGCCTTTAGCTTCGCTTTGTCAAGTGCGCCAAGCTCGCCGTCACAGCCGTAAATTTCATCAGAGTTTGGCTTAAATATACACGCGCTTACGCCCTTTTCGCGCTCGAAGTCCGCTAGTGATTCCAGCCCGTCCATGCTCGCTTTCATATAGATCATCATTTTGATCTCTTTGAGCTCTTTTATCCTGTGCGAAAGCAGCGCGGCTTCGTTCATACTGTAATTTATCTTGAAAAAATATCCTAAAAATAACGCGCTTGAAATGAGATATAAAGATAAAATTTTAAGCGTTAAAGCGGTCTTTTCAGACATACAGATACCCCGCGTTGCGGCGATTTATGATGTGCTCTTCGCCTAGGACGCGGCGTAGATTTTTGATATAAGTTCGTAGCGCTTCTTCACTAGGCGTTTCATCAAAAGCGTAGATCGCGGAGAAAATTTCATCCTTGCTTAAAAGCCTGTTTTTATTTTGTAAAAAAAGCGCCAGCAGCTCGCGCTCTTTGTTTGAAAGCGCGACGGGCACGCTCGATCTGCGAAGCTCTTTGCTTGCAAAATAAAATTTAAACTCGTCGTCAATAGTTACAAAATCATCAAAATTATGACTGAAGTTTCGCTTTATGAGAGAATTAACGCGCAGCAACAGCTCTTTTAGCTCGTATGGTTTTTTGAGATAGTCGTCGCAGCCGCTTTTAAAACCAACCTCAAGATCATCAAGTGTATTTAGCGATGTGGCGAATATCGCGGGGGTGCGATCGCCGCTCTTGCGCAGCTCTTTTAAAAGTGAAAATCCGTCGCCTTTGGGGATTTTTACGTCAAAGATAAAAAGATCAAATTTTTGTTCATAAGCAAGATCCGCGGCGCTTTGAGCGTCGCTGCAAACGCATACGTCAAAGCCCGCGTCTTTTATATATTCGCCGATGAGATCGCAAAGGATCTCATCGTCCTCTACGAGTAAAATTTTACTCACTACATCTCTTTTTTCATCTCTTTTTTCATTTCGCCTTTCATCTCATCTTTCATATGTTTACCCTCTTTCATAGCATCCTTGTGCATATCCTTCATATCGCCTTTCATCTCTTTCGCACCATTATGCATTGACATATTGGCATCCTTCATCTCATCTTTCATGCCCATGTCGGCAGCTACGGCAAAAGTGCCAGCAAATAGCGCACTAAGCGCAAACAAAGTAAGTTTTTTCATTACGTACTCCTTAAAAGAAATTAGCGGAATTATACTTCCGTAAAAGTGAAGTATGTGTGAAATTCCGAAAAAATTCAAATTTAAATTTAAACGCCTGTAAATTCAAATGCGGCGCGGCTTAAATGCGCTCGGTCGGTCGCGATCTCTGAAATTTAAATCGCCTCGCTACGGCTAGTCAAATTCTAAACGCAAATCAAAGCTAACGAGGGCGCACGCCAACAGCGCATCACCGAGCTTGCTTTACCGCGGCGAGATAAAAATTTAAACCACCGGCGAAACTGATTAAATTTATTATGCCACGACGCGCACGTCAAATCAAAAACGCGCCGAGCCAGCCTTTGAGTCCGCGACCTCGCGCGAGCTTTTAAATTCGCTATGCCGCGTAAGCTTTTAATTTAGTGCGGCGCAAGCGCACAGGGCGCGAAATCGCACCTAGATCGCGGCGCAGCTTTTGATCTCATCCTCGCTTACGATCTCGTAGATCACGCCCGCGTTTTTGATAAACTCCTCCACGCGCGCGACGTGTGAGGGCTCTACGTTGATCACGAGGCTTCCGACGACGTTTTTATCAAGCCGCTCGAGCTTGCCCCAAACGATGTTAAAATTTATCTCCAAAGCGCGCGCCATATGCGTGATCACGCTGTCAAACGCAACCGCGGGCGGGAAAAAGAGCCTGATATTCACGCCGCTTGCGGGCAGCACCTCCTCCTCGCCCAAAAACTCCTTCATATTCTCATCCGGGTGCAAAAACAGCGAGACAATATCGCCCGAGTTGCTCACGCGCCCGCCCTTAAGCAGGATCGCGCGCTGCGCGATGCCCTTTACGACCTCCATCTCGTGCGTGACGAGCACGATCGTGATGCCTAGCTCGCGATTGATGCGGCGCAGAAGCGACAAAATTTGAGCGGTGGTATTGGGATCAAGCGCTGAGGTCGCCTCGTCGGAAAGCAAAATTTTAGGGCTTAATGCAAGCGCACGCGCAATCGCCACACGCTGCTTCTGTCCGCCGCTAAGCTCGCTAGGATAGGCGTTTGCTTTATTTGCAAGCCCCACGAGCTCCAAAAGCTCGGCGACGCAGCGCTTCGTATGATCTTCGGAATGGCCCCAAAACGCAAGCGGCGTAGCGACGTTTTGCGCGACGGTGCGGCGGCTCATAAGCGCGAAGTGCTGAAAAATCATACCGATATTTTTGCGCAGCTCGCGGATCTGAGCACCGCTTAGCTCTCTTACCTCCCTGCCCTCTACCTTGAGGCTTCCTTCTTGATAGTCCTCAAGGCCGTTTATGCAGCGCAGCAGAGTGCTTTTACCCGCGCCGCTGCGGCCGACGATAGCAAAAATTTCGCCCTGTTTCACCTCCAGGCTCACATCGTCAATCACGCAGGTTTTGCCGTAAAATTTCTTTAAATTCTCTATCTTTATCACTCAGATTTCCTCGTTCATAATTCCGCCGAAGCGCCCCCAAAAATTTATAAAATTTCGCGCCTTAGCTCATCTGCACTCTTTGGCGAAAGAAGCGCCGGAGCGATGTCAAATACGCTAAACGCGCCGCGCTCGCCTCTTTGCGCCAAGCGATACGCCGCGCGGGCGTAGGCTACGAGTACGCTTGCGGTAAATTCGGGATTTGAGTCAAGCTTTAGCGAAAACTCGATCAAGTGTTTATTTTCGCCGCGCTCGCCCGTCGCTCCGCTTCGCAGAACAAATCCTCCGTGAGGGATGCCGCCGTGCTCTTTTTTAAGCGTCGCAAGACCCACGAAATGCACGCTCGTGTCGTAGTCGGCGAAATAATTCGGCATCGTTTTTATCTCTTTTTCTATGCGCGCTTTATCGGCGCCGTCCTCGGCCACGACATAGCACTCGCGCAGGTGTTTTTCGCGCGTGCTAAGTTTCGGGTTTTCGCCCGCGCGAACTCGCTTTAAGGCGCTTTCTATCGGCACGGTGTATTGTCGCGCGTCCACGACGCCCTCGATCCTGCGGATAGCGTCGGAGTGGCCTTGGCTCACGCCTTTACCCCAAAACGTATAACTGCTGCCGTTTTGCAGCACACTCTCGCCGAGCAGTCTATTTAGCGAAAACAGACCCGGATCCCAGCCAACGGCGATGATGCCTACGTTTCCGCCCGCTTTGGCTGCGGCGTCCACCGCGGCGAAGTGCTCAGGGATTTTCGCGTGCGTATCAAAGCTATCAACTACATTAAATTCTTTTGCAAATTCTGGCGTCTGTGTCGGCAGATCCGTCGCGCTACCGCCGCAAAGAACTAAAACGTCGAATTCGCCCTTGTGCGATAAAATTTCATCCGCGCTAAATACCGGAGCACCGCATGTTTGCACGCTGTGCGGCTCGCGGCGAGAAAACACCGCCGAAAGCTCTAAATCCTTGCTATTTCGCGCGGCAAGCTCTACGCCGCGACCTAAATTTCCATATCCCAAAACCGCTATTTTTATTTTTTCGCTCATTTTTCATCCTTCAAATTTTAAAATTTAGCGCGTAAAACGGCGCGCTGCCGATGAAATTTTACCTCAGTAAGAAATAATAAATCACGTATAACCAACTTAAAAATCCGTGGATTATCGCCCACATTATGCTTTTATTGACTCCCCATGATAGTGCAACGGCTATGACCGTGCCTAAAGTAAATCCACCTATACTACCTTTTGACATATTTTTCTCCTTGATTTAAAATTTAAGCTCAAACTAGCGGGCTACTCGCCAAACGCTTTTAGCTCGTCGCATACTTTGGCGAATTTCTCCTGCGCGCTTTGCAGCCCTTCGCGGTTGGCTTCGACTACGGCTTGCGGGGCGGAGGCCACGAATTTCTCGTTATTTAGCATGCCTGAGAGCTTTTCGATCTCTTTTTGCAGCTTCGCTTTTTGCGCGTTAAGGCGCGAAATCACGCCGCTAAGATCGACCCCCTCAAGCGGTACGAAAGTTTCTAGCCTCTCGCTCACGTCGCGGGCGGAATTTGCGATGTTTTGCTGCGTAAATTCCACTTCATCGACCTTGGCAAGCGTTTTGATGTAGTCCGCAGCAGCGCTTAGATCGACTGCGGATTTGACGTAGGCCTTGACTACTCGCGCATTACCGAGCTCGATCGTCGCCTTTGCGCGGCGAATGCTGACGATCGCTTCGATGAGAAGCGAAAATAGCTCCTCGATCCGCTCGTCACGCTCGCCAGGATGTGGGTATCTCATCACCATGATGGAGCGTGCGTCTTGCAGCTTTGTGCCACTTAGCTCCTGATACAAATACTCGCTTAGAAACGGCATAAATGGGCTTAGTAGCTTCATCGCTTCTTTAAAAATCATCCCTAGCTCGCCGATCGCGGCCTTGTCCGCTTTGCTAAGCTCGATGCCCCAGTCGCAAAACTCGTCCCAGAAAAATTTATAA
Source organism: uncultured Campylobacter sp. (assembly GCF_905373215.1). Lineage (GTDB taxonomy): Bacteria > Campylobacterota > Campylobacteria > Campylobacterales > Campylobacteraceae > Campylobacter_B. Next base: position 5,469 of record NZ_CAJPRT010000041.1, read on the forward strand.
AGCTCGGTCGCAGCGTCGTTGAAGCGGTATTCATCTAAATTTTCCCGCACCGCGCTCACACAGCAATTAAAGCGCGAAAGCATATATTTGCCGAGGCTCGTTTTGATCTGCGCTGCGTCCAA
>NZ_CAJPRT010000042.1 GCF_905373215.1 uncultured Campylobacter sp.
CCTTAAATTTTAATCAAATACGGCCGTTTTTTTAAATTTATAGCGCTTTTGAAATTTTAAAATTTTACTCTTGCCGCGACGCTTACATTTTTTAAAATTTAACTCATCTTTAAATTTTAAAATTTCAGCTCTTTGTTTCGCAACTGCCGTCGGTGCTTTTTAAAATTTCGCTTCGCAATTTTTAATCTGCATGCGAACCGCCTTAAGCCATATGCGGGCAAATTTTAAGCCCTGAGCCGCTTTTTAAAATTTCATTTCGTAATTTCGCTACCGCCGCAAAATCACTTCTCTTCAAATCTAATTTGCACCGATTTTTTGTGCGCGCCGAGCCCTTCGGCGTCCGCTAGCGCCATGCACGCGCCTCCGAGCTCGTCTATGGCGCGCTTATTTAGCGCTATGATCGAGCTTCGTTTGATGAAGTTATAAACCCCAAGAGGCGAGAAAAATCGCGCGCTTCCGCCGGTCGGCAGCGTATGGTTAGGGCCTGCGAGGTAATCGCCCATCGCTTCGGGCGTGTAGTGACCCAAAAATATCGCGCCTGCGTGGCGTATGCGCGGAAGCAGCTCGTAGGCGTTCTCGGTCGCGATCTCGAGGTGCTCGACCGCAAGCTCGTTCATCAGCCCCACGCACTCGTTCATATCGCGTGCGATGATGACTGCGCCCTTGTTTTGCACGCTGGCGCGAGCGATCGGCTCGCGCGCGAGCGTAGGCAGCTCGCGCTCGATGTGCTCTGCGACGGCAAGAGCAAATTTTTCATCGTCGCTTATCAAAAAGCTGCTTGCGATCTCGTCGTGCTCGGCTTGGCTGAGCAGATCCACGGCGATGTTGTGCGGATTTGCCGCAGCGTTTGCGATGATGCCCACTTCGCTAGGGCCTGCGATCATATCGATATTTACGTCGCCGAATACGAGCTTTTTAGCGGTCGCTACGAAGATATTCCCGGGTCCCGTGATGACATCGACCTTGCCGATCGTGCGCGTGCCGTATGCCATCGCCGCGATCGCGCTGGCGCCGCCCACCTTGTAGGCCTTTTTGATCCCCAGCACATGCATCGCCGCAAGCAGTAGCTCGTTTACGACGCCGCCCACGGCGGGGGTGCAGACGCTGATATCCTCTACGCCTGCGACGATTGCGGGGATCGCGTTCATCAGAAGCGAGCTCGGATACGCTGCCTTGCCCCCCGGGATATACAGCCCCGCGCGATCTACCGGCGTGATCTTTTGTCCGAGCATCGCGCCGCTTGGATCGAAGCTAAACCAGCTTCTCTCAAGCTGCTTTTCGTGATAGGCGTAGATGCGCTCGTATGCGACTTGTAGCGCGTTTTTTAGCTCTGCGGTTAAGCCTTCATACGCGAGACTCATCTGCTCTTGCGTGATAGCCAGATCGCCCTGCACGCGCCATCTGTCAAATTTCTCAATCTGTTCAGCTAGCGCCTCATCGCCGCGCGCTCTGATCTCCTCGATGATGCCGCTTACGACGGGCATTACCGATCTCATATCTGTCTCGCCGCGGCGCACCAACCTCGCAAATTCCTCTTTGAAATTTGCGTCCGTACTTCTTAAAATTTTCATTTTCGCTCCTTGTAATGCTTGGAATTTTAACGCTTTTTGCTAAATTTCGCCTTTAAGCTCGCGGCGATGTAAATTTACAGCTCGCCAATTTTCAAAAGATTAAGCGAAAATGAAATAAAATAGCCGAAATTTTAAACGGAGCGATGTATGAAAAAGATATTTTTGGCGCTGATCGCCACGGCGGCTTTATCGCTAGCAGAAGCCACAGCTTTGTCATCGACGGAACAAGAGGATCCCGGTATAAGCAAGTTGCGAAGTAAATGCGATAATAACAACACCTTAGCATGCGTAAATCTCGCCATGGCATACTATTCAGGGGATGGTGTGAAGCAGGATTATGAGAAAGCAAAAGAGCTAAATTCTAAAGCCTGTAATTTGGGCGATGGCTGGGGTTGCACTACCTTAGGGGCGTCATACGAATACGGCAAGGGCGCAGAACAAGATTATAAAAAAGCGACCGAACTATATTCTAAGGCCTGCGACTTAAAAAATAGCATAGCTTGCGGCAATCTGGGTGTTTTATACTACTCAGGCAAAGGAGTAAAGCAAGATTACAAAAAAGCAACCGAACTGCTTTCCAAGGCTTGCGATTTGCAAGAAGGTGACGGATGCTACAATCTCGGGCTTTTATATGCCTCGGGTGAAGGCGTAAAGCAGGATTATAAAAAAACGAGCGAGCTATATTCTAAAGCTTGCGATTTAAAACATGGCGAAAGCTGCCATAATCTTGGAATTTTATATGAAAAAGGGGAAGGCGTAAAACAAAGCTACCAAAAAGCGAATGAACTATACTCTAGAGCTTGTGAGTTAGAGCTTGCCCAAAGCTGCTATAATCTCGGGAATTCATATGAAAATGGTAGTGGCACAAAGCAAAACTACAAAAAAGCATATGAGTTATATTCTAAGGCTTGCGATCTAGGATTAGTCAATGGGTGCTACAATATGGGAGTCCTATACTATTCGGGCGAGGGCGTAGAGCGAGATTCTAAAAAAGCAAACGAGCTATTTTCGAAGGCTTGTCGCTTGGAATTTGCCGACGGTTGCTATAATCTTGGGATTTCATATTTCTATGGCAAAGGCGTGGGGCAGGACGCGAATACTGCAAAAAAATATTTAAATAAGGCTTGCACTTTGGGATCCAAAGCCGGTTGTGACGGATATAGAAAGTTAAATGAGCTAGGCTTTTAATTCATTTAAATTTTTAAGCCGCCCGTGGGCCTGCTTAAATTTACGGATTAAATTTAAAGGTCTAAATTTAAACCATATTATCCGCGCGGAGGTACTAAAAGCGCGTCAAAATGCGCGGGCTTAAAATTTAAACCCATTCCGCCGCGGCAGATGCTGCGTAAGCTGTGCGTAAAATTTAGCGAGCCGCCAATTTATGACATTCGTGCTAAAATAAGAAGATACGTTCCGCCGCCGTTGAAATTTCAGATGAGCCGTTAATTCCTTAAGAATTTTGAAATTTTAAGCTCTCTTTTTTGCGGGTTAAAATTTCGAGCGAGCCGCTAATTCGTAGCGTTCGCGTCGAACTGCAAAAATTTCCTAATCTCCTCCATCGCCTCTTTGTTTGAAAGGGTAAATTTTATCTCGATGCGGCGGCTGGCATCCTTGTCCTCGACGCCTCTGCGCATCACGGGCTGCGTGTAGCTGCGACCGCTAGCGATGAGATATTTTTGCAGTCGCTCATCTTTATTCCACGAGTTGATGAAATCCATCACGGCAAACGCCCTATTTTGCGAGAGCTCAAGGTTGTACAAATATCCGCCGTCGCTGTCCGTGTGCCCTTCGATGATTATCTGATCTAAATTTTCGCGAATTTCGTCGTTATTTAAAAGCACGGCGAAATAGCTCTGCAGCGTCGAGCGGAGCGTCTCTTTGGCGTCCTCTTTCAGCTCGCTTGAGCCCTTGTCGAAAAGGATCGACGAGCTTAGCGTCATCGCGCCGCTTTCGTTGTCGATGCGGATCTTGCCACCCAGCTTCTCCTTCAGATCGGCGATGATCTTGACCTTCATTCCGGTTAGGTTGCGGATGCGGTTTTTCGTGACGTTGAGGTCTTGTAAAATTTTATTAAAATCGCTCTCCTTCTGCGTGAGTTGATCGAGTAAAAAGGCGATTTTAAGCTCGTTTTGGCTGATCGTAGCGTTGGCGTCGTCGCGCGCTTTTTGCAGAAGCGAGTTGATGTCTAAATTCTCTTTTTTCAGCTTTTCCGCCATCTCGGTCAGATCTTCGATCTGTATGAAATAGATGGAATTTTGCTTGCGAAGATCGGTGTTTTCGATGTTTAGCTTCTCGAGCTGGTCGCTAAAAATTTTATTCAGCGCTTCAAGCTCGGCGCTTTTTTTCTCCTGGCTTTGAAGGCTTGCTAGAGCGCTTGAAATTTGGCTTTCTTTCTCTTGCAGATTGCTTTGCGTAAGGAAGTATTTGACAATGATGCCGCCTACTAAAAGCACGAAAACAAAAAGCAGTCCTGCCATCAAATCGGCGTACGCAATCCAAAAGGTCTCTTTTTCTTCGTTATTCGTTTTCATCTAAAAGTGCTTTTTCATCGATGCTTGCAAGCGTTTTGCGAAGCTCTTCGATGATGCTTTCATTACTCGTCCGCGCAGCGCCCTCTCCAGCTAAAAGTGCCTTCAAATCCGCGCTTAACCCCTTAAAGCTAGCGTCAATTTTAGCGGCGTAAGCATTCTGTGAACTTGAAATTTCGCCCGCAAACCCGCCTAAGGAGGCATTTAGGCTCTTGATTTGAGCGCTTAATGCATTCGTAACGTTAGCCAGCTCGCCTTGCCCATCCGTTAAAGTCTTAGACTGGCTTAGATACTGCGCGGAAATTCCGTTTTGAATTTCGATTAGGCTTGCAGACACGGACTTAAGCGCAGATAAAATTTGAGCGAAGCTCTTATCTAACTCACCGTGAGCGAGATTTGTCCTTTGGATCATCTCTCCTGCCTTTTCAAGCTCTTCTTGTGTAATCGCCATACTTCGCTTCTCGGCTTCCATCACGCTTTCAAAAGCGCCGATTTTTTCATCGATTAGGCGGTTTAGCCTTTCGGTAAAATTCGTAGAGCTCATCATCGCAAATGAGCGCGAAATTTCAGAATTAGCGTTTAAAATTTCACTCAGATAGCCCTGTGTTATTTCGTCTTTGTTCCAGAAAAAATTTTTAGTAGAATTTTTGTATTTGATTAGCAGGCGCTCATATTTGCTGATGCCTTTTTTCTCAAAATATATCCACCAAAGCGCTAAGAAAATTCCATAGATCGAGACGTAAAATGCCGTACCTACGCCGCCTAGAAGCTGCGCGATCTCGGTTTCGAGCCCATCGATATTGCTTGAGGAAAAGTGTGGCATCGAAATCGCAATCGAGATGAAAGTTCCTAAAATTCCAAGCATCGGAAAGACTGCCGACGCGACGGAAGCGTAGTTTTGATTACGCAGCGAATAGCCGTATTCGTCCACAAAAAGATCAAAGCTGGCATCGGATTTTTTCTTACCACCAATGCTTAGGAGATTGGCGACAATGTAATTTTTCAGCTCGCGCTTGAAATCATCGATATTATTTTGAAAATTTAAGCAACCATATTCTGCATTATGACGAGCTAAAATTAGTGCAATAATAAGCAAAACCGCAAGCATCAGGATCGAGTGCATCTCTACCTTCAGCCCGATAAGCCCCAAATAGCCCAACAAAAACACCACAAAAACCGCGATCGGCAGAGCTGCGATCTTAAAAAAAACGCCCGCTAACGAGCGCTCCTTCGCCTCAGGTAGCGTGATATCGAGCACTTCGTTATTTGAGCGATCCATATTAGTTCCTATTTAGGCAATTTAGATTGTCAAATGCAACCTGCAAACGCGCCACCATACTCTGCTCGCCCGCTCTCAGCCACTTGCGAGGATCGTAGAATTTTTTATTCGGTTTATCCTCGCCTTCCGGATTGCCGATTTGAGCTTGCAAATAGCCGCGATTTTTG
>NZ_CAJPRT010000043.1 GCF_905373215.1 uncultured Campylobacter sp.
CGTTTAGTATAGACGCAGCCGATATCGAAAAGATGAAACTAAATTTCGACAAGCGCAGCCTAGATATAGTGATCGACTACGAGCACCAAACTTTAAGCGGAGAGATAGCGCCCGCGGCAGGCTGGGTAAAAGAGCTTTTTATAAAAGACGGCGCGCTTTACGGGCGCGTAAGTTGGACGGCCAAAGCAAAAGAATTCATCAAAAACGGCGAATATAAATATCTTAGCCCGGTTTACGACTTTATGGGCGTAGACGAAAAAACCGGAGCTTGGCAGGGCTGCACGTTGCACTCCGCGGCGCTAACCAATAAGCCGTTTTTAGATGAACTCGGAGAAGTAAGAGCGAATAAAAATTTCACAAAGGAGACGAACATGGATGATGCGAAAAATCCAAAAGGCGAGCCGCAGGCTCAGGCTGCTACGCAAAGCGGCGCGAGCTATGAGGCTCGGATAGTCGAGCTTAAAAATCAGCTTGACGCCTCTAAACAAGAGGTCGCTACTCTAAAAGAGCAACTAGCTCAAAGCGCGGTAGACACGGCTATTGTCGCAAATAAGCTGCAAGAAAGTCAAAAGCAGTGGGCGCTTAGCTACGCAAAGGCCGATTTAAACGGCTTTAACGAGTTTTTAAAAGGCGTTATGCCGCCGCAACAAAAAACGAGCATACCGAGTAACGATATGTTTGCCAACAAAAGCCGATCGGACGCAGAAATAGACGTCGTTAAATTTGCATTAGGAGGAGAATAAAATGCCTAACGAACAAAAAAAGCCAAAGACCATCGGAGACGTGGTCGTAAACAAGGTGCTCGGCATTAACGCCAAAGTAGAGACCACTAAGGCCCTAGAGTGCGGAGCCGTGCTGTTTAGTATTAACGGCGGCGAGAGTTTTGCAGCCGTAACTAGCGACAACCAAACTACGACCATCGCAAACGCACAGGCGGTATTCGGCGTGCTATGCGACAACGTAGAGGCCACCAAAGAAGCCGACGTGCTGGTGCTTGGCGAGGTAATGCTGGAAGGCGCCGCCGCGGAGCTAAAAACAGCACTATTCAAACAAAAAATTATAGTGAGATAAGGAGATAAAAATGGATGAACTTTTAAAAAAATTTACGGTCGAGGCGATGACTGAGATCATAAATCAGACTAAGACCGATCAAAGTTTCATAACGGATACGTTTTTCAAAAAATGGACTCCGACGCTTTCCAATACCCATAACATTATCATCGAAAAAGGCGCGGGCGTAATCCTTGAAAGCGTTAGCGAAAATGGAGAGCACTTGGTGACGAAAAATCCCGACCAAACTATCATCTCCGTACCGCTTCCTCGCTTCCCGCAGTATGATACGCTCCCGGCTAGCGAGATGAATTTGCTAAGAACGCTCAATACTCAAAGCGAGCAGCTTAAATCATTGTCTGCGGCTATCGGCAAAAAACTAGCTAGCCAAAAGAGCAATATCACCAATACGGTAGAGTATATGGCCATAGGCGCTATTTTTGGCAAGGTAATGGACGGCAAAGGAAAGGTACTGTTTGAGCTCAGCGCAAACAGAAAAGAGATAACTATCACAAATGCGACTAAGTTATTGGATTTGCTAAGCGATATCGAAGCCGCTCAAAAAGAGGTGTTAGGCATCGCAAAGCCATATATAGCGCTAGTAACGAGAGAGCTTTTTAGCGAGCTGCTTAAACTGGCCGAAGCCCAGGAGCTTCTAAAGCTAAAATCCTGCGAAGTCGTCGACAGTAACGGAGTTTTAACTCTTAAACTTTTCGGCAAGACCTTTATGCCTTACGATGCCTCGTACAAAAACACGAAAGGCAGAGATACGAGCTACATGAGCGGCAAAAAAGGCGTAGTAGTGCCTTTGATGGACGACATCTTTGAGGTAGTTTATACAAGAGCAAACCATACGTCTGCCATCGGAAAGGCTCCGACGAAATTCTTCGCTGCGGCTCCGGAGGTGCTCGACAAAGGTATGGGCTGGGGCATTGTTAGCGAAAGCAGACCGCTTCCGATCTGCAATAGGCTTGACGCGATAGTCGAACTGAAAATGTGATTTAAAAGGGCTCTAAGCCCTTTTAAATCAAAAACGACCAAAGATACGAGAAAAATATTTTAAACGTTTTAACGCGCTTTTAACGCTCGCTAAAAGCTAATAACGAATACGGTCAAAAGGTTTAAAATATTTGGAGACAAAATAATGGTTTTAACAAACGAGGATCTACTAAAAGAAGTTTCTACTAGAGAGCTGCAAGAGCTCAGCGACTTTGAAGGAAGCGGCGCCGTTAATCAAAGCGTCATAGACGATAGCGTAAACGATGCCTTGGCTTATATCTCCTCTTTCATCAAACTTCCGCAAAACCCTACGCCGCTATTAAAAGACATCGGCGTAAATTTGACTATTATCGAGCTCAAAAAGCGCAACAACTTCCCCAAAGAGGCGCTGAATGAGCAGATAGAAAAGACGGACGCTCTGCTTTTGAAGATGGCTAGCAAGAAGCTTCCGAGCCAAATAGAAGACGATAGTGCGCCCAGGCTCGGCATAAGAGCGTTTAGGCACGGCGAGAAAAAAATGGACTTAAAGGATTTAAATGGCTGAGAAACCAAATATAAAAGAGCTTGCTAAGGAGCTTTATCTAAAAGGCTTCAGCCTTGAGCGCATAGCCGAAATTTTAAACAAAAACGTAAAAACCATAAAAAACTACAAATCTCAAAACGGCGACTGGGACGAGCTTAAAGCCGCAAGCTATCTAAATAAAAGCGGCGAAGATAAACAGAACATCTATCAAAATTTTATCGAAGAGATGCGCCTGGCCGTAAAAGATATAAGAGAGAGCGAACTGCCCGCAGGCAAAAAGGCCGAGGCGCTTTCAAAGATAGGCGATAGCTTCGTTAAGATGACCAAAGTTGCAAGCTACGAAAATCCGGCGGCATACCGCTTAAGCATCGCCAAAAAGGTCATTATGCTTGTGGTGGATAAATTCAAGGACGACGAGAACAAAGAGTGCATCAAGAAGTTAGTCGAGCTCATCGAGAGCGAGAAGTTCGTCAAAGCTATCGAAGAGCTCGACGTTTAGGATGACGCATGCTTTTTTCAAGAGATGAGCTAGATAGCTTCCTAGAAGACAGTAGAGAAACGCACAAGCAAGCCGGCGCCGTAGAACCCGAGCTTAGCAAGCTAACGCGCAAAGACTTTTACGGCTGGCTAGAGGAGCTTAGCGGCGAGCTAAAAGAGCAGATACATCTAAATAGCCCCCTATCCCCCAAAGATAGATCCGCAAGAGTAAAACGCGCCGAGCGCGATTTTATGTTTTTTGCAAGGACTTATTTCCCGCACTATTTTAGCATTAGTAGCTCTTGCGCGCTTCACGAGGACCTAGCGCAGATTTTTGAAGCTATGACGCAAAACGCAAGCGGAGACAAATACGCCCGCGCCGCGCCGCGCGGTCATGCAAAGACCACGTACTGCTCGCAGCTTCTCCCGCTTTGGTGTATTTGTTTTAACAAGAAGCGCTTCATCGTCGAAATTTCAGACGCCGTGGAGCTAGTCGAGGGGTGCTTGGAGGCGATAAAAGCCGAGCTTGAGGATAATGCAAATTTAAAAATGGACTTCCCGCACGTTTGCGGCGCAAGCAAGAACTGGAAGATAGGCGAGTTCGTCTCTAAAAACGGAGTTAAGCTTAAGGCGTTTGGCTCGGGCAAAAGACTGCGCGGCGTAAAATTCGGCGTTTATCGCCCCGATCTAGTAGTCCTAGACGACCTGGAAAACGATACTAACGTACGCAGTAAAGAGCAGCGCGACAAGCTCGAGGAGTGGCTAGACGAAGCGGTTTTAAATTTGGGCAGCGTAGACGGTAGCCTAGACGTTCTTTACATAGGCACCGTACTTCACGCCGATAGCGTGCTGGCGCGAAAGTTAAAACTTAAATTTTGGAATGCCAAGAAATATCAAAGCATCGTAAATTTCCCAAAGCGAATGGATCTGTGGGAGAGATGGGCAGAGCTTTATAAAAATATATCCAAAGAGGCTAGCGAAACGTTTTATCTAAAAAACAAAGCCCTTATGAATGAGGGTTCTCGGGTGCTTTGGGAGGATGCGCTACCGATTTTAAAACTCATGCAAAAGCGCGCCGAGAACCTAAAATCATTCAACAAAGAGCAGCAAAACGATCCTAGAAACGAGACTCAAATTTTCACCAAAGAGAGTATGCATTTTTACCGCGAGCTTCCGAGGTGCGATTACTTCGTGATGTATATCGACCCGGCAGGCGAAAAGAAAAAGAGCGACTATACGGCCATAACGGTGCTAGGAGTGAGCAAGGCAGAAGCCAAGATCTACGTAGCAGAAAGCATAGTAGAGGTCATGAAGACCAAAAAGACCATCAAAGAGATCATTAGGCTTAATCAGCTCTATAAATGCCGTATTTGCGCGATAGAGAGCAACGGCGGGCAGGAGTTTTTTAGAGGCTGGATCAGAGAAAAGGCCTTTGAGATAGGCGTTAAACTACCTTTAAAAGGCGTGAATAATACCGCAAGCAAAGGGCAAAGAATAGAGGAGCTTGAAGTGCCTATAGAGGACGGCGAAATACTCTTTCATCAAAGCCAAAGCCTGCTTATCGAGCAGCTTACGGAGTATCCCGAAGCCAAGCACGACGACGCGCCCGACAGCTTAGCGGGCGCATACGACCTAACGAAACTAAAAAAGAAAGTAAAAAGGCGCACGAGATGATATTTGACAAATTATTTAAAAATAAATCCGAGCAGCCGCAGCGCAAAAAAGCGGCTATTATCCCTCAAAACGGCACCTTGATAGATTTGCTGATAAATACGGGAGTTTCCAGCGTCGGCGACGACGATATGGATATGATACTAGCCGATCTTACCGTTACGCAGTGCGACGTGAGCCGCAAGTCCGTGACCGAGAAAAAAGAGATCCAAATCGTTTGCGACGATGAAAAAATTAAGGACGAATTTAAAAAGATTTTTAACCCCGACGTCGTCAGCCAAATTTTAGAGACCTACCTTTACGGACTAAACGTATTTGAAGTCAACTACAAAGAAAAAGAAGGGCTTGTATACCCAAGACTCGTGCAGCGCGATTTTAGGCAATTTGAATTTAACGACGCGGGCGAGTTCGTGTTTAATGCCGGCGGAAGCGAGCAGGCTATTCCGCCTTTAAAAGTTATATATGCATTAAACAGGGCGAATTTTAGAAAAGTATACG
>NZ_CAJPRT010000044.1 GCF_905373215.1 uncultured Campylobacter sp.
GGCGGCGGAGCGCTTTTGGGACATCAAGTCGCAACGAGATTCGGGCTTTGGCACATAGGCGAGGCGGGCGCGATACTGGGCGCGCTAGGGCTTACAAGCTATCTCTATGCAAGCGTGAAATTCGCGGAGAAAAATAGCGCGTAGGCTAAATTCGCGAAAGAGCTTGGGCGAGATTAGCACGCTCTTTTAGCCGGCGCTTTAAAACGGCGGCTTTGCGGGATAAATTTTTAAAATTTATCCCTCGCGATTAGCTAGATTTTGCAGATAAAATTTAATCTCGCGCCTAGTTACCGTTTATAGTCTGCGCTATTTCTTACGGCGCCATATCCTTGCCGTTAAGCGTAATATCCGAAGTACTTAAATTTAGCGTCAGTATCGCTGTGATCGATAAAGCCTTAAAATTTTTTATCAATTTTCCTTTGATATAATTTATGTGATTTTAAAAAGCAATTTTAGAAGCTATTTGATCGGGAAATGTTTTGGTTGATGTAAAATGGACATAAATTTAATCTCGATAAGAATTTAACAAGTTTGCCGCAGCGCGGATTTCATACTTTGTAAAAAAATACTTAAAGGCTGTTTTTTATCGCATCTTCCAAAATATTTTTAGTCTTATTCGTATGCACGGTGTTGAGATGAATTAACTTTTTTAAGTCTTTTTTCTGATACGCTTCTATTATCGCCCTATGCTCCTCATTTGAGGATTTTATATGAGGTTTTTTATAAAATAAAGACAGTGAAACATATGGGATTGCCGCCATTATAAGGGTTTCGACGATATTAAACGTCCTACTGCCGCTTTCACTCTGCCAAAAGCACCGATGAAAATTGGCATTTAACAAAGCCCATTCGTTTAAATCCGTGCAAGTCTCGATCTGTTCTTGGATATTAATCGCTTTTTGTAGATATTCGGTACTATATTTTTCAAACGCATCCGTTATAAGTTTACTTTCCAATAAAATTCTGAGTTCATAAATTTCTTTTGCTTCCTTATAGCAAAGCCCTTTTACAATTGCGCCTTTAAACGGATCGAAACTGATCAGTCCTTTTGCCGTCAGAATTTTTAACGCTTCTCTTACCGGCGTAGCGCTAACGTTAAACCTCTTTGAAATTTCATTTTGTTTCAGCTTGGAACCGGATTTTATATTCCCGTTTAAAATATCTTGACTAAGGCTATGGACTATAAATTCTGTCGTGGTGATGGGACGATCTGAATTGAGATGTATCATTTCTTCTCCATTTTTTAGGAGTATTATACAAAAATAATATAAAAACAATCCAGATCGGCGCCTTAGAAATTTCCAAATTCTTTTCTTATCTGTTCCAAATTCATATTATTTGCCAGCAAAAGCATCAGTAAAAGTCTTGATTTAATCGGCGATAACCAGCCGGACATTATACAACCGATACTTTGTAAATCCATCTCCGAGCCTTTATAACCGTATGTCTTAGTAGCACAAATCCCGCTACCGGTGCGAGAAGCGACGACGACTGGAATTTGAACATCTCTTAGTTTATCCACCATATCGTATGATACGTGTCCGGCACCTACGCCACTAATTATGATACCGCTATAATTAGCACGTAAGGCGAGCTCAACCATTTCACCTTCACAACCTAAATAGCTTTGTATAATCTCTACTTTAGGAAATTTGACGTCAGGCAAAGGATAAATTTGACGCGATACGGCAGGAGTTATATATTTTACTTCATTCTCTATCACAAGTCCCTGAATACCGGCATTTATCGATACAAAAGTTTGCAGAGAAAAGGTATTGCTCTTATGAACCCATAGTGCGCTATGAATTGTATCGTTTAGTACTACCAGCACACCCCGATCTCTACTTTGCGGACTAATAGCGGTTAACACGCTAGCATATATATTGCCGGCACCATCCGAGCTAATAGAATCGGCATTTCGCATAGCGCCGGTAATAACCAACGGAGCATGCTCATCCCAAACTAAATTTAAAAAGAATGCGCTTTCTTCCAGCGTATCGGTTCCTTGCGTAATGACTACGCCTACTGCTCCTTTAGCAATCTGCTCTTTCGCCCATTTATAAACTTCTACGAGATCTTGTATTTTTAAACTACCGCTAGGAAGAGCTAGCAAGGTTTTAGCCTCTAGTTGAACCATCTCCTTTAAGGCAGGTATCGCGCCTACTAACTGTTCTGCACTAAAGCTAGGTTTAACTCCGCCTTGTCCACCGTTCGCACTCATACAAATCGTACCGCCCAACGCACCAATTGCAATTTTTGGCTTTGACATTTTTTGCTCCTTCGCTTTTTTGGTTTGGGAAATTATACCACATTTTAAAATTTTTCAATATAAAATACTAAATATTATATATAATTTTTTGAAAAAATGTTATAATGCTCAATAAAATTTTTAAAAAGGAGTTGACAATGTTAGTCGCGGCTCAATGCGTTATGATTTTTACGCTTATCTTAATGATAAGCGGTAAGACGCCGTTATATACTACGGCTATAGTCGGTTCGGCAATTAGCGCGCTAGTAGCAGGATTTCCGGTAACAGGGCCAAAAAATGTCGTATCTTTGGCCTCTCTTATTATCGGAGGTTTAAATCCGGTTATTGCCGATATGACAGGAATTTTAATGTTTATCGGTGTTATGCAAGCAAGTGGTTTCATGGACGTAATTATTCGAAGTATTGTAAGACTAGGAAATAGGCTGGGCGGCGGCGTAGGTGTAGCGACTGCCGGCGGTATAGCGGCTGCAGTAATAGGTATGCTTACCGGTTTTACGCAACCGGCTATTACTGCGGTCATAACCGGTACGGCATCCGTGAAGCTTGGAGTAGATCCTAATAAATCCGCTGGTATTCACGGACATGCCGGTATTTTAGGCAACTACGGCGGTTTTACTCATCCTACGCAAGTAGCCGTCGTAGCGGTGTCAAATATCGGATTCGGACTAATTAACGTTATAGGTACGTTTGTCGGACTTTGTGTTTTTGCTTGTGCCTTTTTTAGATTAAAAAGAATGCGAAGCGGCACAACGCTTAGCAAAGAGGATATCGAGCGCATTTCAAAAGAATTTGAAGCAAAGGCTGACGAAGCTCCAGTTTGGAAAGCGTTTTTGCCTTTTATTGTGCTTTTCATCGGCTTTATTGCGGGATTTCCAGTCTTTGTAGTAGGTATTGCAAGTGCGATTATTACGATTTTACTTTCCGTTTTAAATTTTCAAGAAGGCGAGAAAAATATGCTAGAAGGTGTCGGCAAGATAGCTACTCCACTTGTGGCTACGATAGGCTTTTTATTTATGAGCGGTGTTATAAAGCAAATTGGATTGGCTGATCTTATCGGTCAAATTTTTACTCCGATGCTAACTCATGCACCTATACAAAGTATGCTAATAGTATCGGCGTTAGCGGGTTTTGTAACCCAGAGTAATGCTGCGTCAGTAGCCATAACCATACCATTTTTGCAAGCCGCTCTTTCGCTAGGTACAGCGACGCCTTTATCGTTAGCCGTTATGGCTGCAGGCGGTAGCGCTATGATGCAATACTATCTCACGGGAGGTCCCGTCGCAGCGCTAGCAACCGTAATTCCGGTAATTCCGGGATCGGAATTAAAAGCGGCGAATAAATTCCAACGCCCAAATATGCTATTTGGACTATTGGTATTATTCATTTTGTCATTTATATTTTCGATATTTTAAATTCATATAAACCGTCGGCTAAATCTAGCCGACGGTTAAGCTTTGGCCTATTAAATCCAAATATTTTAAAAAAAATTGGCAGTGTAGTAAATTTATATTGTTTAATTTTACTTTATAAACCCGACCTGCGGTAAAATTTCAGCTAGCGCCGCGTCCTTTTTCTCGTTAAATTTGACCTTGTTCTGCTCAAAAAGGTTATTTCCGTGCGCGTCAATCGAGACGATGAGCGGGCCAAACTCCTTCACGCGGCACTTCCACAGCGTCTCGGGCATCCCAAGCTCCGTCCAGTCCGCGCTCTCGATCTCCTCGACCTGCGTCGCGGCGACCACCGCGCAGCCTGCCGGAAATACGCAGTGTATCGCGCCAAACTCCTTGCAGCCGCTCATCGTGCCCTCGCCCATGCCGCCTTTGCCCACTATCAGACGCACGCCCGTTTTAGCGATAAACTCGCGCTCAAATTTCTCCATCCGCATGCTAGTCGTAGGCCCGACGGAGACCATCTCAAAGCCCTCTTTACCGCCATCGTCCGTTTTTCTGATGATCGGCCCCGCGTGCAGGATCGCGCCGCCTCTGATATCTAGCGGTAGCTTGCGACCCTCCTGCACGACGCGTCTGTGCGGCACGTCGCGGCAGGTGACGATGTGCCCCGTGAGATAGATCACGTCGCCAATCTTGATATCCGCCAGATCCTCGGCGCTGATCGGTGTGGTTAAAATTTTCTTACTCATAGCGCAAACTCCTTGTGCGATTTTACATCGAAATTTAGCTGCTCATCCCAGACGATATGGCCTTTGCGGTGCGACCAGCAGCCTACGTTTACGGCGACGGCGATGACGCTTGGGTGGCGGGCGCAGTTTTCGATATGCACGCCCATCACGGAGCTTGCGCCGCTCATTCCTTGCGGGCCCAGGCCGATTTTATTTATACCCTCTTCGAGTAGCTTTTCGGTTAGCGCGGCTCGGTCGTTTGGATTGCGCGAGCCAAGAGGTCTCATCAGCGCTTTTTTAGATAGCAGCGACGCCACGTCGATCGAGGTGCCGATGCCCACGCCGACTAGCAGCGGAGGACAGGCGTTTATGCCGTAGCTGGTCATGATGTCCATGACGAATTTCACGACCCCCTCGTAGCCCATGCCCGGCATCAGTACGGTCGCCTTGCCGGGCAGACTACAGCCGCCGCCCGCCATATAGGTGTGTATCTCGCACTCGCTGCTACCCGGCACGATCTCCCAAAAAACGCTCGGCGTGCCCTTGCCGACGTTTTTGCCGGTGTTATACTCGTCAAATGTCTCGACGCTGTTGTGACGCAGCGGAGCCTCGCGCGTCGCTCGCAGTACGGCCTCACGCAGCAGCTCCTCAAGCTCGCCGATGAGCGGGAAGTTCGCTCCGCAGCGCACGAAAAACTGGATCACGCCCGTATCCTGGCAGGACGGACGGTCTAGCTGCTTAGCTAGGCGCTGGTTTTCAAACATCGTTTTGTAGATCTC
>NZ_CAJPRT010000045.1 GCF_905373215.1 uncultured Campylobacter sp.
CCCGTAGCTAAATTTTTCCTCTGCGGCTTAAAATATAATATAAGCCCGCTGATTAAAAATAGCGTCAAAATAAGAAATTCCATTTCAAACCGTCCTTTCCTAATAAAATTTAATCCTAAGCATGCCTAATTCTTAAAGAAATAATATAATTTTATTCATATTAAATTTTTTCCTATAAAATTTTCCTACTAAAAATATATTTCTATAAATTATTTTATTATATTTAAGTTATTATTAAAGATATGGCTAAAATTTTACAAATTATTTTACTCGCTAATATTTTTTATCCTTAAGATAAAATTTAAAACAACTTAAACAAATATTGTGTAATATTTCAACAGAATTTTAACCTAAGGCGAAATATGGAAAATATATTTTTAGAATCTTACGACGTATTTAAGGTATCGAAAAATGCGAGCAAGCTAAAAATTTACAACGACTTTTTAAGAGACAACAAAAGATACTCCGTAACGCGCTGTTATTATGTCATAGTTGTGGATAATACTTTTTTGACCTACTCGCATTTGATGATTTATGAGGAGCTGCTTTATCTTCTGTATTCGCAGAACAAGCTAAAAAACGGCGATTTTTCGCTGACGCTCAAAAAATCGGAGCTCGCGAAAAAATTTAAGACTGACATCACCAAAAGCGCGACCGAGACGATAAAGCGCCTTTATGAGATGCAGCAAGTAAAAATAACTATTTTCGTAAAAGACAAAGTCGAAAAACAGATGAATATTATAGAGCGCATCGACGCACCCGTGACCGAAAAATACGGCGACATCCCCGACGAGATCAATATCTCGCTAAATTCCGAGTTCGTGCGGCTCTACCGCTGCGCGTATCTGGACAAGATCGAGTATTTAAATAGCTTCGATATCGAGCAGGGCAGCTTCATCCGCTACTTTATGCAGCACGAGCTAGACGGAGGCGTCAAAAGCTCTGCGATCATCGATAAAATGGGCGTTACGACGTATCTGCCCTTCACCTATAAAAAGCGCTTCGAGCAAGAGATCGCAAGGGTGAGCTTTTACTATAAAAACGAGAAATTTTGCATAAAAGACGGCTTCGTCGTCATCGAAAACCATGAAAACAAAGCGATAGATAATCAAAACGCGTCGATTGAGCTTTTCGGCGCGATATACGAGCAGATAATGCAAAACTGCACCAAATCCGTTACGCTAAACGAGCAAAATTTAGCGAAGTATTACGCGCGCTTCGGCAGGTTTGAGACGAGCCAGACGGTATTTAAAATTCTAAGCAACATGGAGCTCATGCTAAATCAATCGATACAGAAAGAAAACGCGAAGATCGCCTGCTTTTCGCACTTTTTCGAAAGTATCGTTTGCAAAAACGGCGAGGAATTTGAAATTTTGATCGAGCTAAATCAAAAGGGCTTTGAGTATATCGTCTCGCGTAGCGCGAATTTGGACTTTTGGAATGTCGAAGCTGCAGACTACGGGCTCACGCCGTATCCGCTAAACAGCTGCGCCGCAAACGGCGGGCTGGGTGAAATTTAAGGTGGCGAAATTTTAAAATTTTTCCGCAAAGACGTACGAGCTTGCTCGCCGCATCAAAAATAACGCGCGGGCAAAATTTTAAAAATTTACTCCTGCGTCCTTAGCTCGGCGATGAGCCCGTCAAGCTCCCCGCTATTTTGCGCGCCCAAAAGCCGCTCGTTTATGAGCCGCATTTGCGCCGAAAACTCGCTATCAAGCATATCTGCAACGAAATTTTCGCTCTCGCTCTCGTCCGCTACCGGATACATATCACGCCAGATGTCGGTTATCCACCAGCCGCACTTTGAGACGCAGGTAAAGTCCTTCAAAACGCCCGTCTTTAGCCTCATCATCACTTCGTCGGTTTGTTTGATCTCGCTTGCGACGAAGTCCTTGTGAATGCCGTCTAGGCAGGTAAAAATGCGATGTCCTAGGCTTTGGACGCTGTTTTCGGAGCAGATCCTAAACTGAAAGACGCTATCTTTAAAATTTAGATCGGACAAGCAAATTGGATGTTTTTGAGTAAAATTCGGAAACGAATCGAAGCTCCTATCGTCAATGCTAAGCGCCCAGCTCGAGTTTGGATTTTTGCGGGCGAACTCGCCGAAACTAAGCCTGATAAATTCTTTATAGCTTAGCTCCTCGGCGGTGAAAAAGTCGTAGTTAGCGCAATTTGCATCTTTAAAGTCTTTAAATTTCATGATCCCTCCCGTAAAATTTTAGCCAAAAGTATCGAGTGCGTAATTTTACCATTTGCTTTTAAGAATTTATAAATATTTATTTTCAAATCTAAACAAATACAAAGCCAAACTATAGGAATTTTTTTGTAAAATAATAAATATATTCGAAAGGCGGCGTGCTTTTCGATATCGCAAAAGGCGCTTGGGCGCGAAATAATGTTTTGGTGTCAAGAGAGAGACTTGAACTCTCGACCTCCGGCTTATGAGACCAGCGCTCTAACCAGCTGAGCTACCTTGACACGCGAAAAGAAATGGCAAGTATAGCTAAATATTCTTATTTTTAATTGAAACACTTTAAAAGGAGAAAAAATGAGTGCGACCATAGTTCTGTTAGTCGTTATAACTTTGTTAGTTTTGACGTTAGTGGGCGTTTATAACTCGCTTATCGCCAAGCGTAATCAAGTGAGAAATATCGCTTCCACCGTCGATACACAGCTTAAAAAACGCTACGACCTTATCCCCAATCTAGTTAGCGCTACGCGCGAATATATGAGCCACGAAAACGCCGTGCTAACGCGCGTTAGCGAACTTCGCTCGCAAGCGATCAACGCGGCTTCTAACGCGGATAAATTTAAGCTAAATAGCGAAATTTCGGCTCTTTTGGGGCAGATCCGCATTGCAGTAGAGGCGTATCCGAACCTCAAGGCTAACGAATCGTTTGCCAAGCTACAAAACGCGTTAGGCGAGTGCGAGGAGCAGATCAGCGCCGCACGCCGCGCTTATAACGGCGCCGTTACGGTTTATAATAACGCCTGCGAAATGTTTCCTACTAACATCATCGCCAGCGTTTTTAACTTCGCCAAAGCGGAATTTTTCGCCGCCAGCGAGCAAGAAAAGCAAGCCCCAAACGTCTCTGAGCTTTTCAAAAAATAGGCGCGAGACGTAGAAAATTTGCGATGAAATTTTAAAATTTTATCGCAAATAACGCTTAGTGCCACAATGCTAAATTTTATAGCGAGCAAAATACAGCGCGCACAAAGCATGTCCTTTTAAAGAGAGGTTTGCTTTGCCGCCCCGCGTGCCCGTCATCTCGTTTGAGCTATTTTGCGGTGTGCGGCACTTAGAATTTGAGCAATAAAATTTTACGAAATTAATTTGATTTGTATTTTTTGCCAGGTAGCGATCGTTTTGACAAGCGGTACAATGCCAAATTTTAAAAGTCTAATTTGCGGTGCAGATTTTGGCTAGCTTGCCGGCGGCGTTACTTACGCAAGTGGCGACAAAAGTAACGCCACGTTAGTCATGCGTTATTTTGCAAATTTGCGCTTCTGCGGCACGGGCGAGGTCCTTCGGCGCGAGAGCAATCTGTTTTCCCCGCACGCCTGCGCTAACGTAAATTTTCTCCTGCGTTAGCGCTCGCTCGTCGATGAAGGTGCGGAAGTGCTTTTTCATCCCAAGCGGCGAGCAGCCGCCCCTGATGTAGCCCGTGACCTTCTGTAAATCCTTCAAATCCATCAGCTCGCAACGCTTCGCGCCGCAAATGTGCGCGAGCGCCTTGAGATCTAGATTTAGATCGCCTTGCAGGCAGGCTACGACGTATTCGTGATCCGCCGTGCAAACTATCGTTTTATAGACCCGCTCGATCGGCTCTCTCACGCTGTTTGCCACGTGCACCGCGTCTAAATTTAAAGGATCCACCGCGTATTCTTTGATCTCGTAAGGGATTTTCAGACCGTCCAGTACGCGTGCGGCGTTTGTTTTTGAGCTCATTTCACCTCTTTTCTTAAATTTAATAGCGGATTTTGTTTTCTTTCAAAAAATCGCGCAGATCTTCGTATTCGCTCTGATCGAAATAGCGCCATTTGCCTGGCTTTAGCATCCCGAGGGTCATTCTGCCGAATGCCGTGCGCTTAAGCTCCACGACATCCAGATCGAAATAGCCGAAAAATCTACGCAGCTCGCGGTTTTGACCCTCGTTAATGATCGCCTTTATCTTCGTATAGCCGCCGCTGCTGGGCATTATGCGGTAGCCCAAGAAGGGCTTAAATTCCATCGATTTGATCTTGCTTTTAGCGTGCGCACCTTTGCTCGCATCTGCAGCAAAAAAACCCTCGCGGATCGCCGTTACTACCTCGTCCTTCACCTCGCCTTTTACCTTTAGATAGTACTCTCGCTCGATGTCGCTGTTCATCAGCGCCGTAGCGATCGCGGGTGCATCGGTTAGCAGCAAAAGCCCCTCGCTTGCAAAATCCAAACGCCCCACGCTAACAAATCTGCCAAACCCCTCCGGTAGGCTATCGTAAATCGTCCGCCTGCCGCGATCATCCTTTTTAGTAACTAACTCGCCTTTGCGTTTGTTATAAACGATCATCGTAAATTCCGTCTTGGGCTTGATAAGGCGCGAGCCGATGCGGATCTTCTCCTCGCCGCTAACCTCTATAAAATCGCTAACGACGCGACCGTTAATGCTAACCTTGCCCTGCTTGATCAGCTCGTCCGCCTCACGGCGTGAGTAGGCGGTGTTATGGGAGATAAATTTATTCAGACGCATCTTTTGCATTATTTTAGCCCCAAGCTCGTTAGATCGTGAATATGCAAGATCCCCGCAGGCACGCCGTTTTCGACTACGGGCAGGACCTGGATTTTAAATTGCTCGATCAAATTTAGCGCGTCTATTGCGAGCATATTTTTATCGTCTAGCATTTTAGGATTTTTAGTGGCATATTTTAGCGCGCCGTCATTGATGTCAAAATCCTCTCGCATCAG
>NZ_CAJPRT010000046.1 GCF_905373215.1 uncultured Campylobacter sp.
TTGCCCGTATCGGTGCGGCTTAGCTCCTTGGCGAGCTTGACGCGCTGTGCCTCGCCGCCGCTAAGCGTCGTGGCGGGCTGGCCTAGCGAAACGTAGCCGAGCCCGACGTCCGCGAGCGTCTTTAGCTTTTGATAAATTTTGGGCACGGCTTTGAAAAACTCGAGCGCCTCGTCGATACTCATCGCCAAAACGTCGGCTATGCTTTTGTTTTTGTATAAAATTTCAAGCGTCTGCGCGTTGTATCTCGTGCCGTGGCAAACGTCGCAAACGACGCTGATATCGGGCAGGAAGTGCATCTCGATCGTGATCTCGCCCTCGCCCGCGCATTTTTCGCAGCGCCCGCCCTTGACATTGAAGCTGAAGCGGCCGATCTTGTATCCGCGCAGCTGCGCTTCCTTCGTCGCGGCAAAAAGCGCGCGGATCTCGTCCATCACCCCCGTGTAGGTCGCGGGATTGCTGCGCGGAGTGCGTCCGATCGGGGTTTGATCCAGATAGATCACTTTATCCAGGCTATCAAGCCCCGAAATTTTAGCGTCCTTTACCGCGTGCACCTTTTTGGCGCGATTTAGCTCCTCAAGCGCGGTAGGCAGTATGGTTTGCAGCACCAAGGAGCTCTTGCCGCTGCCGCTAACGCCCGTGATGCCGACTAAATTTCGCAGCGGAAATTTTGCGCAAAGACCGTGGATGTTATTGATATTTACGTTTTTGATACTTAGCCAAAGCTCTTGCTTGCGATGCTTTTGGTAGTTTATCTCCTTTTGGTTGTTCAGATACAGCGCGGTTTGCGTATTGCTTTTAAGCAGATGCGCGATGTCTCCTGCGAATACGACCTCGCCGCCTAGATTGCCCGCCCCAGGGCCGATATCTACGACAAAATCTGCCGCCTCGATCGTCTTTTTATCGTGCTCGACGACGATTACGGAATTTCCCTTTTCCTGTAAATTTCGTAGCGTCTTGATGAGTTTTTGCGTATCGCGCTCGTGAAGCCCGATGCTAGGCTCGTCGAGCACATACATCACGCCGCTAAGACCCGAACCGATCTGGCTTGCGATACGGATACGCTGTGCCTCGCCGCCGCTGATGGTGCGCGCATCGCGCCCCAGCGTGAGGTATCCAAGTCCCACGTCCTTTAAGAAAAACAACCTTTCGTTGATCTCTTTTAGGATTGGTGCTGCGATCTGCGCGTCCTTTTCGCTTAAATTTAAAAACCGCTTCTCGTCGCTGAAAAATTCCACGCAGTCTGCGATACTCATATTTATCACGTCGCCGATACCCTTATCTGCGACCTTTACGGCGAGGCTTTCGGGGCGCAGGCGCAGCCCGCCGCAGTCGGGGCAAATTTTTTCGCTCATATAATCGTCCAGATCGCTTTCGTTTTTGAGCAGATCGTAGGCGTATTTGATCGCGCCCTCAAATTTACGCACGAGCTTGTGTTTTTTCCAGTAAAAATCGATCTCTTTGACGCTGCCGTAGAGGATCAGCTTTTTTTGCTCCTCGTTTAAGTTTGCATACGGAATTTTGACGTTTATGCCGTTTGCCTCGCAAAATCCGAGCAGAAATTTATAGTAATAGCTCTTGTTAAAGCCCGACATTACCTTGATCGCGCCGCCCTCGATCGAGGCATTTTCGTTGATGATCTTGCCCAGATCGAGGCTAAATTTTATCCCCAGCCCGTCGCAGCTCTCGCACGCGCCCTTTGGGGAGTTGAAGCTAAACGCAAGCGGTTCGAGCGGCTTGAATGAAATTTTACAATCAAAGCACGCCATATGCTCGCTGTAGTGGATCAGACTCTGCGCGAGCCCCAGCTCGGCGGCGTTTGCGATCTCCACCTCAAGCTCGCCGAAGCTGAGCTTAAGCGCCTTTTCGACGTCGCTTGCGATACGGATGGAATTTTCCTCGTCGATGATCGTGCGGTCGATGATGACCTTGATCGAGTGCTTTTTCGTCTTGCTCAGCTCGATCTCCTCATCCAGTCGCACCAGCACGCCGTCTATCTGAGCGCGCACGTAGCCCTGCTCGCGCAAGCTTTGCAGCATATCGGCGAAGCTGCCCTTTTTCTCGCGCACCAAGGGCGCGCCTAAGATCACCTTTGCGCCGCGCGGCAGCTTCATAATCTCGGCGATGATGTCGCTGGAGCTCATCTTTGAGATCGGCTTGCCGCATTTGTGGCAGTGCTGCACTCCCACGCGCGCATATAAGAGGCGCAGATAGTCGTAAATTTCGGTGATCGTGCCCACCGTCGAGCGCGGATTTTTCGACGTCGTTTTTTGATCTATCGCGATCGCAGGCGTCAGACCGTCGATCTTATCGACGTCGGGCTTGCCTACGCGGTCTAAAAACTGCCTCGCATAGCTGCTTAGGCTCTCGACATATCTGCGCTGCCCCTCGGCATATAGCGTATCAAACGCCAGCGTGCTCTTGCCGCTGCCGCTAAGACCGGTAAAAACGACGAGTTTGTCCTTTGGAATTTGCAAATTTATATTTTTCAGATTGTGTTCACGCGCGCCCGTGATGGTGATGAGATCGTTCATTTTCGCCCTTTTGTGCAAATTAATCTTACATTATAGCTCAAATTGTTAAAATTGCGCTTTTGGAAGGGGCGGCGATGATACTAATCTGCACGGCTTTGCGCTGCGAAGCCCAAGCGATAATCGAGAGTTTTAAACTTACGCGTAGCGGCGATCTATTCGCAGGCGAGCAGATGCTTTTATATATCTGCGGCGTGAGGTTTGGGGCTAAATTTAAAGCAGGCGCTGCAGGCGACATAGAAATAGAATTTAAGAGCGAACCCGGCGCGGAATTTGTTCGCCGTACCGAGACAGACGCAGAATTCGGGCGCGAGCTTCGTAAGGATCGGCGCGGCGCGGATCCAAAATTTGAGCATCGTTTGGACGATGTAGAGGTCGGTTCTGCGCGAAATGTGGCTGAAAATTTTAAAATTTTAAATTTTGATTCCGCGCAGAATTCAGAGCGCTTCGGCGAAATTTTACTTTCGCGGCGCGTGGACTTTGCGCTAAACATAGGCGTCTGCGGCTGCGAGGATACAAGCGTGCAAATCGGCGAGGCGTTTTACTTTGACGGCACGGCGGCGCAGGAATTTTGCGGCGAGGACGGATCGAAATTTTATCGCTCGCAGGTTGGGGAACACAACGAGCAGGCTCTAAAATTTCAAAACGTTTGCGAGCGGGAATTTTGCGGCGCGAGTTTGGACGGCAAGCTGCAGGCAAATTTAATCTGCGTGAGCGAGCCTAAAATTTTAAACGCAGCGGAGCAGGCGAGCGCAGCAAATGTCGCAGCGATCGAGGCGTGCGGCGAGACAAGCGCACAAGCCACAACGCAAGATACGAACGGCGCGGCAGATACAAAAAATTTCACGCGCGACGCGACGAGGGTTGCGACACAAAGCGCGACGCAGGTCGAGGCGCAAAATTTAGCGAGCGTAAAACCCTCACAAATCGCGGTAGGTGGGCGCAGCGCTGCGACGAATACCGCAGCGCGCGCAATACAAAATACGCCGTGCACGGCAAAAGACGCTACTTGCGGGCTAGAAAATCGCGACATCAGGCTTTACGATATGGAGAGTGCGCTTTTTGTTAATGCTTGCAAGCGGGCGGGCATGCCGTGGGCGATGATGAAGATCGTAAGCGATCATCTGCGCGGCGAGCGGCTTAGCAAAAGCTTCGTCTATGAGCTCGTAAAGGCGCGCCTGCCGCAAATCCGCGCCGCGATAAAGAGCAAAATTTAACTATGGATGCGTACGCAAAAAAACGAGCCGAGAGATAAATTTGGCTTCATATGCCGAATACGACGCGAAATTTAAAGGTATTGCGGAGGCGTAGGAGAAACGATGAAAATAAAAGGTTTTTATCTATGTTTTGCCCTCTTGGCGTGCGCATGCGTCGCGGCTTGCGCGTATGCCGTGGCGGATTTGCTCGCGGATCCGCCCTTATTGGTCTTTTTAGCTCTTTTGCTCGCATTTGCTTGTATCGGGCTATGGCTAAAAGACGCTCTAATAGGCGCGCGTTACCTATTTTACTGCGTCTGCGTGCAGCTACTCTTTGCGGCGGCCATTTTCGCGGCCCTCAAATTCCCCGCCATGGCGCAGTTCGTGCGCAGTGCAGAGATAGGCACCGGCGGCACGGGCATGCCGCTAGGCATCATTCTACTCGTGCTGCCCGCGTTTTTCTGCGCCCTGCCGTATTACTACCGAACGGGCGTCAAAAAAATCCCGCAAAAGTTCGCACTCGGCGGAATTTTGATCCTAAACGTCGCTATTACGCTAGCTTATGCCTTCTATTTCGAGCGACTATTCTGCGGCGCGATCTGAAATTTCAACGATTTTCAGTGACGGCGCGCGAAATTTAAGTATAATTTGTAAAATTTAAACGAAGCGGAGCAAGATGACGGAGGCAAAAAAGGAGCTAGGAGCGCAGTTTGGCGTGAGTCTGGGCGAGCGATCGAGCGCGTTTTTGGGCGCGCTATTTGAAAAATTTCACTTTTCATTTCAGCAACGAAAGCAGCTTGCGGAGTTTGCGAGCGATTTTGAGGCGTGGGACGAGGCGCCCGTTTATGAGCTGCTTGCGGACGAGCAGCGCGAGTTAAATTTTAATAAAGCTAAATTTAATAAAACAGGGAAAGTTCCAAACGGCGAGCAAATTATTAATTTCGTGCGCGAGGTTTGGCTGGATCTCAAGTCGCGCCCGCACTCATACGCGAGCTTCGAAAGCGATTACGAGCCGAAAAAATTTGAAATTTCCTCCTTTCGCGCAGACCGTATCGCTTTGGGCCGCTGTCCGGTCGCAAGCAAAAACACGCGCTGCTGCAATCTGCTGACGCTCGATGCGGTTAATTCGTGCGGCTTTGACTGTTCCTATTGCGCGATCGGCTCCTTTTACAAGCA
>NZ_CAJPRT010000047.1 GCF_905373215.1 uncultured Campylobacter sp.
GAAGCTTGTGACGCTACTGGATCTTTTTGAGCGGATCGTTCCCATATGCATAGGTACCGGAACATTGCGGCGTGAGCTGCCGCCGATATCGCTATCGCTCATACGGTTAGAGCTTCTGTGGTTATACTCACCTGGTGGCGGAGGCGGCGGTTTTATACCTCCGTGCGGAGGTGGTGGCATGCCGCCAGGAGGTGGGGGAGGAGGCGGCATCATGCCGCCGTGCCTACCATATCCTCGCGGAGGAGGTGGCGGTAAAGTGCCAGTCTCGGTGATCGTGATGCCATTGCCGTAATTTTCAACGCGTTTGTAAGTAGAGCCTCCGTAAACCGTGCGGGTGCGGGTCTTTTCGACTACGACTATATCGCGATCAGGCTGCACCGGCTGTTGCATATTAGCTCTAGGCGATATTTCAAAGCTCTTCTGCAGTTTGGCGGTATCGTAACTTGCAAAGCCGTTGATACCCTTTAGCTCATCTGC
Organism: uncultured Campylobacter sp.; assembly: GCF_905373215.1. Taxonomy (GTDB): domain Bacteria; phylum Campylobacterota; class Campylobacteria; order Campylobacterales; family Campylobacteraceae; genus Campylobacter_B. The sequence goes on from NZ_CAJPRT010000047.1 coordinate 478, forward strand.
ACTTGAAATTTCGCGCTTTTGGCGGTATTGCATAAGCATATCCGCCCTACCCGCATCAAGCCCACCGATCGTCATCAGCTCGTAGCGACTAGCTTCGTTTATGTTGATTTTCGCCACGGCGAGGCTCACTAAAAGAGCCAAAATCACTAAATTTTTCATGTGCGCTCCTTTGTTGGAAGTTACTGAATTCTAAACCCTCACGATAAATCTTTGATTAACACGCAAGCAAAATTTTGCTACAATTGCCTATCTTATTTCAAAGGATCAGCCGATGAACGGAATTTTGCTCCTATGCGACGAGCCTGCCGCCTACCAATCCGAGCTAAAAAAACTAGATAAAATTTTATCCATGAGCTTTCACAACGTTTTACAACTTTGCATCGCTGGCGACAATGCCCTTTTTAGCAGGAGTGAGCTTGAAAAAGCACTTGCAAACGGGCAGGATGAGCGTGTGCGAAAGGCGGCGATAGAGTGCTTTACGCAGATTTTAGAACAGTGCAATTTTGTGCTGGTTCACGGCGTAGCGGGAGCCGATCTGCGCGAGCTAAATTTACAAATCGCAAAGGATCTAAATATCCCAGTTTGCGGATTTTATCCTAACGAAATCGCCGCGCGCATCGGCGAGCGCACAATCGCTGCAGCAAAAGCGGTAAATTTCGCCAGCGTATATGAGGATAAAATTTCATTTTCCGCGCTAAGACCTGCACAAGATGGCGCAAATTCTAAAGAATCGGAGCTTTGCGGTAAAAATTCCGCCTGCGAAAAGGGCGCAAAATTTCACGACGAAAATTCCGCTTGCCAAAGCGGCGCGATAGAGCTTGATAAAGTCATTGCCGACAAAAGCTACTTCACGGACGCCGCAAACTCCACGCGCTGTGAAATTCTAACCCCATTGAAATTTGAAAGCAAGCTCTACGCCAAGGCTCGCGCGAACGTTAAAACCGTCGTACTGCCCGAAAGCGACGATGAGAGAATTCTACGCGCGGCTGCGATCATTAAGCAAAGCGGAGCTGCAAATTTAATCCTTTTAGGGCGGCAAGACGAAGTGCAAAAAAACGCAAGCAAGCTAGGGCTCGATCTAAGTGGCGTTAAAATTTTAGATCCGCAGACTGATGCGAGCTTGGAAAAATTTGTGCACGATCTTTATGAGCTTCGCAAGGCGAAGGGTATGAGCGAGGCTCAGGCGCGCGATCTCGTTCGCGATCGCACCTACTTCGGCACGATGCTCGTGTATGAAGGGCTAGCCGATGCGATGGTAAGCGGCGCAAGCACGACTACCGCGGAGACGATCCGCCCCGCACTTCAGATCATCAAGACAAAGCCCGGCATCGCGAGCGTCAGCGGCGCGTTTATAATGTGCCTGGATACACAGGCTCTGCTTTTTGCCGACTGCGCCGTAGCGCCGAGCCCGAGCGCGGAGTATCTGGCGGGTATCGCGATCTCAAGCGCCGCGACCGCAAAGGCGTTCGGGCTTGAGCCGCGCGTAGCGATGCTGAGCTACTCCAGCGGCGATAGCGGCAGCGGCGAGAGCGTGGAATTTATAAAAACTGTAACGCAAAAAGCGCGCGAAAAGGCGCCGGGGCTCACAATCGACGGACCGCTGCAATTCGACGCCGCAGTCGATGCTGCAGTCGCTAAGAAAAAAATGCCGGGCTCTTCGGTCGCAGGGCGCGCGAACGTATTTATCTTCCCTGATCTTAACTGCGGAAATATCTGTTATAAGGCCGTTCAGCGCACCGCAGGCGCCGTGGCGATCGGACCGATTTTACAAGGCTTAAAAAAGCCGGTAAACGATCTAAGCCGCGGCTGCAAGGTCGCCGATATCGTAAACACGATACTTATCAGCGCCATTCAAGCAGGAGAGAATTAATGGATATCCTAGTCATAAATTCCGGTTCGAGCTCGGTTAAATTTAAATTCCACGATATGCTAAATCACGCCTGCATCGCAAGCGGACTCATCGAGGAGATCGGCTCGACGCACGCAAGCGGAAGTATCAATTGCGCCAATGGACGAGGCATAAAGGTTGAAAACGAGCAAATTCCAAATCACGAAACCGCGATTGCGATTGCGATTGATCTTTTAAAACAAAGCGGAGTAATCAACGATCTAACTCAAGTAGGCGGCATCGGGCATAGAATAGTCCAAGGTGCGGATTATTTCGACGCTCCTGCGCTCATAGATGAAGACGTAATGGCTAAAATCGCCGAGCTTGCGCCGCTTGCACCACTACACAATCCCGCAAATTTAGCGGGCATCAAATCCTGCCTAAAAATCGCTCCTAAAATTCCAAACGTCGCGGTTTTCGATACGATCTTCCATCAAAGCATCCCGCCTTATGCGTATATGTACGCGCTGCCGTATGAATTCTACGAAAAATACAAAGTTCGTCGCTACGGCGCGCACGGCACGTCGCATTGGTTCGTCTCGACGATGGGGGCGAAATTTTTACGTAAAAAATACGAAAACTTCAACGCCATTACGCTGCATCTTGGCAACGGCTCGAGCGTGAGCGCCATAGAAAACGGCAAGTGCATCGACACCTCAATGGGGCTAACGCCGCTTGAAGGGATCATCATGGGCACCAGATGCGGCTCGATCGATCCTGCGATCATCCCATACATCGAGCGCGTCGCGGGCTACAACGCGCAGGATATGGATGTCATAATGAACAAGAAAAGCGGACTTTTGGGTATCTGCGGCGCAAGCGATCTGCGAAAGGTATATGAAAAGATGGAGGATGGCGAGCCGCGCGCAAAACTCGCGTTTGAGATGCTCGTTTACAGCGTCGTTAAGATGATCGGAGCATATTACGCCGTGCTTGGGCGCGTGGATGCTTTGATCTTTACCGGCGGTATCGGCGAGAATGCGCCGCATTTTAGGCAAAATGTCTGCGAGAGGCTCGCTCATATCGGCATCGAAATCGATGCGACAAAAAACGCAAAAAATACTGGCTCGATTAGAAATTTAAGCGCGGCGGATAGCAAAATAAAAACGCTCGTAATCCCTACCAACGAGGAACTTGCGATCGCTGAAGCTACGGTCGATACGATCAACAAAAACTCCGCGCAGATCGACTATCAGAAATACTCGGAATTTTAAATTTGATCTAGCGGGATTCCGCGGTTATTTTGCGAGCAGCAACGCCAACTTGCCTTTTTCGTTAGGCAATTAAATTTTAGGTTTTGGCTGTAAGCTTGCGTGAAATGAAAGGGCTTTCTTTATTTTAGTGGCTTTCTGGCTAAGACGATACGAGAAATTGCTACGCTACGCGCGGGTTTAAATTTTATTTGTCGCTTCCGATAAGGCTTAAATTCTTTCTCGGAAGAGGCGGAGCGGAAGGGGCTATACTTGCGAAGCGCCCTTTTACTTTGCTTCGGCTAGCAACCGCAAGCAGGTCTACCGCCCCAACCTGCATCTGCCTCACTGCGCGTTAGAGGTGGCGACGCTTTGTTTTTAAACAAAGCTTTGCTGGTTAAATTTAATAAATTTTATTTCAAATTTGACCGTAAAAATTCCAAAGCAAGTCCTCGTCGTGAAATTTTACCGAACGATAAGGCATAAAATTTTAAAATTTAGCGCAAGCCGGGTTTTGACGCGCAAATTTTATTAAAGGAGCGAACGATGAGCGATTTGCTAAATTCTCAAGGCGCGCAAGAGCAAGAGGCGCCGTATCCCGATACGAAATTTACTAAATTTTTCGGGCGACTTTACGCGGCGGTTTTTGCGCTGTTTGCGATCACAGCGCTTAGTGTATTTGCGCTACCCGAAAACATTTTAGACGTAAGCGCGGCATGCGCGGACTTCGTTGGATTTATGAAACAGTTTTTTCCAAACATCGCCGCAATCGGCAAAATAAGCCCGCATACGCAACTTGCGGAATTTTACGTCGAGGTATTGTGGATGCCTATTTTAACGGCTTTCGCGCTAAGCTGCGTGTATTATCCAATCGCCGTATTCTTATATGAAAAAGAGCTTCCCGCCGTCAAGACGCAGCTAATTATGCTTATCGGCATACCTTTTATCTATTGGCTTCTAAATAATTATTTCTACGCCGATTTTGCCGTAAACGGCATCCCACACAGAGTAGGCAGCGGACGGACGTTCCCAACTTTTGCGAGCAGAGAGAGCCTATTTGGCTGGATATCGTTTTTCACAGCCACCTCGATGTTTATGAGTATGCTTGTCGTGATTTCGCTTAGCGATATAGTCCACTGGATATATCTATCGAGAAATAAAAGCTAAATTTTATAAAATCATGGACGAATAAAATTCCGCACCAATAACTTTCAGGGTCATTTTACGAGCGCAAAGCG
>NZ_CAJPRT010000048.1 GCF_905373215.1 uncultured Campylobacter sp.
GTCTGTGCTTTACCGACAAAACCTTCAAAAACTGCGCCGTTTTGCCTCTTGATATATTGACGTCGCTATTTGATCAAATTTAAACCCAGCGTGATCTTATCGTTTTTGATCACGCCGATACCCTTATTTAGCACATTTGAGCAATCTGCTTAGCTTCAGCTAGCGAGTACATCGCGAAGGTGCCGCACTGAAATTTATTCAGCTCAGCGATGCCCTCTTGAGGGTACGCCTAAAATATTTTTATGTTTACGTTTCGCGACGCCGCGACGGTAAGGTTTGGTTTCAATAACAACTAGCTCCAATAAAATTTCATCTGTTGCCCATAAAGCCTTTTACGTTTTTCGATTTATAATTTGAGTTGTGAGAATTCCATTCTTCGTTTACGGATACTCAGAATAAATATTGTGGCTATTTTATATGTGTAGACGAGATAAAATTTGTAATTCTCAGGCGCGGCAAAATCACGTACTCCGTTTTACAAATGGTAAAATAAAGCGTGTTGGAATCGGCCTTCACTTGAAATTTTATTTAAAAAGCAAATCGGATTTTAGCTTGGAATAAACCTGCTCGCCTTTTAACTCGCGGACGATTTGCAGCGCAAATTCCATCGCAGTAGCGGGACCTTTCGAAGTCATTATATTTTGATCTTTTACGACATTCGCCGAATTCGTATAGCCTGGGTGAGCGATCTGATTTTCAAAGCCCGGATAACAAGTGTAAGAGCTTTTTAGCACACCCGCGGTAGCTAGCGCCCATGGAGCGGCACATATTGCGCCGATTTTTGCGTTATTTGCATCAAAGTCACGTAGGATTTTACCGAGCTTCTCGCTTTTGGCTAAATTCTCCGCGCCAGGCAAACCCCCTGGTAAAACGATCATAGAAAATTCAGACACCTTAATATCATCCAAAATTTCATCCGCCACAAGCTCAATGCCATGCGTGCCGCGGACACATTTTTTCTCTAACCCCACGGCTAGAGCATCAATATCCGCGCGCCTTAAAATATCAATTATGCTTATCGCCTCAAGCTCCTCAAATCCGTTAGCTAAAACTATTGCCACTTTCATCGCATACCCCTTATTTTAGATACGAACCCTGCTCACTAGGGGCAGTGGAAATATCGGTATTACCACTAGCGCGAGACGGACTATCATATAAGAATTCATCGTCGCCTTTTAGATAGCCGATGATATAGCCAACTTCTTCAGCGGTAGTTTTGGCAGCGATAGGCTGCATAATATACTTCATTTTTTTGCCATATTGCCCGTCGGAGGTGTAGCTTGAGATCGCGATTGCAATCTCCTTCGCGCTTAGATCTTTTAGCTTACGAGAGCTGCCATAGGCGCGCTTCTGTCCTTCTGAGCCGTGGCAAGAAGCACAGTTGGCATCGTAGATTACCTTGCCTTTTTCCTTGATATAGTTGATGTTACGATTTATTTTTGTGCCACCGCCTATAATATTGCCTTTGGCGTTAGGAGTATTTTTATAGATATTTACGGTTACATTTTCATCTTTAGAATGCTTTTCGATCAGGGATTTTAGCTCTTTGGCAAACTCACCTTTGGCTTCGAATACATACGTGTCATCATTTGCTTTATCCGCGGCATTTAAACTAAAGGCAAAAAAACATGCTAAAAAAGAAATTTTAAAAATTTTCATAAAAAACCTTGGTTTTAAATTTAAAAAGGGCGAAGCAAAAGCTTCGCCCTAATTTTACCTGTATAAGGTAAATAATTAGAAGCTGTATTTAGCCTCAAATCTGATGCGATCTTTTTTCTCATCGCGATCTGTGCCATAAGCATCATCAATCTTATAGTGAGAATACCAAGTTTTGAAGCTTAGCTTTTCATTATATTTATAAGAAATTCTACCTACTACTTCGTATGCATTGTCGCCATCCGCTTTACCGTCTAGGTAATCAGCGCCGATTCTGATGCCAGTATCAGGGATGGTATAGCCTGCTACTACATACCAGTAGTGATTTTCGCCAGTAAAATTCCTATAATCTAGTAACTCCTGACCCGGGCTGATGAAAGAGCCTTGATCTTCAAAGGATACAAAAGAAACTTTATCTTTATCATCGGGTTCAAATTTTAAATAACCTGCAGCCAAATCAACACCGAAGAAACCCGCATTGGCCTCTGCAGCCCAGAAGTCTGCATCGCTAGCACCTGCATCTTTATAATCGCCGTCGAAATCAGAGAATGCATACTGACCTTTTACGCCAAGATTAAAATCATCAGAGATATCAAAATTTAGAGCTAGTTCTGCAGCGAAAAGCTGTGCAACATCCTCTAGAGCGTTATACCATAGCTGGAAAGATACCGGATCGTATGAACCCATAAAGCCTATGCCATATAGATTATGATCGGTAGTTAATTTACCATCTACTCTAGCCCAATCAAGGCTTGAAATATCGCCATCATTCTCTAAAGAATCCATCCAAAAGCCACTAATTGTCAAACCCTCGATATCAGTGCTAGTAATCTTAACACCATCTCCATACATATCATCGGTAAAGAACGAACCTATGCCTTGGCGACCGACTGCAATAGTGGTACCGCCGATAGTGTATCCCAAATAAGCCTTAGCAATATCGAAATCGGAATCTTTGTCGCTTGGATTTTTTCCACCATGATATTGGCTATTTGAAGAAGATAATGTTTCTCCGTTATCTCTATCTAGAAATCTAACGCCAACTACACCAAAGAAGTTGTCATCGATTTTAGCCTTAAAGTCTACTTCAGATTTGAATTCCCACTTACTAGAATTTTCGCCTTTTACATAGGCACCTTGATCATTCTCGCCAGATACCTTATCGTGGGTATATCGCATACGAGCGTATCCATTTAGATCCACGTCCTTGATAGCTTCCTCTAACGGAACAGCACTTGCACTCATAGCAAGAGCACCTGCAGCGACTGCTGCCGCTAAACTAAGTTTAACTAGTTTCATTTTGAACTCCTTTAAAAGTTTGTGAGTGCAATAGTAGCACAAAATGACAAATTATATGCTTAAAATAGGCTGAAAAATACTAAAATTTTACCAAATTGTTACCGAGTATTTACCGAAAATCCAAATTTAACGGGCATAAAAAAAGCGAGACCCACACAGGTCTCGCCGATTATTGAAAGGAGTTCTAATTTCGATGTGGGGATTATATCAGGCTGCGGTAAACAGACGGCAACACCTCTTTCTTGCGGGAGAAATTTGATAAAATTTTACGATGCGAAATTTTTTATGAATGAAATTTCAAGACACGAAATTTGCAAAGCGTGGGTTTTAAAAATCTACGCGACATCTTATCAGTAGAGAATACAAGCACCGAAAACACACAGTACGCGAAAAACTGCGAGAAAGAAAATTTATAAGAATTTCGCAATCAAAATTCTAGTGCCAGCTGTATTTCTATAATATAAAATTTACGGACAAAATAGCGCCATGCAGCAAGGAATTTAAGCGCGAAAGCAAGTGGATATAAAACGCTAACCGAACCATAGAAGCAAGATACGCAGCGCAGAATTCTGCGGAATATAAAATTCCACAACTTATAAAATATAAAATTTATGCGGGCAATCGCATAAAGAATCAGCGGACTTTACGTGCAAGTCCGCTATGATTAAAAATAGAAACCATTGCCTTCATAAGAGTAGAGAACAAAACAAAAGCGTTCATCGCAAATTAAAAGCAGGCTCGCTTACCTTCAAGGGCGCAGCGACTAAAAATCGCGTGGGATTAAAAGCTGATATTTTCGCTCTCTGGTACAGCAATAGCGTCGTTTTTATGCATTTGTTTGGTCTCGATTTTTCCGATGTCATAAGCGCGCGGAACAACGGAACCTGCCTTGCGCGAGATAATTCGCATATCGGTGATAGCGCCTGAAGCGGTACTTATATAGGCAGTATCTCCTGCAGCCGCATAATATCTGCTTGCGCGAGCGGTGTAGAGCTCGCCGCTGGATAGGTCTTTAAACGTATAGACGTAAGCTGTGGAGTTTTGGCGAGTGTAGTTTACGATCTCGGATTTGAGCGAGCGTAAGTTGCCTGCAGGCGTCGGAGCGGTGCTTACGGCGCAGCCTATAAAGCCAAGAGCTAAAAGTGCGGAAAATATGAAATTTTTCATTCAGTATCCTTCATTTGTAAAATTTGAACTTTTAGAGTAGTAGGTTTGGGCTTAAAGTTTGCTTTTTTGAGAGGCATCGAATTGGAATTTAAACGACGATGGATGCGCTTGCGTCGCTGGCATTTGTTTTTGAGGGGCGTCGAAGTGGAATTTAAACAGATCTCTCTTAGCGCTAGGCGAAGCGAGAATGCGCTTTTGGCGATTTTTCTATATATGCGGGGTAGAATTTAGCAGTAATCGCGAGCGAGACTTGGTAGTCGCGTCTAAATCAAACACGGCAGAACTTTAGCTTCTTTTACCTGGCTAGCTTGCATCAGCACTCTTTGCGGCGCTGACCGCGATATTTGCAAAAATCGGACTC
>NZ_CAJPRT010000049.1 GCF_905373215.1 uncultured Campylobacter sp.
ATTTTTAATAAATTTAGCATCGAAAAGACCGCGGTCGAGCTTGAGATCAAAAGCGAAATTTCAAATTTGCCTACGAGCTCAAACGTCACGAAGGAAAACGTGCGAATCTCGCGCGAGCTGATGAACTCACTAGAGGTCGCAAAAGGGCTGATGACGAGCTCGGGCGATAAATTTATCGCCGTAGATACTTGGCTGATTGCTAATTTAAACGCTGATCCGCTAAAGAAAATTCTGTCTAAATTTGCAGATCTTAGCGAGATCAAAAAGGAGCTAGAGGCGCTTCGCGGCGGTAAAAGCATCGATTCGCAAACCGCCGACGAGACGCTTGAGGCGCTTAGCAAATTCGGTGTCGATCTCACCGCCAAGGCAATCGCGGGCGAGCTCGATCCGGTCATCGGTCGCGACGAGGTGATCTCGCGAATGATGCAAATTTTAATCCGCAAGACGAAAAACAACCCTATCCTGCTCGGCGAGCCGGGCGTGGGAAAAACCGCGGTCGTCGAGGGTCTTGCGCAGCTGATCGCTAAAAAAGAGGTTCCGCTTAGCCTGCAAAACAAACGCGTCATCGCGCTTGATATGAGTGCGCTGATTGCGGGCGCGAAGTACCGCGGCGAGTTTGAAGATAGGCTCAAAGCCGTCATAAACGAGGTCGTAAAAGCCGCGAACGTCGTGCTTTTTATCGATGAAATTCACACCATCGTAGGCGCGGGCGCAAGTGAAGGCTCTATGGATGCCGCAAATATCCTAAAGCCCGCTCTTGCGCGCGGCGAACTGCACGCGATCGGCGCTACGACGCTGAAAGAGTACCGAAAGTATTTTGAAAAAGACGCCGCGCTTCAGCGCCGCTTCCAGCCCGTAACGGTCGCGGAACCTAGCGTGAGCGAGGCTACGGCGATCCTGCGCGGCATAAAGGAGCGGCTAGAGGTGCACCACAACGTCACCATCACCGATAGCGCGCTAGTCGCCGCCGCAAGGCTAAGCGACCGTTATATCAGCGATAGGTTTTTGCCCGATAAGGCGATCGATCTCATTGACGAAGCGGCGGCGGAGCTTAAAATGCAGATCGAAAGCGAGCCCAACGAGCTTGCCAAGGCTAAGCGCGACATCCTTACGCTTCAGGTCGAAAAGGAAGCCCTTAAGATGGAGGATGACAGCAAAAACGACGAGCGGCTTGCGCAGATCGACAAAGAGATCGAAAATTTAACCGAGCAGAAAAACGCGCTTCAGGCTAAATTTGAAAATGAAAAGTCCGTATTCGGCGGCATCAGCGAGGAGAAAAAAGCGATCGACAGCCTCAAAAACGAAGCAAGCTTAGCAAGACGCAACGGCGATCTTAGCAAGGCTGCCGAGATCGAATACGGCAAGATCCCTGCCGCGCAAGCAAAGGTTAAGGAGCTTGAGGCGAAATGGGACGCGATGAAAGAAAACGGTGTGCTTTTGCGAAACCGCGTGGACGAGGAGAGCGTGGCTGAAATTTTAAGCAAATGGACGGGCATCTCGGTAAGTAAAATGCTCTCCTCCGAAAAGGAGAAATTCCTCCACATCGAGGAGCATCTAAAAGAAAGCGTCGTGGGGCAGGATGAGGCGCTGCACGCCATCGCTCGCGCCGTCAAGCGCAACAAAGCGGGGCTCGTGAATGAAAATCGCCCGATCGGAAGCTTTTTGTTTTTAGGCCCTACCGGCGTCGGTAAGACCGAGAGCGCAAAGAGCTTAGCGAGGTTTTTATTCGATGACGAGCGGGCGATGATCCGCTTTGATATGAGCGAGTATATGGAAAAACACAGCGTCTCGCGCCTGCTCGGTGCGCCTCCTGGATACGTGGGCTACGATGAGGGCGGACAGCTTACCGAAGCTGTCCGCAGAAGACCGTATTCAGTGCTGCTTTTTGATGAGATCGAAAAGGCGCACAAGGACGTTTTTAACATCCTGCTTGGAATTTTAGACGACGGACGCGCAACCGATAACAAGGGCGTTACGGTCGATTTTAAAAACACGATCATCATCCTAACGAGCAATATCGGCTCGGCTAAGATTATGGAGCTTGACGCCAAAAATGCGGACAAGCCGCGCGAGGTCGCGCTTGCCGAGCGAGAGGAGGCGGTAAAGAGCGAGCTGAAGAATTATTTCAAGCCCGAATTTATCAACCGCTTGGACGATATCGTGATTTTCAATGCCCTAAGCGAGGACGATCTTATAAAAATCGTGGGCATTATGTTTAAGAGCCTGCAAAAAACGCTCGCAAACCGCGGCATTAGCGCGAACTTAAGCGAAGACGCCAAAAAGCTCATCGCCTCGGCGGGCTTTGATATCGAATACGGCGCAAGGCCGCTACGAAGGGCGCTTTACGACCTGGTGGAGGATAAGATCGCCGATATGATCCTAAGCGACGAGATCAAAACCGGCGATCGGATCGAAATCGGCGCGCACGGCGGCGAGATCGAGATAAAGAGGGTGAAGTAAAATTCAGCGGAATTTATCCTGCGGGGTGAATTCCGCGCTTCGATGGAACAAATTTGACGAGGTAAATCTAATACTTTATTAATATAAATTGGGCGGGTAATCTATCCTATTGTGAATTGAAACAGATCGCAAAGCCTGCGTTAATCGTCGCTTGCTTCAGTATAATTCCATCCTGTTGGGAATTGAAACGCCGAACGCCTCTCGATCTCCTCGCCCCTCGTATAGTAGAATTCCATCCCGTTGGGAATTGAAACCTAGCCTGTGCGTCTATCACGTAGAGTTTTTTACCCGTAGAATTCCATCCCGTTGGGAATTGAAACGCGACGTGCTCCCTGCTATCCGTAAGCACGGCGGCTATGTAGAATTCCATCCCGTTGGGAATTGAAACAAGACTACGGAGTTTGTAGAACGAATATAGCTTGAGTAGAATTCCATCCCGTTGGGAATTGAAACTGACGGATACGATAATAAGCCACACAAGAATTGTGTAGAATTCCATCCCGTTGGGAATTGAAACGCTTCAATTCTTCGTTCCTTTCAGGCTCCAGCCGCGTAGAATTCCATCCCATTGGGAATTGAAACGAAACTAATCTCAATAATGCCGAAAATATAGGCACGTAGAATTCCATCCCGTTGGGAATTGAAACCTTTTTCAGAAATAGTAAATTCTGCGTTATTTCAGTAGAATTCCATCCCGTTGGGAATTGAAACGGGCTTAGCGAGGGAAATTTAAACGCGCTTTTTGCTCGTAGAATTCCATCCCGTTGGGAATTGAAACCGACTTCTGTAGAAACGCAATCAAGCAAAGTTGAGTAGAATTCCATCCCGTTGGGAATTGAAACCTCTAAATTTCGGGCTATCGTGCCAGGATATTTGAGTAGAATTCCATCCCGTTGGGAATTGAAACAGGCCTCATACCTATCCATGAAAAGAAACCGGGTATTGGTAGAATTCCATCCCGTTGGGAATTGAAACCGAAACCGTACAAGGTTTTGAAGGCTCAAACAATACTCTGTAGAATTCCATCCCGTTGGGAATTGAAGCTGTCCTCGATTGATTTCATTTTTGCGTCAAGTTGTCTTGTAGAATTCCATCCCGTTGGGAATTAAACCCCCTCTTTGATGCGCTTATCGGCTTTGGGTTCGGAGTAGAATTCCATCCCGTTGGGAATTGAAACTCGGCATCATCGTAAGAATTGTTTGTAAGGGTAAGATAGAATTTCATCCAGTTAGGAATTGAAGCAAGAGATTAGTGATATGACGCTAGGGCGTTTCGTATTGTAAAATTCCATCCTGTTGGGAATTAAAACTTCTACCACTGCATTTTAAGTGTCCCACAAGAATGTGGAATAATTCTATCCTTTGGGAATTGAAACGCCTAAATGGGCTTATTGCACGATTTGCGTAGGCGGCAGAATTCATCTTGTTGAAATCAAAACGGATCTACGCGACACGCCTTTTGCGGCGGAAATGGGTAGAATTCTCATCTCGCTATAAAATTTAAAAAGATTAGTTGTGGCTGGGCTAGGATACAGCATGGGGCACTTATGCGAAATTTCATTCGGTTTCAATTTGCCACCAAATATATTAAATTTATAGGTTACTAATGAAATTTTGGAGTTACTCACAAATTAAAATTTTAACGAACTATATATTTACCACAATATAAATAGATTTAAATGCAACTCATTTAATAGCAATTCAAAATATTTGTAAAAATGCACGCCAGGGATCTTAAAAGCTAGGTTAAAGAAGGAATTCTGCATTAATTTTAATTAAATACGCTACAAATTTAAGATCATGAGCCAAAGTTAGAATTTAAAATTAAATTAGATGATACCAAAGAGGCAGAAAGATGGAAAAATTTTTATAAAGCAGAATTCGGTAGCATCTTCTGAAACTGCAAAACAAAGAATATCGGCGTGGTCGTCATAAAAAGGAAAAATCATCTAAATTTAATGGATACTACCGCCTTTGCCACATAAAACATAATAATTAAATGCCTCCGCCAATTATTTTT
>NZ_CAJPRT010000050.1 GCF_905373215.1 uncultured Campylobacter sp.
TTAATTCGTGCGGCTTTGACTGTTCCTATTGCGCGATCGGCTCCTTTTACAAGCACGGGAAAATCGGCTTTGACGAGAATTTTGCGGCAAATTTAGCGCGGCTGCGGCTCGATCCCGCGCGCAGCTACCACATCGGCACGGGGCAGAGCTCCGACTCGCTTATGTGGGGCGATCGCTTCGGCATTTTAAGCGCGCTAACGGACTTCGCGGCGCTGCATCAAAACGTGATTTTGGAGCTTAAAAGCAAGTCGAATAATATCCGGTTTTTCCTGCAGCGTGAGATCCCGCGCAACCTCATCGTCACCTTTTCGCTAAACACCCCCGCGATCATAGCGAACGAGGAGCATCTAAGCGCGAGCCTGGATGCGCGGCTGGCTGCAGCCGAAGCGCTCGCGGCGCGCGGTATTTTGGTGGGCTTTCACCTTCACCCGATGGTTTGGTACGAGGGGTGGCGGAGTGATTACGGCGCGCTTTTTGAGCAGCTGCTACGCAGCTTCGATCCAAGCGGCGTCGCGATGGTCTCGCTTGGCACGCTTACCTTCATTAAGCCCGTCGTAAAAAAGCTGCGCTCGCGCGGGCTACGGAGCAAAATTCTGCAGATGCCCCTTGCGGACGCGAACGGTAAGCTGTCCTACCCGCTGCAGATCAAGCGCGAGCTTTTTAAATTTGCCGCGGACGCGCTTTCGCCGTGGCGCGAGCGAGTGTTTTTCTACCTCTGTATGGAGGATGCGAGCCTGTGGCGCGAGGTTTTGGGGCACGAGTATGAAAGTAACGATGCCTTTGAGGAGGCGATGAAAGCGGCGTATTTCGCAAAGATACGGCAGCGCTAGACGCGCTGTTTGTCGCAGACATCGCGGCCTGTGCTGGCTCGTATGCGGCGTCAAGGACACAGCGCGAAATTTGCGGCGAGCTAGCGGTTAAAATTTAGCGGCGCGCCGAGTTTTATAAAATTAAATTTTATAAATCGGGTGGGCGGGCACAGCGAGCGGCGATGAAATTTTACAAAGCGGTGGCGCAACAAAACGACCGCGGGCTAAATTTAAAATTTTACCCGGCGCAGGTCGCGGCGTGGATTGTCTAATCGCGTAAATTTAGCGGCGGACATAACGAGCGGAGAAAATTTAGCGTAGGGACATTTACTCGGCGCGCGAAATTTAACGCGCCGAAGCGGCATTAAAATTTAAAGGAGAAAAGATGAAAGCATTGATCACGGGCGCAAGCGGCGGTATCGGCAGCGCGGTTGCGGAGCTTCTGCGACAAAACGGCTATGAAATTTTAACGCTGGCCTCGCGCTTTGAGGATATGGACGCGCTAGCAAAAGAGTGCCGCGCGCTGGCTGCGGCGTGTGAGATTGACGCGCTGATTTTGTGCGCGGGCACGGCGAAATTTGCGCCGCTTGAGTCGATGAGCGAGAGCGAAATTTTAAAAATTTTAAACGTAAATCTTGCCGCAAACATCATCATCGCGCGCACGCTTTTGCCGAATTTAAAGCGCAACCGCGCCCATATCATCGGTATTAGCTCGATCGAGGCGCTGCGATCTAGCCGCTTTAGCGCGGTTTATAGCGCGAGCAAGGCGGGGTTGCGGGCGTTTCTGCTCTGCCTTTTCGAGGAGGCGCGCAAGCAGATCAGAGTAAGCTGCATCAACCCTGACATCACCAAAACGCCCTTTTACGAGGATTTGAGCTTCGAGCCCGCAGATGATGAGGCGAGCTTCGTGGATGCGGGAGAGATCGCAAATTTTACGCTGCAAATTCTGCGCACGAAGTCCAACGTGAGCGAATTTACGATCCGCCCGCAAATCGTAAATCTGCGGAAAAAATCAAAATTTAACCGCGAAGGGGGCAAGCTTGAAAACTAGTAAAAGTAAAATTTTTATTATGCTAATTGCGGGGGTTTTTATTATTTATGGAGTTATAAGCAGCGGCGGTATGTATTGTAATATGGAGGAATTCTTTTCTGATAAACAGGGCGAAGAGGATGACGCTTGCATCGCCAAGCTGATAAAACGAGCGGACGACGGAAACGGCTTTGCGGAAAGCAGACTAAGATACCCAAGCAGGGCGTATATCAAGCGCGTATGCGAAAAGGGAGTGGAAAACTTAGGCGAGCGAGAGAGATATTATTTCGAGCGCTACCAGAGCTGTGAGCCCTGGGGCTTTAAAACCCCAAAATTGCAAGGCGGCGAAGCAAATATGACGAGCGGCAGCGGTAATTTAGCGCGAGGTGATATGAACGCAACAGACGGCGAGAGAAATTTAACGCGCGAAGGTGCGAATACAGTCCGCAATGAAACAGGCGCGATCAAAGGCGATGTAAATTCTACGGGAGGGTCAAATGTCGGGCGATAAAGCGAAATTGAAAGCCAGTAAAAGTCAAATTTTTTTGCTAATTGTAGGAGTTATTATTCTGTGCACCCTATATATAAAAATCAGCAGCTCGTGCTGCAATGTGAGAGAGGTATTTTTGGGCTATGGCGAAGAAGACGATGCCTGCATTGCTAAGTTGGTAAAGCAAGCGGATGCCGGCGATATCCTAGCGGCAAACAGACTAAGATATCCACACGAGGCTTATATTAAGCGAGTGTGCGAAAAAGGGGTGGAAAGCTTAGGCGAGCGCGAGAAATATTATTTCCAAGATTTTCGAGGAGATCGCTGTGAGAATTTTGGCTTTAAAACGCCCAAATCAAAGGGCGATGAAGCAAATACGACAAGTAGCGGCGGTAATTTAGCACGAGGCGATACGAACGCAACGGATAGCGGAAATTTAACGCGCGCTGAGGCAAACAACGGCAAATCTGGCACTACGAGCAGCAAGGCGAACACTACGAAGCGCGAAGGAAATTCTACGGAAGAGCAAAATGCTGGGCGATGAAAATTTAGAAAAATTTTTCTCAAAAATCGACGCTGCGGAGTTTGGAATTTCTGCGGACTCAAAGCTTGCTTCAAAAAATTCCAAGCTTGCAGGAAGCGCGAGGGGCGGGAGCGGCGACAAGCCCTTAAAATCACAAGGCGACGTGGAATTTTGCGGCGGACAGTCATATTTTAGCGACGCGCAGCAAGCTGAAATTTTAAAATTTAATGCCGAGCCGCTGTTTAATGCCGAGCAAGCCCGTCTTGATACAGAGCAAGCACACTTAAAATTTAACGTCCGTCCATCGCAGTCGGAGCCGAGCGTCAGACAAGCGCTTGTGTTCGGTGCCGAGCCGCTACAGGCGCAGTTTGACGCCGAACGAGCGCAGGCAAAGATCGAAAATTTCATGCGCGATCTGCTGCAAAACTATGTGCTTTGCGTAAGCGGTGCGGAATTCGCCTTCGCGGAGATCGAGGCGTATTTCACGGGCGCGGATCGTAACACCTACAAGCGCACGTCGCGGGCGGGCGAGATATTTTTTCACAATTTCGGCTTTGACATTTCGTTTCGCAGTGTCCCGCAAAGCGGCGGCGGGATTTTGGTGCGAAGCCTGCGCGTCCTAACTGGTGCAGAGCTTTTGGCGGGCGGCTTACTTGGCTCGACGGGCGGCTTGCACGGCTTGGCGGAGAGCGGTCCGCTCGGCTCTGCCGCCCCGCTCATACAAAATGGCGATTTTATCGCGGGTCCGCGCAAATGCATGGGTAAAATTTTAAATCTGCAAACGCAAAATTTAAACTTCTCTTTAAAGCGTATGCCGCAAATAGCGCGTGCAGCGGGCTTTAGCAACCGAATCCGACGAGGCGAGATCGTAAACGAAGCGAATTTGGACGCAAATATGTCAAGCGGCGCGGCGGGTGCGGCGAAGCTTGCGAATGAGCCGCGCAGGCTTACTAGCGAGGAGTTTGAGGCATATCTGAGCGCGAGCTGCGCTGCGGCGAAAATATATAAAAAATCGCTGCAAAGATATGGGGGCTAAATTTTGATCAAACGGCGCGCAGCGGGCGAGCGGCAAAATTTAATGAGCTTTAAGCGGCGGCGCTATAAAATGGCGCGTCCATCAAATTTAAAGGCGGCAAATGGATCAAAGCAGGCTTGAGGAACTAAAAAGGCTATTACAAAAGCGGCATCAA
>NZ_CAJPRT010000051.1 GCF_905373215.1 uncultured Campylobacter sp.
CAAAAGGCCGTGGTCGACGCGCTCGCGCAAAAGGGCGCGGACGCAAAAATCATCATCTTGCCGTTTGGCTCGATGACGGTGCCTAAGGCGTAAATTTGGCTAAAGTTTTATATTACGACGCGAGCGCTGGTATCAGCGGCGATATGAATTTGGCAGCTCTGGTGGAGCTTGGCGTGGATTTTGACTATCTTTGCGCCGAGCTAGAGAAGTTAAATTTAGCCGGCGAATTTAGGCTGGAGCGCAAAAACGTGCTAAAAAACGACATCGCCGCGACAAAAATCGACGTAGTGCCGCTAAAATCGCAGCCTCACGCCAGAAGCTACGTGGATATCAGGCAAATTTTAGAGAGTTCAAATTTAAGCCGGAGCTGCAAACAAAGAGCGGGCGCGATATTTCGCACGATTGCGCAGGCCGAAGCAAAAGTGCACGGCATGGACATAGAGCGGGTGCATTTTCACGAAGTCGGCGCGGTCGATAGCATCGCGGACGTCGCGGGCGCGGCGATCTGCCTCGAGTATCTTTTTGAAAAATTCGGCGTCTCGCGCGTCGTAAGCTCCAAAATCGAGCTTGGCGGCGGCGTAGCGATCTGCGATCACGGCGCGCTTAGCGTGCCTGCGCCCGCCGTTTGCGAAATTTTAAAAGGCGTGCCTGTAAGCCTCGGACGCGCAAATTTCGAGATGACTACGCCCACGGGCGCGGCGATTTTAAAGGCCTGCGCGGACGAGTTTGCGGACGGGGCAAGCTTTAGGATAGAAAAGATCGGCTACGGCGCGGGCGGCAAGGACGCAGCGGGCTTTGCAAACGTGCTTCGCGCGATGATCTGCGAGGCGGACGAGGATTTATACGAGCGAAATTTAGGCGCACGCTCGGGCTATGGCGAGCTTTGCAAGCAGATTTTAATCTCCACGAACATCGACGATATGGACGCCGAGAGCTTTGCCTTTGTATGCGAAATTTTACGCGAAAACGGCGCGCTAGACGTTTTTAGCCGCTCTATTTTTATGAAAAAGGGTCGCATGGGTTTTGAGCTAAACGCGCTGTGCCGCAAGCAGGACGCGCAAAATTTAAAGGATCTTATATTTACGCACACCACCGCGATCGGCGTTCGCGAGATAGAGGTTACTAAAACCGAGCTAAAGCGCGAGTTTGCGCGGGTGCAGACGAAATTCGGCGAGATAGGGCTTAAAATTTCAGGCAGCGGCCAAACGCAAAAGGCAAAACCGGAATTTGAGGATTGCAAGGCCGCGGCACTCGCGCACGGCACGACGATCGAGCGGGTGCGGAAAGAGGCGCTGAAAATCTATGACGAAACTAGAAAAACTAAAGGCTGATCTGCGCGGGCTGGGCGAGCTGGCGGTCGCATTTAGCGGCGGTGCGGACAGCTCGCTACTGCTGCGCGCGGCGCACGACGCGCTGGGTGCGCGAGCGATCGGCATAACGATAAGATCGCCCTACATGTCCTCGCGCGAGATCGCCGAAGCCGTGGAATTTGCTAGCATCTATGGCATCCGCCACGAAATTTTAGAGCTCGGCGTCGCGGACGAGATTAAAAACAACCCCGAAAACCGCTGCTATCTGTGCAAAAAGGCGGTCTTTTCGCGCCTGATAGAGCGCGCCCGCGAGCTTGGCTTTAGCCGCGTCGCAGACGGCACGAACCGAGACGATCTGGGCGAACATCGCCCGGGGCTCAAAGCAAAAGAGGAGCTGGGCGTGCTCTCGCCGCTAATAAATTTAACCAAAGCCGATATCCGCGAGTTATCGCGCGAGCTAGGCTTACCTACCGCCGAAAAGCCCTGCTACGCGTGCTTGCTAACGCGTCTGCCGCACGGGCGCGAGATCGACCCGCACGAGCTAAATTTGATCGAAGCGGCGGAAAATCTACTCATCGCAAGCGGCTACGCAAACGTCCGCGCGCGGTGCGACCGAAAAAATATAAAGCTGCAAATGCCCTTTGCCGACATGCAAAGCTTTCTAAACGACGCGAAATTTAAAAACGTCGTTAGGCAGCTCGTGAGGCTTGGCGCAGCGGAGGTGACGCTTGATCTAAAGGGGCTTAGAGAGGATGTTTTGCATGAGAGAGGATGAAATTTTAGAGCTTTTCGCGGGGATAAAAAGCGGCCGCGTGAGCGAGCAAGAGGCGTTAAAATACCTGAAAAACTACCCCTACGAGGACGTGGGCTGCGCCAAAATCGACACTCAGCGCGCTTTGCGAAACGGCGCGGGCGAAGTGATCTACGGCGAGGGCAAGACGGACGATGAAATTTTGCGTATCGCTGGTGCGATCGGCGCAAGACGGCAAAATATCCTAATAACACGCACGAACGAGCGGGTTTTTAAGCGGGTGCGCGAAATTTTACCGCAGGCGGAGTTTAATGCTCGCGGCCGCGTCGTCAGCGTCAAATTTAAAGAGCCCGCGCTCACGCAAAGCTACATCGCGATAGTATCTGCCGGCACCGCCGACGGCGCGGTAGTGGAGGAGGCATACGAAACAGCGAGATTTTTAGGCAACGACGTGCGTAAATTTAGCGACGCGGGCGTGGCCGGGCTGCACAGACTGATCGCAAATTTAGAGCAAATACGCGGCGCAAAGGTCGTGATTGCGGTGGCGGGCATGGAGGGCGCGCTAGCTAGCGTGCTAGCAGGCCTTGTTAGCGTGCCGGTGATCGCGGTGCCCA